>SVLW01000053.1 GCA_015067705.1 Oscillospiraceae bacterium
GAACTGATGAAGGAACTGGGCCTTACGGGGCTTGAGATCACGGCGGAGAACAGCCGGGTGCGTCTGGAACGCAGTATGGGTGCGCCCATACCGCAGACTGTTTCTGTCGTACCGCCTGCAAGGCAGGAGACGACGGAAGATCCCGACTATATCAGCGTGCGTTCGCCCATGGTGGGCGTGTTCTACACGGCACCGGCGGAGAATGCCGCGCCCTATGTGGCCGTGGGCGACCGGGTGAGCCGGGGGCAGATCCTCTGCATCGTGGAGGCCATGAAGCTCATGAACGAGATCTATGCCGAGGACGAGGGCGTGATCGCAGAGGTCTGTGCGGAGAACGGACAGGTGGTGGAATTCGGCACCGAGCTGTTCCGTCTCCGGAGGGGTACGAGATGAACCGGGAAGAACTGAAAAAGATCCTGCCGCACCGGGAGCCGATGCTTCTTTTGGACGACGCGGCGCTGGAGGATCAGGATGCCGTGGGGCATTATTTGGTGCGGGGGGACGAATGGTTTCTTCAGGGGCATTTCCCGGGGAATCCCATGGTTCCTGGCGTGATCCTCTGCGAGATTCTGGCCCAGTCCGCCTGTGTCCTCATGAAAGACCGGATGAAGGACGGGATGATCCCGGTGTATACCGGGCTTGACCGGGTGAAATTCCGCGCTCCCGTGCGGCCGGGGGATCGGATCGAGACCCGGTGCCGTATCGTCCGGGTGAAGCATCCCTTTTATTTCGCCGAAGGTACCGTCCGTGTAGACGGCAGAACCTGCGTCAGCGCGGCATTTTCATTTGCATTGACAGGAGCGTAAGACCATGTTTTCCAAAATCCTCATTGCCAATCGCGGCGAGATCGCCGTGCGCATTATCCGCGCCTGTAAGGAGATGGGCGTGGCCACCGTGGCGGTATACTCCGAGGCGGATCGCCATGCGCTGCATGTGGCGCTGGCGGACGAGAGCTACTGCATCGGCGGGCCGGAGGCCGCGGCAAGTTATCTGAATGAGAGCGCGATCCTCTCCGCCGCGCTGCTTTCCGGAGCACAGGCCATCCATCCGGGCTATGGCTTTCTCTCGGAAAACGCGCATTTTGCCAGAGCCTGCCGGAAAAACGGCATTGTGATGATCGGCCCGGATCCCGAGAGCATGGAACGTCTCAGCGATAAGGCTGTTTTGAAGGAACTGATCCGGGAGACGGGCTTATCGGTGATCCCGGGGTCTCCTGCGCTTGGCTCTTTGGAGGAGGCGCGCCGGGCGGCAATGCGGATCGGATATCCCGTGATGCTGAAGGCCTGCTCAGGCGGCGGAGGGCGCGGGATCCGCCTGCTGCGGCGGGAGGAAGAACTCTGCGACGCCTATCACCAGGCGGCGGCGGAGGCCAGGAGCGCCTTTGGCGACGGGAGTTTATATCTTGAGAAATACATCTTCCCGGCCCGTCATGTAGAGCTGCAGATCCTGGCGGATGAGCATGGAAATGCGGTGTGTCTGGGGGACCGGGACTGTTCCATTCAGCGGCGGAATCAGAAGCTTTTGGAGGAAACGCCGTCTCCGGCGGTGCCGGATGCCGCCAGACGGGAGATCATGGCGCTTGCCGTGGACGCGGCAAAAAAGCTCCGGTATGTGGGCGCGGGAACCATGGAGTTTCTCCTCGACCGGGAGGGACACTTCTGGTTCATGGAGATGAACGTGCGTCTGCAGGTGGAGCACTGCGTCACAGAGATGCTGACGGGTGTGGATCTTGTGAAGTGGCAGATCCGCATTGCGGCGGGGATCCCACTGAATTTCACACAGGATGAGGTGCGGATGCAGGGGTCTGCCATGGAATGCCGGATCAACGCGGGCGGCTGCGGCACGCTTTCGCTATTACACGTGCCGGGCGGGCCGTCGGTGCGCTTTGATACCGGGCTTTTCCTGGGGCAGACGGTGTCGCCCTATTATGACGCCCTGCTGGGGAAGCTCATCGTCTATGCAAAGACCAGGGAAGAGACTCTGCGGAAACTGCGGGCGGCGCTGTGCGAACTGGTGATCGAGGGGATCCCCACGAATATCGAGGAACAGCTGGGGATCGTGGAGGATGCGCGGATGATCGACGGAAGCTATGATTTGACCTTACTGGGACAGGGGTGAAAGAGATGGCACTCATCAAATTTTTGAAACCGAAGAATCAGTTGGAGGAGGGCGGCCGCACGGCGGCGCCCATACAGCGGGACGCCGGGGAACCGGAGGAGCGCTGTCCCAACTGCCGCAAGGCCATTCCGCTGAGCCGTCTCTGGGCAAATGACCTGGTGTGTCCCTGTGGGCATCACTTCCGCATGAAGGCAAGGCAGCGGATCCAGATGATCGCCGACCGGGGGAGCTTCCGGGAACTTTTCGCCGGGATCCAGGCGGAAAATCCCCTGAATTTCCCCGGCTATCAGGAAAAGGCGGAGACCGTCCGGGTGGCCAGCGGCGAACGGGAGGCAGTGATCTGCGGTGTGGCGGAAATCGGGCACGAGAAATGCTGCCTCTTTGTGATGGAGTCCTATTTCATGATGGGCAGCATGGGCAGCGCCGTGGGCGAGCGGATCACGCGGTTCTTTGAATACGCCGCGGAGCATCGTCTGCCGGTAGTGGGCTTCACGGTGTCCGGCGGCGCCAGAATGCAGGAGGGCTTACTCTCCCTGATGCAGATGGCGAAAACCAGCGCGGCGGTGAAACGCCACAGCGACGCGGGGCTTTTTTATCTGGCGATCCTCACGGATCCCACCACGGGCGGGGTCACGGCCAGCTTTGCCATGGAGGCGGACATCATTCTGGCGGAGCCCGGGGCCACCATCGGCTTCGCGGGCGCCCGGGTGATCCAGCAGACCACCCGGAAGATCCTGCCGGAGGGCTTTCAGACGGCGGAGTTTTTACTGGAGCATGGATTCGTGGACAGCATCGTGCCCCGCGCCGGGCAGAAGAAACGAATCGCAGAGCTATTAAAACTGCACGACGGGAGCGTGAAGCAATGAGCGAGGCATATGAGCGCGTGAAGCTTGCCCGGGACAGTCGGCGTCCCACGGGACTGGACTATATCCGGCAGATCTTCCACGACTTTCTCGAACTGCATGGCGACCGCCGCTATGGGGATGATCCCGCGGTGGTGGGCGGCGTGGCATGGCTGAAGGATCTGCCGGTGACGGTGATCGCCCTGGAAAAGGGGCATACGGCCAGAGAACGCAGCCACCGGAATTTCGGCATGCCCCAGCCGGAGGGATACCGCAAGGCCCTGCGCCTGATGAAGCAGGCGGAGAAGTTCGGGCGGCCGGTGGTGTGCTTTGTGGACACCTCCGGCGCCTATTGCGGCATCGGCGCGGAGGAACGGGGCCAGGGCCAGGCCATTGCGGAGAATCTATTGGAGCTTTCCACCCTCTGTGTGCCGGTGATCTCGATTCTGATTGGCGAGGGCGGCAGCGGCGGGGCGCTGGCCCTGGCACTGGCCGACCGGGTGTGGATGCTGCAGAATGCCGTCTATTCCGTGATCTCCCCGGAGGGCTGCGCCAGCATTCTCTGGCGGGACGCGGAACAGGCAGAGGCCGCGGCGGAATGCCTGAAGCTCACCGCCGAGGACGCCAAAAGCCTCGGCGTGGTGGAACGGATCTTATCCGAGCGCGACCTGGGGAAAAAAGAATTCTATGACCGTCTGCGCGGTCTATTGTGGGAGGAACTGCGGGAGCTTAGCGGGGATATGGATCTGGTACAGCACCGCTATGAGCGGTTCCGCCGCCTGGGCAGCAGCGCGGTGATGGGGGAGAACGTATGAGTATTGAGAAACGCTATTGCCGGGAAGTGGTGGATGAACGGGGGCGACTGCAGGAAATCACGCTCCGGTACCCCGAGAACTTCAACTTCGGCTATGACGTGGTGGATGAGATCGCCCAGGAGACGCCGGAGCGGCAAGCGCTGGTGTGGTGCAATGCGGATGGAGCGGAGCGCCGCTTCTCCTTTGGGGAGATCCGGGACGAAAGCAACCGGATGGCGAATGTGTTCCATGCGGCGGGCATCCGCCGGGGAGACCGGGTGATGCTGATCCTCAAGCGGCACTATGAATACTGGTTCGCGGCCATCGCCCTGCACAAGCTGGGGGCGGTGATGATCCCGGCCACGCATATGCTGACGGTGGGGGATCTCGTTTATCGCATGCGCTCATCCGGAGCGAAGGCCGTGGTCTGCACCACGCAGGATGAGGTGCCGGAGAAGATCCGGGAGGCCATCGCAATAGCGGGGCTTTCCATGCAGCTCTGGTGCGTGGGACAGGATGCGGAGGGATTTTGCAATCTGACGGTGGAAATGCAGGGGGCTTCCAACCGGTTTGCCCGGGTGGAGACCCTGGCGACGGATCCCATGATGCTCTACTTCACCTCCGGCACCACCGGAGAGCCCAAGGGCGTGATCCATGATTTCCGCTATCCGCTGGCCCATATTGTTACGGCGAAATACTGGCACCGGGCGGAGGAAGGGGGACTTCACTTCACCGTGGCGGAGACCGGCTGGGCCAAGGCCTCCTGGGGCAAGCTCTACGGACAATGGCTGGTGGGAAGTGCGGTGATGGTCTATGACTTTGATACCTTTGATCCCAAAAAGCTCACGGCGGTGATCAATCGCTATGGCGTCACGTCCTTCTGCGCGCCGCCGACGGTATACCGTTATCTGGTGCGAAAGGGCATCCCGGATATGCCGACACTTCGCCATGCCGCCACGGCGGGGGAGATGCTCGCCCCGGAGATCTTCCGGAAATTCCGGGAGCGCACGGGACTGACGCTCTGTGAGGGCTACGGCCAGACAGAGACCGCGCTGCTCATGGCGAATTTCCGGGGCGATGAGGCCGTGGAGGGCAGCATGGGAACGCCCTCGCCCTTTTATCAGATCGAACTGCGGGGCAAAAACGGCGAACCCGTGGCGGACGGCGAGATCGGCGAGGTGGTGATCGTGCCAAGAGCGGGTGGCGCTCAGGTGGGGATCTTCACCGGGTATCTCGATCACGCGGAACAGTACCGCCACGTCTGGCGGGACGGGGTCTATCACACGGGCGACGCGGCATACCGGGACGAGAACGGGCGCTATTGGTTCCACGGACGCTTTGACGATCTCATCAAGACCGGCGGCTTCCGGGTGGGGCCCTATGAAGTGGAGCATGTTTTGATGGAGCATCCCGCGGTGGCGGAGTGCAGCGTCATCGGTGTGCCGGATCCTCTCCGGGGCCAGGCCATCAAGGCCGTGGTGGTGCCGGGGAAAAACTGGAAGGCCACGCCGGAACTGGAGCAGGAGATCCGGAATTTCTGCAACCGGAAATTGGCGGAATACAAGTGGATCCGTCAGGTGGAGTTCCTGCCGGAGCTGCCAAAGACCATTAGCGGCAAGATCCGGAAACAGATTCTCCGGGATCTGGCATAAAATTTTTCGGAAAGACAAGACTTCGTCACAATTCTGTGCTATTCTAAGAGAAGAGTTCCTCCCGGGAATCCGGGAAGGGCAGGAAAAAGGAGTCGCTATGAACGAGCAGAGGGAAAACATGGAGGGCATTCTGGAATACGGGATCCCCGGCTATCATCAGGTGATGCTGACCCCGCCGGTGCATCTGCACTTTGTCAGCGAGAGCCTTTGTGCGCTGCTGGGCGTCTCCAAAGAGGCATTATCTTCTCCTGATGAGGATCGCTATCTCCCCTTTGTGCATCCGGCGGACCGGGCCGGATACCGGGACTTCCTTCGGAAGCTGTCCTGCGGGGCGGGGGCGATGCACACGGAATATCGGCTGGTCCGGGCGGACGGCACCGTGCGTTATGTGCGGGATCAGATGACCGTCCGGCGCACCGGGGACGGCGCGGTGCTGGGCGATTCCGTTTTGACGGATCTCACGGATCTGCGGCACGAGAGCCCGGCCCTTCCGAATGAGGGGATCCCTTTCGGATTTCTGCGCTATACCTGTGAAAAACAGCCCCGGGTCACGGAGATCAATGCCTATATGAAGGATCTTCTGCATATCCCGGAGGGACGGGCGGGGGAGATGGATGATTTTGAGATGTACCGCACGAACATCTTCCTGATGATCCCCATGGAGGAGCGGCGGCGATTCTCTAAATTCTTAAACCGTGTGTACACGGAAGAGGCGCCCATTGCGGGAGACATGACGCTGCTGCGCTGTGACGGCACCCGGGCGCGGGTGTTCGGATGGGTGAGCAAATGCCGGAACGCGCAGGGCGAGGAGGAATTCCAGAGCATCTGCATGGACATGACAGATCGATGGCAGGTGCGGAGAAGCAGCGAGAGCCGCCGATACCTCCAGGCGCTCTCGGAAGTGTACGAGAAGATCTTCGCCTTTGATCTGGACAATAACACCATCAAGTGTCTCCACTGCAACGATTCGTCCTATCTGAAACGCTTTGAGAACATCGCCATGCAGACGGAGGAGGCGGTGGAAAAATGGCTGATCTCCTCGGTGGAGCCCATGCAGCAGGAGGCGATCCGGCGCTTTTTCCGGGATTTCTGTCAGAGAAAACTGGTAAGCGAGGATGGCCGGCCGCCCCAGATCACCTATCAGGCACGCGCCACCGACCAGACCATCCGGCAGTATACCGGCGTCTTTCTGAAAATGGACGAAGCCGTCAGCTTTTACTGCTGCCGGGAGACCCGGGATTGGGATCAGGCCATGGCGCTGAAGATGGAGAACACGGCGCTGCGGGAGAAGATGCGGGATCTGGTGATCCAGTTCTCCGATGGTCTGGCGGCCTTTGAGGTGTCGCCGGAGGGCCTGGTGAAGCCCCTTTATGCCAGTGAGAACGTGTGCGAGTTCTTTGGCTATACCGAGGAGGAATGGCTGCCGCTGACGAAGCGCTTCACGCCGCTTGAAAGCTTTGCGGCGGGCAGCGACGCCACCTATGAGGACTTTGCGGCGCTTTTACGCACCGGCGAGGCGGAGTTTACCTATTTTGATTATAAGACCGAGACCGAGCGGAAGATCCGGGCCATTTGCTCCGAAAAGGAGCCCAGCGCCCACACCTCCCGCTATGTGCTGCTCTATGCGGTGGATGGGGAGACGGCGGCGGGCCGGAAGAGTCTTCCGGAGAAGTGCCCGGTGCGGATCCGCACCTTCGGCTATTTTGACGTATTCGTGGGAGAGTATCCCGTTGCCTTCCGCAACAAGAAGTCGAAGGAGCTTCTGGCGCTTCTGGTGGATCGACGGGGCGGGTATGTGCGCTCTGACGAGGCCATCAGTTTCCTCTGGGAGGATGAGCCGGTGAACTCCGTGACCCTGTCCCGCTATCGCAAGGTGGCGCTGCGCCTGAAGAATACCCTGGAAGAGTACGGCATTTCCGACATTCTGGAGTCCCGGGACGGCAAGCGCCGCATCGTGCCGGAGCGTGTGGAGTGCGATCTTTACCGGTATCTTTCCGGAAAAGAGGAGTATGCCCAGCTATTCAAGGGCAGCTATCTCACAAACTACAGCTGGGGAGAGACGACCCTGGGCGAGCTTTCCGGTGCGCGGGAATAAGCATAAAAAGGACACCCTGTTTGATCACAGGACTGTCCTTCTTTTTTGCATTTCACCGGATTTTTCCAGCCGGGAGCATGGATTTTTCACTTGACAGGGGCGGCGGGATATGGTATGCTGTATACGAACGATTGTTCCGAACAAATGTTTTTGGCGTGCGGAAAGGAGGGGCGTCCCGTGGAAGACCGGGTCTATGTTGCCATCGATCTCAAGAGCTTTTACGCCTCGGTGGAGTGCCGGGAACGAGGACTGGATCCGCTGGATACCAATCTGGTGGTGGCGGACGAGAGCCGCACGGACAAGACCATCTGCCTGGCGGTGACGCCCTCCCTGAAAAGCTACGGCATTTCCGGTCGTGGGCGGCTTTATGAAGTACGGCAGCGGGTGCGGGAGGTGAATATCGAACGCCGGAGAAAGGCCCCCGGCAGAGTGCTGCGGGGGGCGTCCTGCTCCTACCGGGAACTGCAGGAGAATCCGAATCTGGAGCTTGATTTTCTCATTGCGCCGCCCCGCATGGCGCATTATATGGCCTACAGCACCCGCATTTATGAGGTCTATCTGAAATATGTGGCGCCCCAGGACATTGTAGTGTACTCCATCGACGAGGTGTTCATGGACGTGACGGATTATCTTCGCATTCATCACCTCCCGCCCAGAGAACTGACCATGCGGATCATTCAGGATGTACTGAAAACCACCGGGATCACCGCCACCGCCGGGATCGGCACCAATCTCTTCCTCTGCAAGGTGGCCATGGATATCGTGGCGAAGCACATCCCCGCCGATGAAAATGGCGTGCGGATCGCGGAACTGAATGAGGAGCGCTTCCGCCGGGAGCTTTGGGGGCATCGGCCCCTGACGGATTTCTGGCGGGTGGGGCGGGGGATCTCAGAGAAACTGGAAGCAAACGGGATGTACACCATGGGGGACGTGGCCCGATGCTCCGTGCGGAACGAGGATCTGCTTTATCGGCTCTTCGGAAAAAACGCCGAACTTTTGATCGATCATGCCTGGGGATGGGAGCCCTGCACCATCCCGGCCATCAAGGCCTATCGCCCCTCCACCAATAGTCTCAGCTCCGGCCAGGTGCTGCACTGTCCCTATCCGGCGGACAAGGCCCGACTGGTGCTGCGGGAGATGGCGGATCTTCTGGTGCTGGATCTGGTGGACAAGGGCCTGGTCACCGACCAGATCGTGATCACCATCGGCTATGATATCGAGAATCTACGGGATCCGGAACGGGCCCGGCGCTATCACGGGCCCATCGTGATGGATCCCTACGGCCGCCGGATCCCCAAGCACGCCCACGGCACCGCCAATCTGGCGGAATATAGCTCCTCGTCCAGGCAGATCCTCTCCGCTGTGTCGGAGCTCTATGACCGGGTGATCGACCCCACGCTTCTGGTGCGGCGGCTGAATGTGGCGGCGTGCCGTCTGGTGCAGGAGGGGAGCGCGCCGCAGAAGCAGGACGGCTATGAACAGATGGAGCTCTTTACGGATTACACTGCGCTCGACACCCGGCGGGCATGGGAGCGCCGGGCCCTGGCGCGGGAACGGAACCAGCAAAAGGCCCTGCTCACCATTCGGAAGCGTTATGGCAAAAACGCCATCCTCAAGGGGATGAATCTGGAGGAAGGGGCCACGGCCCGGGATCGCAACGCACAGATCGGAGGACACAAAGCATGAACGGATACGATCACTATGAAGATATTTTTCCCTTATTCCATCACGTTTCCGCCACGCGGCCGCGGATGTCCATGATGGACCGGGCGGGGCAGTTCTCGCCCTTTGCGGCGCTGACGGGGCATGATGAGGCCATCCGGGAGACCGCCCGCTATACCGACCGGCGGATCGAACCGGACGAGGAGCTTCTCTGGGATCTGGGCAGCAAACTGCAGATCCTGTCAGAACATTTGTCCGATCAGCCGGAGGTGACCTTTACCTATTTCCGTCCGGACGCCCGCAAGTCCGGCGGCAGCTATCTCACCCTCACGGGGATCGTGAACCGGATCGATGCGTATGCAAGGCAGATCCGTCTGCAGGACGGCCGCCGGCTTTCCATGGATGATGTGATCGGGATTGAGTTTGAAGGCGAGGCGGTAATGGCGTTCTGACGGCCGGGGAGCGCTTGACAATCGCGCCCCTCTGTGTTACCGTTTTGAGTGAAAAGAATGCCGCCGAGGCGGCATGAGACGGAGAAAGAGGAGCGAGAGCATGACGAATCCATTACTGATGCCTCTGGCATTACGGCATATCACGCTGCCCGGACGGGCGGTGCGTTCCGCCACGGAGCTATTTAACGGGGCGCCGGACGGCCATGTGCGCCCGGCGGAGATTGCGGTGTATCAGGAACTGGCCGACAAGAATCTGGGGCTCATCATCGGTGCCAACACCTGTGTCTCCCCGGAGGGACGCAGCAATGATTATCAGACGGCGCTGTGGTCGGACGAATTTCTGCCGGATGCCCGGGCCATTGCCGCGGCCGCATCCTCCGCGGGATCCCGGGTGATCCTGCAGTTGGGCCATGGCGGCCATCAGTCCGAAGGGCATAACGGGGGCCGAAAGGTCATGACCCCGGACAACATGACGAAGGACGAGATCAAAGCACTGGTGAAGGCCTTCGGCGCGGCCGCAGGGCGCGCCAGAAGTGCGGGATTTGACGGCGTGATGATCCACGCGGCGCACACCTTCCTCCTGTCCACCTTCTTCTATTCTTTCTCGAATCACCGTACCGATGAATACGGCGGCAGCGCGGAGAATCGCTTCCGGGTGATCCGGGAGGTCTTTGAAGAGATCAAAACGGTCTGCGGCGAGGATACGCCGGTATTCATGAAGATCAATGGCGACGACCGTGAAAACTCCCCGGAATACCACGCCGATCTGGTGACGGCGCTGACGCTCTGTGACCGGATGGGCATGGACGCGGTGGAGATCTCCGGGATGCAGGCCATTCAGAAGGGCCGCTCCGCCGGCCCGTACTTCCTCCATCGCATCCGCGCCCTGCACGAAGCGTGCGATATCCCGCTGATCTCCGTGGGCGGCGTGCGGAAAATGGCGGATGTGGAGGCCCTCTTTGCG
>SVLW01000054.1 GCA_015067705.1 Oscillospiraceae bacterium
CCACCCTCTGCGCGCTGCGCCGCCGCGGCTATACCCCCACCGCCATCATCGATTTCCTCACCCGCGTGGGCGTTGCCAAGAATGACTCCCTGGTGGATATCCGCCTCTTAGAGCACTGCCTCCGCGAAGAGCTGAATAAGACCGCGCTCCGCCGCATCGCCGTGACGAAGCCCGTCCGTGTGGTCATCGAGAACTATCCCGAGGACCAGACCGAGTATTTCTCCGTGGTCAATAACCCCGAGGATCCCGAGGCAGGACGCCGCGAAGTGCCCTTCACTCGCGAGCTCTGGATCGAAGAGGATGACTTCGCTGAGGTTCCCCCGCCCAAGTTCCAGCGCATGACCCCCGGTAAGGAAGTCCGTCTCATGGGCTCTTACATCGTGAAGTGCGAGCGGGTAGAGAAGAACGCCGATGGCTCCATCGCCCAGATCGTCTGCACCGCCGACCTGATCTCCCGCGACAATGCCCCGCATGACGGCCGTAAGGTCAAGGGCACCATCCATTGGGTCAGCGCCAAGTACGCCATGGACGCCAAGGTGGATCTCTACGACAATCTCTTCACGCTTGAGAATGTCAATGATATGCCCGAGGACAAGACCTATGACGACTTCGTGAATCCGGAGTCCGTCATTCATCTTGAAAACTGCAAACTGGAGCCCGCCCTGGCTGATGCAAAGCCCGGCGAGAAGTTCCAGTTCGTCCGCCTCGGCTATTTCTGCCGCGACACCAAGGACACCTCGGTCTTTAACCGCACCGTGTCCCTGAAGGACAGCTACGCCAAGAATATCAAGTAAAGAAATGCCAAAGCCCCCGCTTCCTGATGAAAGGAAGCGGGGGCTTTTCTTATCTTCGGATCAAAAACTGCGCCTTGTCGAAATCCTCTTTTTTCACGAAAACCTGGTATTGATAGAGGGCTTCCGTCCGGATTCCCGGAACGGCGGGTCTGCCGCGGGAACCAAAGGGCGAACTGACGCTGCTGCGGGTCTTTATCCGGTAGGGGATGCCGTTTTCGGAGAGCACGTCCCGCACCCGGGACAGCTCATCCATGCGGTGGGTGATCAGGAGTTCTCTGCGGTTGAAGAGATGGATCATGTGCGCCTCCTTTACTGTACGGCGTCCTCGCCATAGATGATGCGGTGGAGCTCCCGGATATTGGCGTCGAAGTCCACGCTCAGCATCTGCGCGCCGCCGATGGTGACGTCCTCATAGGAGCCGTCGATGGGGACACGATAGGTCTCCAGCTCGTAATTCAGCATGGAGGGGGCCAGCACCACCCAGGACAGCAGCTTCATTTCGCTCATGTCCGTGGTAATGCCGGGAAGCACCGCGTCCAAAATCGCGTCCACCTTGGAGAGTCCCGCGCTCTTTGCTTCGTTGAAAATGGCGGAGATCAGCTTCCGCTGGTTGGCGGTGCGGACGAAGTCGCCCTGGGGATAGCTGCGGTTGCGGGCGAACATCAAGGCCTGGGCGCCGTTTAAGTGCAGCTCTCCGGCCTCGTGGATCTGGTTTTCATAGTCCAGTTTTTTATTCATGCCGTAAAGATCGTCCCAGGTCACCTCGATGGTGACGCCGCCCAGGGCGTCAATGGCGTCCTCAAAGGCGAAGAAATCGATGGCGGCATAGTTATCGATCTCCACATGGAAATTGGTCTCGATGGTGTCGATGAGAAGCTGTGACCCGCCCAGGGCATAGGCCGCGTTGATGCGGGTGTTATAATAGCCCGGGATGTACACATAGGTATCGCGCATCAGGGAGATCAGGGAAATCCGCTTTTCGTCGTGGTTGATGCTCACTAAGATCATGGTGTCGGAGCGGCCGCTGCCGCCCACGTTGCGGGTATCGCTGCCCACTAAGAGGAAGTTTGCCAGATTGCCGGTATTCCGGATGGCCTCCCGCTCTTTTTTCAGGTTTTCCTCAATGAGAAGCTGTGCCGCGTCGATCTCCTCCTGAGAGGAGTCCTCCTCGCCCGAGGCCTCCACCGGCGGCAGCACCGTCTGCACCTCGTCGCCGATGGGCTGGGGCGGCAGGGGAGAGACCGTGAAAGAATCATAATTGATCTTGCCCAGATAACTGTGCAGCAGGATCGCAAGTCCCGCTATCAGCAGGGCCAGCGCACCCAGTATGATCCCGACGATCAGCAGGATCTTTTTCGTTTTGGAAGGTTTTTCCGACGGCCGGAGCTCGGTTTCCGGCTGTCCGCTCTGTTTTTTCATGCTGTTTCCTCTTATTTTTCGCCGATGCGTTCGTCTACGCGGATCTCGCGGATGATGTGGATGGTCTTGTGATCCTCCGGCGGCGGGGACATATAATCGCCGTACATCTGCCGCAGGAAGGCGTCCCCGTCGGCAGGCCCCAGATATGCCGCTCCCTCAAAGGGATAGCGGGCGCCGTCGCCGTAGATCTCTCTGGGATAGATCTCCCGGAAGAGATAAAGTCCCATAAAATTGACGAGATAACGGCCCGGTTTCTTACGGGGTTTCGTCAGCGCATGGTGAATTTTAAGAAGCTGTTTGCGGGTGTCAAGACGGCGGCCGATGCCAGTGACATGGCCGAACCAGATCAGCGCCTGCTGATAGAAGGGACGATCCGGGCGATGGAGATTCACATAGTCGGAGAAGCAGGAGTAGTGATATAAAAGCCGCCGGGGCAAAAGCGCACAGAAAGCCAGACGGCTGCGGAGCCATCCGCCGGGCAGCGTATCCAGGGGATACACGTCGATCCAGGCATGCTGGGTCCGCTGGTTCTGGGCGGAATGCAGCGTGACCTTCACCCGGAGATCCTCCACATGGGCATAATAGCGGCAGAAGCTTTCGTCATTGCGGAAATCCCGCAGACGCATATAGGCGGGGAAGCGCGACGCGCCCTCCCGGAACAGGCGTTCATAGTCCTCCCGGGGCATGGCGATGTCGATGTCGTCGTCCCAGGGGATAAAGCCCCCGTGACGCACCGCACCCAGAAGCGTGCCGCCGGTGAGGTAATATGTAAGCCCCAGCTCTTCACAGATCCGCACGGTTTCCCGCAAAAGATCCCGTTCATAAAGCTGCAGCTGTCTGAGTTTTCCTGAATCAACCATTGAAATCTCCGTCCTTATTTTCCTTCTGCTGATTCCGCCTCGTATGCGGAGATGACTTCCTCCGTGGGGCCGTCGGCCCGCAGCGTTCCCTCATGGATCCACAGCACCCGATTGCAGAGTTTTCTCAGGGTATCCATGTTGTGGGAAACGACCATGGCGGTCTTCACCCGCTCCTCCAGGAGCATTTTGATCTTTTGATAGCTCTTTTTCTTGAACTTGGCGTCGCCCACGGAGAACACCTCGTCGATCAAGAGGATATCCGGCTCCATAATGGCGGAAATGGAGAAGGCCAGCTTTGAAAACATGCCGCTGGAATAGGTCCGCACCGGCCGGTCGATGAAGTCGCCAAGCTCCGAAAACTCGATGATCTCCTGGAGTTTTTCCCGGATCTGGCTCTCCCGATAGCCCAGAAGAAGCCCGGAGAGGAAAATATTCTCCCGCCCCGTGAGATCCGGCCGGAAGCCCACGCCCAGCGCCATCAGGGACACGGTGTTCTGATAGGTATTGAGGGTGCCGCTGTCCGGAGAGAAGATGCCGGACACAGCCCGGAGCAGCGTGCTCTTGCCGCTGCCGTTTTTGCCGATGATGCCCACCACGTCGCCCTCATAGGTCTCAAAGCTCATGGGATGCACCGCCTCGAAAAGCTCCATCCGCCCGGGGCGGAAGGAGAGAAGCGAGTTGCGGATGGTCATGGATTTCAGGGTTTTATAGACAATGCGCACATCCTGTGCGGTGATAGTCGGTACTGCCATCAGATCACCTTCGCGTAAGAGTTTTCATAGCGGTACACCATGAGGATGCCGCAGAGAGAAAGCGCAAGACCCACCGCGCCCCAAATGGCCAGGAGCAGATAATCCGGCGCGGTGCCGTAAAGGAGTGCGCCGCGCAGCGACTCCGTGACAAAGGCCACGGGATTCAAGCGCACCAGAAGTTCGCCGTAAGGCGCCGGCACCCGCAGGGGCAGGGAATAGAATACGCCGGTCATATAAAAGACCATGCGGAGCAAAACCGTGGTCACATTATAAAGATCCCGGACGAACACGCCGAAGTGCATGAAAAACACGGCGATGCCGAAGGTTATGAGCACCAGCACCAGTAAAACCGGCACCGCATGGAGGATGTGGAGGGTAAACGGCACGCCCATCACGATCATCAGCAGGAAGATCAGCGCAAGCGACACCGCCATCTTGAATCCCAGCACCAGCATATTCGTTAGTATCAGCAGATATTTCGGCAAATATATCTTACTGACCACACTCTTGTTTTTGCGAATGACGCCAACACTTCCCTGTACGGTCTTATTGAAGAAATTCCACACCGTGAGACCCACCAGTACGAAGGCGGCAAAATACTGCTCCCGGGCGGAAAAGACGATCCGCACAATAAAAGAGTACACCAGCATGAAAAGCAGCGGATCCAAAATCCACCACAGCCAGTTTAAGTACGATCCGGCCACCTCCGCCCGGAGCTCGCTTTTGGCGGAATAGAGGAGATAGAACCGGTATTTTTTCAGATCACGCAGTAATCGTTTCAAGACAAAGACTCCATTTGGTCCAGTTTTTCCCGCAGGGCCGTAAGGATCCGGCGGGTGCCGTCCGCGCAGTCAAAGACACGCATGGCATCTCCCGGCGCGGCGGTGCGGATGGCCTCGATGAGTGCCATGGTGTCCGCTATAAAGGGACGGTCGTACACCTGATCCCAGCCCTCCCGGAGGGCGCGGGCGGGGATCTCCAGGGCATAGTCCGGCGCATAGGGCAGCAGGGGCCGGCCCGTGGCGGAGAAGGCCATGGCCCCCGCCCGGAAATCGGTGATCACAAGATCCGCCGCCGCCATCAGCCGGAGAAGCGGCAGCTTCCCGGTGAGGTCGGCATAGAACGTGTCATAATAGAACGGCAGCTTTCCGTGGCCGCCGCATTTCGGCTCGTGGAATGCCACAAATACCCAGTCTTTTCCCAGATATTCCAGGAGAAGCTGGACATCCGGGCGCTGGGGCGCGGTCTTTTTGCCCTTTTTGCCGCGGCGGGAGGCCGGGGCATAGAGCATGATGCGCTTTCCTGCCGCCGCCGGGAAGAGCTCTTCCAGCAGCCGCCGGGACTCTGCGGCATATGCGTCGTCCCGCAGCAGATCCAGCTCTGGCGCACCCAGTGCCGGGGCGTCCTGTCCATAGGCCGCGGAGAAGAGGGGCCGGAGGGACGCGGCAGAGGCCGGGGCAAGCGTGACGCTTTCATAAGGAATACCGCCGAAGGGCTGGGCATAGCCGCCCCGGAAGGACAGCTGATCCCGTCCGAAGGACTCCAGCGGATAAACCGCCTCCGGCAGATGGAGATGTACGGTTTCCTCCCGCAGGGGGAGCGCCGCGGTCAGCGGCATGGTCTCTCTCGTGACGAGCACCTTTGCCTGCGCCAGTGCGCGGGCCGCCCCGCGGCAGGCACGCAGATAGCTGAGTCCGCCGCCGCCGTCCCGGGACAAGAGGATCGTCCGGGTCGTCAGGCCAGAAAGCGCCATGGGCAGCTGCTCCCGCAGGTGGCGGAAGTCCTCGCACTCGGTCTTTCCCCGGTACTGCAGGAAAATCGCCGTATCGGAGACCGGCTTTTTCGCCGCCCGGGCATACACCCGGGGCAGATAGCGGCCAAAGAACAGCTCCCGCAGACGGGCGGAAAGCTTTTCCTCCCGGCGCTTGGGGGCGACGGGCACCTTGTGGAAGTCGCCGGAAAGCGGCTCCGCCCGACGGTGGGCGTCAAGGGCGTCTTTCCCGAACACGGTATCGAGAATACGCTCCGTGGCATGGCCGTCACAGGCGGTCATGAATCTCTCCCGGAATGCCTCCACATGAGAAAGATCAAAGGAATCGATGTTCCGGATGGTGTCAATCAGCTCCAAATTGGTGGTGACGATGGGGCCGCAGACAAAGTCCTCATACTGATAATAGAATCCGCGCCAGTCATAATAATCCGCCAGGTCATAGGCGAAGAAAATCATGGGACGGCGGAACAGGGAATATTCAAACACCAGTGAGGAATAATCGGTAATGCAGATGTCGGACACGCAGAGCAGTTCCTCGATGGACATCCGGCCGGTCATGTCCTGGGCAAAGCCCCGGCAGGACTCCGGGATCTTCGGGCGCTTTTTCACAAAGGGATGATGGTTCGACACCATCACATACCGGTCGCCAAATGCCTCCTGCAGCATTTCATAGCGCAGGATGTCCGGCGTGGTGGCCGTGGCCACGCGGCCGCGGAAGGTGGGGGCGTAGAGGATCACCTGCTTCCCCTGGGCCTCCGGCATCAGGCGGTAAAGCTTTTCCCTTGCCGCGCCGATAAAGGCGGGATCGTAGAAGACATCCGTGCGGCTGACGCCGATGGGATAGATATTTTCCAGTTTATCCTCCATGCCCATGGCCTCCGCATAGGGGCCCACGGACTCGGTGCCGCCCAGGATCAGGTGGGTGTAGTTGCGGTGGATGGGATAGAGCTCCATCTGGCGGCGGGTGGCGCCGAATTTCAGATCCGCCACGGAATAGCCGAACATCTTAAAGGGCCCGCAGGCATGCCAGGTCTGGATCACCCGGGTTTCCGGCCGGACGTGGACGGCATTGATCATATTGGTGGCGTCATTGACAAAGACGTATTTCGCCTGGGCGATATCCTTCAGGGCGCGGATACTGCGGCGATAAGTGGTGGCCATAGGCACCAGCAGTTCTTCCAGGAAATGCACCCGCAGATCAAAGTCATAGCCGCACTTCAGCGCGTCATATAAAAGGGCATAGTTGTCGGAAACGGCGCGCATCCGCACCTCCACGAACACCACCCGGCGCTCGTCCACGGGACGGAGCCGATAGAAATTATAACAGGCGGGGAAAAGAACCTTCATGGAAAGGAACTTCGTTCCTGCCTTGAAAAGCTTTTTCGCCCGATTTTTCAAAGATTTCAACACTTTTTTGATGGACATGAAAAAACCATTCCGTTCTCTGCCGTCGGGGCAGCATCATAATGGACATACAAATACCAGTTTAACTATCCTATTTTACTATTTGCCATTTGTTCTGTCAATACACGTCCCAAACGGTCGAATTCTTCCCGGGAAAATTTTTTGTAAATTCACAGCGAACTCTTGAAATTCTGCATTTTTATAGTATAATAGTATGACGGGTATGCCTTTCCCCGGCTTATTTGGCATACCTGACAATCACTTGCCGGAAAAAACCGGTAAGAAAACGGTGGTAATAACGTGAAAAAAGAAAAACTCACTTCCAATAAGCAGCCCAAGGGAAAACTCTCTGTCCTGACGACGGTGCTTTCCGTGGTGGCAGGTCTCTCGGTGGTGGCCCTCCTGGCCTTTATTCTGGTCACCGGCTCCCGCACCGATCCCAGCTATTTCACCATTGAGGACGGCGTCCTCACCGCCTATGAGGGCGATGACCGGGTGGTCACCATCCCCGACGGCGTGGTGGTCATTGGCGATCGTGCCTTTATGGGCCACGAGGAAATGGAAAAGGTCGTCATGCCCCAGACCCTCACCACTCTGCGTAACGGCGCCTTCTACGGCTGCTCCTCTCTTGAGACCATCAAGTTCTCCCGTGCGCTGAATTTCATCGGCGACGCTGCCTTTGGCGAGTGCGACGCCCTGACTTCCTTTGAGGTTCCCGCCTCTGTCCAGTTCATCCATGCAGAGACCTTCTACGGCACCTACAACCTTACAGAGCTGACCGTGGAGGAGGGCAACACCGAGTATGTTTCCCGTGACGGCGTGCTCTACTCTGCCGACGGCAAGGTGCTGGTGTCCTATCCCGCCGGCCGTACCGAGACGAGCTTTACCGTTCCCGCCGGTGTTGAGACCATCGCCGCCGGTGCCTTCACCATGAACCAGACCCTCCGGACCGTGGATCTCAGCGGTGTTCTGGAAGTGGGCGAGGGTGCATTCCGCGGCTGCACCGCTCTGACCGATGTGACCTTCTCCGAGGGTCTTGTGAAGATCTATGACGACGCCTTCTATGAGTGCACGGCCCTCACCGCCGTGACGCTGCCTGCCTCCCTTCAGGAGCTGTGCCGCAGCGCCTTCGGCTACTGCACCGCCCTGACCGAGGCTCATCTCCCGGCAGAGCTCATGGGCATCTATGAAGGTGCCTTCGACGGCAGCGAAGCCCTCACCATCTACGCTCCCGCCGGTGCCCCCGCAGAGGCCTTTGCCGAGGCCTATGACATCCCCTTCATCGCAGAATAAGGTAAGACAAAATGAAACGCCAACCGGAACCCGGTTGGCGTTTTTCTCTTTAATATTTCAAAAGCGGCGTGGAGCCGTCATCATCGCCCTTTTCGATGGAGCGGATCTCCACCTCATAGGAGATCTGGTCATTGATCTTCACCATCATGCGGTCGCCCACCTTGCGGCCCAGCACCGCAAGACCCAGGGGAGATTCCTTGCTCACGAGACCCTTCAGGGGATCACAGCGCACCGTGGTGACCACCCGGATCACTTCCGTCTCCTGATCCTCCGGCAGCCACAGCTCTACTTTGTCATAAAGACCCACCTCGTCCGCGGCGGAGCGATCCTCAATGACCCGGGCCGAGGCGATCATGCGCTCTAAATAGCGGATCCGGCTGCGGTTGCGGTTCTGCGCCTGCTTGGCCAGTTTATATTCTGCGTTCTCGCTGAGGTCACCGAAGGCACGGGTGCGCTTTACCTCTTCAATCAGCTCCGGCATCAGCTTCTCCACGCGGTAATCCAGTTCTTCCTGCATCTTCTTGAGATCCATGGCGGTCAGTTCGTCATGCATGAGAAAGTCTCCTTTTCACTTGGGGATGAGATTATTATAGCGGAAAAATGGAATTGTGCAAGGGGCGTTTGAGAATGGACAGTTGACAGTGGAGAGTGGACAGGTGGAAATTCATAATTCATGATGCATGATGCAGAATTGTGGTGTCGGGCGAAGCCCGACGGATTTTGGAATGGAATTGCATAATCTATCGGTCGTACGAATCCTTCATTCTGCACTGTGCATTATGAATTGTGAATTCCTCAACTGTCCACTGTCCACTCTCCACTGTCCACTAAAAAAGGAAGAAGTCCTACGGCTTCTTCCTTCTTTTATATCCTTACGCGGTTACGATGCCGGCGGCTTCGATGAACTCGGGGAGCTTTTTGGCGTCCTCGCGCATCTTGTATTTGAGGATTTTGCCGGCGGCGTTCATGGGGAAGCTGTCCACAAAGACCACATAGCGGGGCACCTTGTGCTTGGCCATATGGGAGAGGACGTACTCGCGGATTTCCTCGGCGGTGCATTCTACGTCGGGCTTTTTGATGACACAGGCCATGATCTCTTCGCCGTACTGCTTATCCGGCACGCCGATGACCTGGACATCCTGGACCTTCGGATGGGTGTAGATAAAGTCCTCGATCTCCTTGGGGTAGATGTTCTCGCCGCCGCGGATGATCATATCCTTGATGCGGCCGGTGATCTTATAGTTGCCGTCGGGCAGGCGGCGGGCCAGGTCGCCGGTGTGGAGCCAGCCATCCTTATCGATGGCAAGCGCGGTGGCTTCGGGCATCTTATAATAGCCCTTCATGATGTTATAGCCCCGGGCCACAAATTCGCCGTCCACGTTGTCCGGGCAGTCCTCGCCGGTCTCCGGATCCACGATCTTGCACTCCACGCCGAAGAAGGCGCGGCCCACGGTGTTCACGCGGGTCTCGATGGAGTCATCGGTAGAGCTCTGGGTACAGCCGGGGGAAGCCTCGGTCTGGCCATAAACGATGGTGATCTCCGACATGTGCATCTTTTCCACCACTTCCTCCATGACCTTGACGGGGCAGGGGGAACCGGCCATGATACCGGTGCGCATATGGGAGAAGTCGGTCTTTTCAAAGTCCGCGTGGCCCAGCATGGCGATGAACATGGTGGGAACGCCGTGGAAGCAGGTGATCTTTTCCTGATTGATGCAGAAAAGGCCCTTTCTGGGGGAGAAGGCGGTGATGGGGCTCATGGTGACGCCGTGGGTCATGGAGGCGGTCATGGCCAGCACCATGCCGAAGCAGTGGAACATGGGCACCTGAATCATCA
>SVLW01000055.1 GCA_015067705.1 Oscillospiraceae bacterium
CGCCGTTCTGCTCCTTGATGGCGCCCAGATAACCGAAGTAAAGCCACTGCACCGCTTCTTGCGCGGTTTTGGCGGGTTTAGAGATGTCAAAGCCGTACATGGCGGCCATGTCGCGGAGTCTACCCAGGAAGGTGATCTGCTGGAAAAGCTCCTCCTGGTTCCGGATGTGATCCACATCCATGCACTCCATGCCGAGCTCCGCCTTGTCCCGCTGCTTTTCCTCGATGAGGCGGTCAATGCCGTAGAGGGCCACGCGGCGATAGTCGCCGATGATGCGGCCGCGGCCATAGGCATCCGGCAGACCGGTGATAAGGCCGCAGTGACGGGCGGCGCGGGTCTCCTTGTTATAGGCGCGGAAGACGCCGTCGTTATGGGTGGTGCGGTATAAAAATTCGTCCTCGATCTTGGGAGAAAGCTCATAGCCATAAGCCTTACAGGCGTCCCGGGTCATACGCAGGCCGCCGAAGGGATTCACGCCCCGGCGCAGGGGACGGTCGGTCTGGAGACCCACGATCAGTTCATGCTCGCGGTCCAGATAACCGGGCTTGTAGTTCAGAAGAGAGGTGACGGTGGTGGTGTCGATATCCAGCACGCCGCCGAACTCCCGCTCCAGCGCCAGAAGGTTCTCAAATTTATGCAGCAGGCGTGCCGTGCGCTCCGTGGGCGCGGCGAGGAATGCTTCATCGCCGGTGTACGGCGTATAGTTTTTCTGAATGAAATCCCGGACATTGATGGTGTCCTGCCAGACACCGGGGGCAAACCCTTCCCACTGAGTAAACATCATGGCTTCTCCTCCTCATTCCATCTGTCAAAAAACAATAAAGGGCAGCAACACAGTGACTGTGATGCTGCCCAGACGGTCGGCCTTTTATGGCGTTTCATTCCCCTGTGGTAGCCCACATGATCCGTCAGTCATGAAACCCTCTTGATTGTGTTTATACTATACCATGTCAGGAGATATTCGTCAATAGCTGATTTGCACAAAGCATGAGGGGCGTCCTCATACAAAACGCGGCAGTTCGGAAAGAACTGCCGCGTTTTGGCAACATTTGCTTATTCTGCGGAGATTATGTAGTAATAAACCGGCTGTCCGCCGAAAATCACGGCAACCTCGATGTCGCGGCGCTCTTTCTCGAACATGGCGCGCACTTCGTTGGCCGCTTCCTCATCGGTGCCGGCACCAAAGATGATGGTGACATAGCTGATCTCGGAATTGCGGCAGATTTCCTTGACCAGGCGGCGAATCACGTCACTCTGGCGGCGGCCGGAGTCAATGAGCTTGCCGCCCAGAAGCGCCAGGGTGTCGCCCTCGCGGATCTTGCGGTCCTCAAAGACGCTGTCGCGGGCGGCATAGGTGACTTCACCGGTATGCACACAGGATGCGGCGGCCTCCATGGCCATCTGGTTTTCTTCGGGTGCGGAATCCGGGTCAAAGGACAGCATGGCGGAAATGCCCTCGGCCACCGTACGGGTGGAGACCACCACCACCTGCTTCTCGGTGAGGGGGGCCACCTGCTGGGCAGCCATGATGATGTTCTTATTATTGGGCAGGATGTAGGCCACAGGGGTATTGATGGACTCCACGGCCTTCAGAAGATCATCGGTGGAGGGGTTCATGGTCTGGCCGCCGTCCACCACCACATCCACGCCCAGATCGGCAAAGATGCTGTGAAGGCCTTCGCCTGCGGCAACTGCCACAAAGCCATAGGGCTTTTCCTCGGCGGGTTCTGCGGGCGCGGCTTCGGCCACGGGTGCGGTCTCGGTCTTCTGGGGTGCCACTACCTTCTGGGTGTGCTGGATCTTCATATTCTCGATCTTGATGCGATCGAGAGAACCCAGCTCCAGCGCCTTTTCAATGGCCTTGCCGGGGTTATTGGTATGCACATGCACCTTCACGATCTCGTCATCGTCCACCACCACGACACAGTCGCCGATGGTCTCGAGATATTCGCGCAGCTCGGCAGGATTGCCGGCACCGCTGCGGTCAATGATGAACTCGGTGCAGTAGGTAAAGTTGATCTCTTCGGTGTCAAAGGCGTCAAAGGGATTCGAATCGGAGGGCGTGTCCTCCACCACGGTGCGCACCATGGTCTCGCCGCGCATATAGGCCAGCATGGCCTCTAAAATCACCACATAGCCTGCACCGCCGGCATCCACCACACCTGCTTTTTTCAGGACGGGGTTCTGCTCAGTGGTCTCGGCCAGGGCGCGCTTTGCGGCCTCACAGGCAGAGCTGACGGTTACGCGCAGATTGCCGGTGGCCTTGGCGGCCTCCACGGCGGCATTTGCCGCCTTCATGGAAACGGTGAGAATGGTGCCCTCTGCCGGGCGCATGACGGCCTTATAGGCGGCGTCCACGCCCTCCCGCAGAGCCTCTGCAAAGGCCTGGGCATCGCCGGTCTCAAGTCCCTTGACCCGCTTGGAAAAACCGCGGAACAGCAGGGACGTGATGACGCCGGAGTTGCCGCGGGCGCCGCGCAGCATACACATGGCGGCGGTATCCGCCACCTCGCTGAGGGTGCGGTCGTCGCCCATTTTCTCAAGCTCGCGGGCGGCGGCATTGATGGTGGCGCTCATATTGATACCCGTGTCGCCGTCCGGCACCGGGAATACGTTTAAGTCGTTCAGTTCTTTCTTACGGGCTTCCACGGCATAGGCCGCCTGAATGACCATCTGCCGATAGGCAGCACCGCTAATCATATTTTCCAATTTTCGTTCACCTCTCGCAGTAGTAAGACAGCCTTAGTCTGCCATGATGGAATCGACAAAGACGTCGACCTTGCCCACCTTCATGCCGGTCAGTTCTTCGACATGATAGCGGACTTCGCTGGTAATGGATTCCGCTGCGGCGGTGATATTGACGCCATAGCGCACGACGATATGCAGCTCGATATTCACGAGAGCGTTCTCGACCACTTCGATCTTGATGCCCTTGTGGCTGGAATCCTTCTTGAAAAGCTGAACCAGCTCGCCGAGCTTATTCTTGCTGGCCATCCCGTGGACGCCATAGCCATGGTTCGCCACGATGCCGGTGATCACTTCATCCGTGATGTTGATCGTGCCGTATTCATTTTCGATCAGCATGTTTGCACCTCCGGGTGTATTCGCACTAAATTTGACGGTATCCGTCGGAGAGACCCGACAGGATATTCTCGACCGGCACGCCACAGCGGGCGGCGTAGTCGCAGGTATTCTTGGTGCCCCCTGCGCTGCCGTCAAAGGCCGCGATGACCAGGGATGCGTGGTCTACCATATAACAGTTTCTCTGCTGCATACAGCCTGCGGAATAAACCGGCGACAGCGTCACGCTGCTGTCGCAGCGTTCGAGCACCTGACGGTACACGCGCCGGTCCTCCTCCCGCCACCGGTCGGCCTGACCGGGGAAGGGGATGGCTGCCTCCAGCGTGACATGAGAATAGGCACGCCGGAAATTCAGTACACACTCTGCCGCCCAAAGATCCATGCCCCGGCTCATACCGGTGATAAAATGATGGTATCCCGATAAAATGACGTTCTGGATGACCTGTTCCAGTTTCTTCTGAAACTGAAAATAGTCATAACTGTAGGGCGAGACGGCAAAGGGCATTTTTTCCGGGCGATGCCCGGTGAAGCAGCAGCTTCCCGCTCTGTCGTATGTAGACATGATGACTTACTTCTTTTCGCGGAGCAGATCGCGGATCTCGGTGAGCAGCAGCTCTTCCTTGGTGGGTTCCGGCTCGGCGGGTGCCTCGGGTTCGGGTGCCGGCTCTTCCTTCTTGCGGTGCAGGGAGTTGATGCCCTTCACCAGGCAGAACACTGCGAATGCAATGATGATGAAATCCAGGATGATGGCGATGGTATTGCCGAAGGTGATGGCGACTTCCGTTGCGGGATCGATGACGCCCTCTGCATTTGCCACGGCTTCCTTCAGCACGATTTTCCAATCGCCGAAGTTGATGCCGCCGGTGAGAACGCCGATGACCGGCATGATGATGTCGTTGACGATGCTGGTGGTGATCTTGCCGAATGCGCCGCCGATGACAACGCCGACTGCCAGATCGATCACATTGCCGCGCATGGCAAAGGTCTTGAATTCACTCAGAAACTTACTCATAGTATTGACTCCTTTTCCCTTATTTCAATCTTATTTCTTGATGATTTCAATGCCGCCCAGGTACTTGCGGAGGACTTCCGGCACCACGATGGAGCCGTCGGCCAGCTGGTTCTGTTCCACAAGGGCGGGGAGGACGCGGGAGGTGGCCAGACCGGAACCGTTCAGGGTATGCACAAACTCGGTCTTGCCGGTGGACTCGCGGCGGAAGCGGATGGAGCCGCGGCGTGCCTGATAATCGCGGGCGTTGGAGACGGAAGAAACTTCCTTATAGCCGTTCATGGACGGGATGTTGATCTCGATGTCATAGGTGCGTGCCATGGAAGCGGAGCAGTCGCCTGCGGCCAGCTTCACGGTACGGAAGTGGAATCCAAGACCGCTCACCAGATTCTCGGCCTTGGTCACCAGCTCTTCAAATGCCTCGTCGGACTGCTCCGGCAGGGTGAACTGGAACATCTCCACCTTGTTGAACTGATGACCGCGCACCATGCCGCGCTCGTCGCTACGATAGGAACCGGCCTCACGGCGGAAGCAGGGGGTGTAGGAGAACATCTTGCGGGGCAGATCACGCTCGGACAGGATCTCGTCGCGGAAATAGGAGGCGAGAGCAGCCTCGGCGGTGGGCAGCATATAGTGCATACGGCCCTCGTCGGTGGGATTGGCAATCTTATACACTTCGTCGGCGAACTTCGGGAACTGACCGGCGGTCAGGCCGCATTCGTACTCCAGCATATGGGGCGGCAGAATGAACTCATAGCCGTCGGCAATGTGGGTGTCGATGAAGTAGTTGAGCAGGGCCCACTCCAGACGGGCGCCCATGCCGCAGTAGATCCAGAAACCGGCGCCGGCAAGCTTGGTGCCGCGGGGATAATCGATGAGGCCGAGACTGGTGCACAGATCCACATGGTTCTTGGGCTCGAAGTCGAACTTATGGGGCTCGCCGTAATAGCGCAGGGGCTCGTTATTCTCCTTGCCGCCGGGCAGCAGGTCTGCGTCCGGGATGTTCGGCAGAGAGAGCATCAGGTTCATGTACTCGGTATCCATCTCGCGGAGCTTTGCCTCCAGCTCCTTGCCCTCATTGGACAGTTCCTTCATACGGGCGAAGATGGGGGCGGTGTCGCCGCCGGCCTTCTTGATGGCGGGGATCTCCTTGGAGGTCTTGTTCTGCTCGGCCTTCAGGGATTCGCTGCGGCCGATGAGCTCGCGGCGCTGGACATCCAGTTCCAGAATGCGGTCGATCTGATCGTTTGCGTCATATTCCTTGGCGGCCAGAGCGGCCTTGACGCCTGCGGCGTCCTCACGGATTCTCTTTATATCAAGCATGGGGTATTACCTGCCTTTCTTATCGCTCCGCAGCCTGCTCCAGCAGGGCGATGAGCGTATCCAAATCATCATTATCGTAATATTCGATCTCGATCTTGCCCTTTTTGCGGCCGGGCTTGCAGATGATGCGGCGGCCGAGACTCTCGGAGAGTCGGCGGCCCACTTCACCGGCATAATCCACGGTGACGCCCCGGGGCGGCGCGGGATCTGCTTTCGGAGTCAGCAGCTTTTTCACATACTGCTCCAGCTCACGCACGGTGAGCGACTGTGCCACGGTGTATTCCGCGGCCGCACGGCGCATCTCGTCATCCGGCAGCGCCAGAAGCGTCCGTGCATGGCCTGCACTCAGCCTGCCCTGCTCCACCATGGCACGCAAATCCTCCGGAAGAGCGAGCAGGCGAAGAGAGTTGGCAACCGCAGGACGGGAACGGCCCACCCGGCGGGCGGCGTCTTCCTGGGTCAGGCCAAAGGTATCGATCAGCGTTTGATATCCGCTGGCTTCCTCAATGGGGTTCAGGTCCTCGCGCTGGAGGTTTTCGATCAGCGCGATCTGCGCGGCATGGAGATCGTCCGCATCCAGAATCACCGCAGGGATCTCCGTGAGTCCTGCCAGACGGCAGGCACGCCAGCGGCGTTCGCCTGCAAGGATCTGATAGAGTCCGCTATCCATCCGGCGCACCACCACAGGCTGTAAAAGGCCGTTCTCCCGGATGGAAGCTGCCAGAGTCTCCAGGGCTTCCGGATCGAAATGGCGGCGGGGCTGGTCAGGATTGGGCTCAATATCGGCGATGCGCAGAGCCGTGCCGGGGGCGGACGAGCTCACCTCGTCCAGAATGGGATCATCGCCAAAGAGCGCGGATAATCCGCGTCCCAGGCCTTTCGCACTCATGCTTCCACCTCACGTTCTATGCCTGCATCAGGCATTCTGCCAGTTTTTCATAGCATTTGGCGCCTTTGGAGGACCGGTCATAGTATAGAACCGGCAGCCCGTGGCTGGGCGCTTCGCTCAGGCGCACATTGCGGGGAATGACGACAGGGAAGACCTGTCGGGGGAAGTGCTTCTTCACTTCCCGCACCACCTGCTGGGAGAGGTTCGTCCGGCTGTCAAACATGGTCAGCAGGATCCCCTCGATCCCCAGCTGGGGATTTAAGGAACGCTTCACGCTGCGGATGGTCTGCATCAGCTGAGACAGTCCCTCCAGGGCATAAAACTCACACTGGATGGGCGCCAGCACCGTATCCGCCGCGCACAGCGCATTCAGGGTCAGAAGTCCCAGTGACGGGGGACAATCAATGAGAATATAGTCATAGTCAAAGGACACCGGGATCAGAAGACGCCGCAGGGCGTGCTCGCGGTCTGCCATCTCCACCAGTTCCACTTCGGCGCCCGCCAGTGCAATACTGGCCGGCATCACATCGCAGAACCGGGTGCGCAGAATGATGTTCCGGGCAGGGATCCCCCGCACCAGTCCGTCATACACGCTGAGGGTGATGGCGTTTTTATCCACACCCAGACCGGAGGTGGCGTTGCCCTGGGGGTCGAAGTCACACAGGAGCACACGCTGTCCGGCGGCGGCCAGCGCCGCGGCGGTATTCACAGCGGTGGTGGTTTTGCCCACGCCGCCCTTTTGGTTTGCTACTGCAATGATTCTGCCCATATCGCGTCCATAAACCCTTCTGCCGACATAACTTTGCTATCTTAACATGATATAGTATACCACACTTTTTCCAATTTGCAACCGTATTTCCTCTTGAAAAAGCGGGAACAGGCGTACAATTTCGGCGTGTTATGGTCAAAAAAGTTGTCTATTGCGTCGGTTCTTTACAAAATGAAAGAAGAATGCTATCATAGGAAAAGAACTGCTCCGCCGGAAGATTTCTGCGGCAGAGCCCCATCCCCAGAGGAAAGGAACCGTACCGATATGAAAGAGATCATCCATACCGCCGCTGCGCCCCAGGCCATCGGCCCCTATTCCCAGGGCATCCGCGCCGAAGGCCGTCTGGTCTTTGTTTCCGGCCAGATCCCGCTGGATCCCATGACCGGCGCATTTGCCGGCGAGGACATCACCGCCCAGACCCGCCAGTCCCTGACCAATCTGAAGGCCATTCTGGCCGAGGCCGGCGCGGAACTGAAAGACGTGGTGAAGACCACTGTGTTCTTACAGAACATGGGCGATTTCGCCGCCATGAACGAGGTCTATGCCTCCTTCTTCACGGAGAACTGCCCCGCCCGTTCCGCCGTGGAGGTGGCCGCCCTGCCCAAGGGCGCCCTGGTGGAGATCGAGGCCATTGCCGTGATCTGAAAAAAGGCAGAAAAACCCCCGTACAGCATCTGCTGTACGGGGGTTTTTATCGTTTTTAGAGATACGTCAGGATGTAGAGCAGGATGAAGACTGCGGAGATGATATACACCAGGATCGGCACTTCCCGGACTTTGCCGCGGCAGACCTTCAGGAGGGAATAGGTGATAAAGCCCAGGCCGATACCGTCGGAGATCGAGTAGGCAAAGGGCATCATGGTGATGGTCAGGAAGGCGGGAATGGCCTCCTCCAGATTCTCCCAGTTGATCTTGGCAGCGCCGGCCAGCATAAAGACGCCCACGATGATCAGCGCCGGTGCGGTGGCGGCGGTGGGAATGATGCCTGCAACAGGTGCCAGGAAGCAGGCCAGGACAAAGAGAATGCCGACCACCAGAGAGTGGAGACCGGTTCTGGCGCCTTCGGAAATGCCGGTGGAGGATTCCACGAAGGTGGTGACGGTGGAGGTGCCCAGCACGGCGCCGGCACAGGTGGCAACCGCGTCGGCGATCATGGCGCGGTCACCGCCGGGGAGCTCGCCCTTTTCGTTCAGCATACCGGCATTTGCGGCAGTACCGATGAGGGTGCCTGCGGTGTCAAAGCAGTCCACGATAAAGAAGCTGACCACTGCGGTAATCAGCGCCAGAATACCGCCGTCCACGGAAGTCAGACCGGTGAAATCCAACTGGAATGCGGTCAAGCTGAGGGCGGACAGACTGTTGCTCTGCCAGGAGAAGGTGGTGAGGCCCATGGGGATGCCGATGAGCGTGGTGACGATGATGCCGATGAAGATCGCGCCCTTCACCTTCCAGACCAGCAGAAGAGCCGTGATGAGCAGGCCTATAATGGCCAGCAGGGGCGTGCCATGGAGAATATTGCCCAGGTCAGAATAGTCGGTGCCCACGATGACGCCGTCAACAATCGTGTCTCCCACCAGCTTCACGATATCGGCGTTCAGAAGGCCGATGAAGGTGATGAAAAGACCGATACCGGCGGAGATGGCATTTTTCAGGAAGGCGGGAACGGAACCGATCAGCTTGCTGCGCAGGGGACTGAGGGTCAGTGCCAGGAACAGGAGACCGGAGATCAGCACGATGGCCAGGCCCTGCTGCCAGGTATAGCCCATACTGAAACAAATGGTATAGGTGAAGAATGCGTTCAGGCCCATGCCGGGAGCCTGTGCAAAAGGAACATTTGCGATGAATGCGGTGAGGAAACAGCCCAGTGCCGCAGACAGGCAGGTGGCCAATAAAACGGCGGCATAGTCCATGCCGGTCTGGGAGAGATAGCTGGGGTTTACGAAGATGATATACGCCATGGCGAAGAATGTGACAATACCGCCCACGATCTCCGCACGTACTGTGGAACCATGCTCACGAATCTTGAAGAACTTGTCCATATGTTGTATGCACCTCCTGAAGTGGATTCTCCGGTATGTCCGGGAATCCTGCGTCTATTGTAAATCGGATGCGAGGATTGATCAAGGGAAACGCTTCGCTTTTCTTACATCTTGTCGCCCACGGGGGTGGGGACGGCGTCTGCGGGGATGGGGCAGATATAGCCGTCGGCGGTTTTCTTCCGGAATTCCACGGCGGCCTCTTCGATGATGGAGGGATCGTCGATCAGGTCGATGGCCGCGGCGGCCAGCACCTTACCGGCGTGGAGGAGGCCCTTGTGGCCGATGGAGGTGGCGCCGATGGAGACATTCTGCCAGGAATGGCCCGGCGCCCCGGCGGCGAAGCAGACCGTGTTGATCTGGGCCGTAGGCGTCAGCCAGCTGACGTCGCCCACGTCGGTGGAACCCTTACTGACCCGCTTGGAATGGTGCCAGGGGATCAGGGTGTCAAGAAGCGGGGCATAGCCGTCCTTCGTCGCGGCCTTCAGGGCGTCAAACTCTTCCTCGGTGAGGTCGCTTTCAAAGTCATCCACAAAGCTGCCCTCGGGACGGGCCTCGTAGGAATCCACCAGAGCCTGGGCATAGGCGATCTCCTCCTCGGTATACTGGGGCACGCCCAGCTCCCGGAAGTTTTCATAAAGAAGC
>SVLW01000056.1 GCA_015067705.1 Oscillospiraceae bacterium
GATGACCCGCAGTCTGGCAGAAGGCATCACCGGCGAGGCCCTGAATGTGCTCATCGGCAGCATTCCCATGAAGGATGACGAGGGCAGCGACCGCGCCAAGTTCGCCATTCTCAATTACTTATATGAACAGTACGGCATCACCGAGAGCGACTTCCTCTCTGCAGAGCTGGCCATCGTGCCGAACTTCCCCGTCAGCGACGTGGGCTTTGACCGCAGCTTCATCGGCGGCTATGGCCACGACGACCGCTGCTGTGCCTATGCGGCGCTCCATGCGCTCTTGGAGATGGGCACGCCCGCAAAGACCGCCGTGTGCATTCTGGCCGACAAGGAAGAAATCGGCTCCGTAGGCGTCACCGGTATGCAGTCCCAGTATTTCGACACCTTTATGTCCGCGCTCTGCGGCGGCGACTGCTTCCTGCGTCAGTGCTATGAGAATTCCTCCTGCCTGTCCGCCGACGTGTGCAATGCCTTTGATCCCATCTATGCCGAGGTCTCCGAGGCACGCAACTCCGCTTATGCCAACTACGGCGTGGGCATCATGAAGTATACCGGCGCCCGCGGCAAGTCCGGTTCCAACGATGCCGGCGCCGAATTCGTGGGCACCGTGCGTACCGCGCTTGACGAGGCTGGCATTGTCTGGCAGATGGCAGAGCTTGGCAAGGTGGACCAGGGCGGCGGCGGCACCGTTGCCGGCTATATGGGCAACCGCAATATCCAGACCATCGATATCGGTGTGCCGGTTCTCTCCATGCATGCCCCCTATGAAGTGATCTCCAAGCTGGATCTCTATATGACTGCCCGTGCCATGAGCGCCTTCTGCGCTCTGGAAGAATAATTCCGGGAGGAAAACCATGACGCTTCGCGCATATCTTGCGTCTTTAGAAGGAAAACACATTGCGGTGCTGGGGGTGGGAGTCAGCAATCTCCCCCTCCTGCGCCTTCTGGCCGGGGCGGGACTCTCCGTCACGGCCTATGACCGCCGCGACCGGGAAAAGCTTCAGGCCGCCATTTCCGAGCTGGAGCCCCGGGGCGTGCACTTCTCCTGCGGCGAGGACTATCTTGCCGGGCTTTCCGCGGACGTGATCTTCCGCACCCCCGGCATGCGTCCCGATGTGCCGGAGATCGCCGCTGCCGTGGCGGCGGGTGCGGTGCTTACCAGTGAGATGGAGGCATTCTTCGCGGTCTGCCCCTGTCCCATCATCGCCATCACCGGCTCTGACGGCAAAACCACCACCTCCACGCTGATTTCCGAAATGCTGAAGCGGGCGGGCTATACCGTCCATTTGGGCGGCAATATCGGTACGCCGCTGCTCTCTTTGGCGGATGAGATGTCTGCCGGGGATTATGCCGTGGTGGAGCTCTCCTCTTTCCAGCTGATGACTATGACGGAAAGCGCGGGTACTGCTGTGGTCACCAATGTATCGCCCAATCATCTGGATGTCCATCGGGACATGGCGGAGTATATCGACGCCAAGCGCCGGGTATTTGCTGCGCAGAAAGCCGGCGACCGCGTGGTGCTGAATCTTGAAAACGAGATCACCCGCGGCTTCATGGAGGAAGCCACCGGCGAGGTCTGGTGCTTTGCCAAAACGCCCGCCGAACGAAACGGCGTGTATCTGCAGGGCGACACCATCATCGTGCAGGAAAACGGCGAATCCCGCCCGATTCTCCCCATTTCCGAGATCTTCCTGCCCGGACTGCACAACGTGGAGAACTACATGACGGCCATTGCCGCCGTGTGGGGGAAAGTGCCGGAGGACGCGATCCTGCGCACCGCGCGGGAATTCCACGGCGTGGAGCACCGCATCGAGTTCGTCCGGGAGCTTGACGGCGTGCGGTATTATAACGATTCCATCGCCTCCTCGCCCACCCGCGCCATTGCGGGTCTGCGCTCCTTTGACCAGAAACTCATCATGATCGCGGGCGGCTATGACAAGCATCTGAGCTTTGAACCTCTGGCCCCCGAGATCCTTGCCCATGTCAAGACGCTGGTGCTCTGCGGCGCCACGGCCGGGATGATTCGGGCCGCGGTGGAGAACCATGCAGAGTATCCGTCCTCCGGCCTCTCTGTCCTCGAGACCGATGATTTCTGCCGCGCCATTGACCTGGCAAGAGAGAGTGCCGCTCCCGGCGACGTGGTGATCCTCTGCCCCGCCTGCGCCTCTTTTGATAAGTTCCCCAACTTCATGGTGCGGGGTGAAACTTATAAGAATTATGTAAACGAAATGGCAAGCGCACAGTAAGCGCTTGTCAAATTGCAATCAGGGGGAAATACCCTTATGAATACCAAGGAACTCTTAAAAACCCTTTGCGCCATTCCGGCCCGCTCCGGCTTTGAACGGACCGGCGCGGAGGAAGTATGCCGGATGTTTGCGGCGTACTGTCAGGAAACCGCCGTCACTTCCACCGGCAGTGCCGTGGGCATCCGCCGCTGTGGCAGGGACGGGGCACCGCTGGTGCTTCTGGACGGCCATATCGACCAGATCGGGTTCTTAGTCAGCGGCATCCGCGACGGATTCCTGCAGCTCTCGCCCGGCTATGACCGCACGCCGGTGCCCGGCAAGGAAGTGCTCGTGCTGGGGCGCGAGCCCCTTTACGGCGTTGTGGCAGTGATGCCGCCGCATCTTTTGAATGAACCGGACAAGCCTCTGAAATTTGATCATATTGTGGTGGATATCGGCTATTCCCAGGAGGAGGCCTGCCGCCGGGTGTCTCCCGGCGACGCGGTGATCTTCCGCCCCGGAATGGATGAGCTAGCGGACGGCCATGTGGCGTCTCCCTCCGTGGACGACCGCGCCGCCATCGCGGCCATTCTCCTGGCCATGGAGGCCGTGCAGGGCGAAGACCTTGCCGTTGACGTGGCCATGGTGGCCAGCGCCGGCGAGGAAATCGGCGGCCCGGGCGCAGTGACCGCGGCCTTTGGCCTGCATCCCGATTACGCCATTGCGCTGGACGTGACCTTCGGCACCCAGATGGGTGTGGACGGCAATCACAGCGTGCCGGAGGACTGCGGCGTGACCATCACCCGCGGCCCCCATCTGAACCGCCGCCTGACAGAGAAGCTCTTCTCTCTGGCGGAAGCGCAGAAGATCCCCCACGGCATCGAGGTGGAGCCGGGCCACACCGGCACCAATGCCTCCGCCGTCCGTGCCGCCGGCGAGGGCATCGCCACGGCGCTTCTGGGACTGCCCATGCGCTATATGCATTCTCCCACAGAAACCATCAAGCTCTCCAATATCGAGGCCGCAGGAGCACTCCTGGCGGCATATCTCCGCTCTTTTTCGGGAGGTGAGGCATGATGCGGGACCGCTTACTGGAACTTTGTAAAATGAATGGTGTCTCCGGTTTTGAGGATGCCGTTCGGGAAAAGATCCGCACCTGGGCCGCGCCCTATGCCGACGAGATCCGGGAGGATCCTGCCGGCAACCTGATGGTGTATAAAAAAGGCACCCGCGGCGGCCGCACCGTTATGGTGGCGGCGCACATGGATGAGGTGGGCTTCCTCATCAAGGGCATCAATGAGGACGGCACGCTCCGCTTTGTCAATGTGGGTCGTATCATCAACCAGATCCTGCCCGCCATGCGGGTCGTGGTGGGCGAGCGCGCCATTCCCGGCGTGATCAGCATGATCCCGCCCCATATGGGAAAACGTGGTCAGGTCTATAGCCCCGGTGAGCTGGCCATTGATATCGGCGCGAAGGATCGGGCCGCGGCGGAAAAACTGACCTATCCCGGCGATTTCGCCGCCTTTGCAGGAGAACCCCAGTGGTACGGCGAGGATGTTCTGAAAGCGAAAGCGCTGGATGACCGTCTGGGCTGTGCCGTGATGCTGGAGCTGATGCAGGAGGAACTGCCCTGCGATACCTGGTTCGTATTCACCGTGCAGGAGGAGATCGGCTCCGGCGCCGTGACCGCGGCCAGACGCATCCATCCGGACATCGGCCTGGTGCTGGAATGCACCTCTGCGGGGGATCTGCCCTATGCTGAGGGGGCGCTGCGTACCTGTGCCTATGGCGGCGGTGCGGTGATCCCCTCGGCGGACGGCGGCGCAGTGTATGATCCGGCGCTGGTGCGCCTGGCGCGCTCTGCCGCAGACGCGGCGGGCATCCCCTGGCAGGAAAAGACCAGCATTGCCGGCATCACCGACGCCAAACCCATGGCAGAGGCCGGCGGCGCAGCCGTTCTGGCCATCTCCGCCCCCGGCCGCTATATCCATTCCCCCATCTCCAGCGTAAAATGGACCGACGCAGAAGCCGTCCTGGGCGCCGCAAAAGCGTTCCTGATGGCGTTATAAGAAAGGACTTTCCCATGACCGAACGGCATGACCGCCCCGTCTGGGCGCCCCGGGTTTCCCATCGACTGATCCGGGAACTGTATGAGAAAAACGCCGCCGGATTCTACGATGAGGATCTGGCGGACGAGGTGGGCTATGCCTTTCTCGCCCGGGCAGAGAGTCTTGTACGCACCAATGACGCGCATTTTTACCACAACTATTTCTGCCCTGTCTGCGATCAATCGGTGGGATATCGGGAGCACGTGCTCCACTGTACCTGCGGCTGGAGCCTGCCCTGGAAAGAATATCATGCCAGTTATCAGAAAAAACAGCTGATCGGCCAGGACATCCCCAATCTGGTGCGGCCATATCTGGCGGAATTCCGCGCGGCGCGGGAGTATCACGCCAAGATGCGCGCCATCGACAATCTGCTTCATCGCTTCCATTGGGAGATACGCGGGGAACCCACCCGGCCTTTGGCAGTGAATTTCATTGATTTGCGGCTTTTCGACGTGGTGCGTTTTTTGATTTCGCTGGCCTATCCCGAGGGCGACGAAGAGGCCGCCCGCCAGTACGACACCTGGCTGATGAACGCCAAAAAGTCCCGCTGGTATGAAAACGAACTGGAAGAAATGGGAATAGAATAAGAAAAAACCCCGGATTTCTGGAATCCGGGGGTTCGTTATTCTGTGATGCCCGCGCAATACCTGTCATCCCAGAGCTGGACTTCGATATAGTGACAGCGGGTGTGGAGATCGCGGAGGAAGTCCTCCATGCGGCGGGAATCGCAATTGAGAAAACCGCGAAGCGGCAAAGTGTTATGGTATCCGGATAGCGTAGTGAGGAGATTGTTTCAAAAAAATACCGTTTGCGAAGATTCGCAAACGGTATTTTTGATTCTTCTCAATCGCCGGCGCCGGTGAAGATGACTTTACCGGTGTTCCAGGAAAGTGCGGCCTTCCTGGCGGCTTCCAGGCGTTCTTCCTCGTTTTTATAGGGGATCTCGGCGGTGCGGCTGCCACAGTTCATGCAGGCCACGTAGATGCACCAGCCCTGTTCATCCTCCAAAAGGCCCACGCCATCCCGGCAAAGCGGGCAATCTTCCAATTCAATCTCATAAAGCTTGTCGTGATCCATACTGATAGCTCCTTCTCTGTGTTCAATGCTATAGTACAGTATACCGCAATTCGGGAGAAAAAACAATGGGTATTCCAAAAAAGCGCACTCACCTTACGGCTTACACCGGCCGCAGGGGTCATAGCCCCGGGCAATGGCCTCGTCCCGGGTACCCTGGAAGAAGGCCTTGTTCGATTCCTTCATATCCCCCACGCTGCTGCAATGGGGATAGTGGAACTTCTTCGAATTGGTATTGAGCACATAGTCCGCGCTGTCGGGCGAAGCATTGGACTCGCCTGCATCCTGTGGAGCCGCCGGCTCCGGATCAGGGACAGGTTCGGGTTCCGGTTCCTCTTCCGGTTCAGGATCTGGCTCCCGGCTTGGCTCGGATTCCGGCGCAGGCTTCGGTGTTGGTTCGGGTTCCGGTTCTGCTTCCGGGCTCACGGCCGGTTCCCGGGTGGGCTCGGGCAGCGGCTCCGGCTCGGGTTCTTTCTCAGGCTCGGGCATAGATTCCACTTCCGGTTCTTCCGGCGGAACCGGGATCAGCATGGGATTACTGAGCTCCTCTGCCGCCGCAAGCTCCGCCGCTTCCGGCGGATTCGCCTCACATCCGGCCCAGACAAACAGAAACAGCACGCAGAGCAGACATATGCGCGTTTTGACCCATTTTCTCCCAGAATATCCCATTTTCATATCGTTTTCCTTGCGTTTTTCTTTGATTTTATCACAATCGTTCCTTTTCCGCAAGACTGTTTTCGGAATAGAAGCCTGATAATAATCAAAAGAGAGCGCGCTTTATTGCAGCCTTGTGATCACCAGGTGGGCGGAAACGGGCCGCGTGCCTCCCGCAAGCGGGGTTATGGTAAGTGCCGCCGCGCTGCCCGCAGGATTCCGCACCGTCAAAACGGAATTGACCGAATGATCCTCGCAACAGCATTGACAGCAGGAACCGCACTTTCCGTTTCGATTCTTATTAACTTTTCGTTTATTCATAACGTTTATCCATTATCCTAATCATCGCATCCATTAGATCGTCCCCGTTACATCGTATGCAGAGACGCACGGATTGACACACATCTGAAAAAACGGTTTGAATCGCAAATTTCTCTTCGACAAATCCTGACTTTCATGGCAAAAGCTTTCAGCATATCAAAATCTGCGGCGGGTACAATAGTCTTGCGCTGAAAAACGCAAACAAACGAAATGAGGAGTTGAAATTTATGTCCAGATCTAATCAGACTATGGTTCCGGAAGCAAGAGAAGCAATGAACAAGTTCAAGATGGAAGCCGCAAACGAAGTCGGCGTGAACCTGAAGCAGGGCTATAACGGCGACCTGACTTCCCGCCAGGCCGGCTCCGTCGGCGGCCAGATGGTCAAGAAGATGATCGAGGCCTACGAGAACGGGCTGAAGTAAGAAGCGATACGGTTATCTGCATGAAAGCGCCAGACGGAATTCCGTCTGGCGCTTTTCCATATGCCCGGAATTGACAAACCGGGGGTCCCGTGCTAGAGTGAAGAGAATGAACAGCGATGGAGGGATCGTATGATCTGGCGGATACTGGGTGCGGCCGCGGTTTTGGCGGCGGGCTTTTTGGGATATGGCTACCTCTCGGCGTTTTACCAGCCGCCGAGGCGCGGGGAGGTCGATCTGCTGCCGAAGGGGACTCCGACGGGCGCTCACGGAGAAATGATCCGACAGCTTGTGGAGGAGCTGCAGGCGCTGCAGCCCGAGGAAATCACCATAGAGGCCCCGGACGGCACGCCGCTCTTTGCCCGGTATTATCATGTAAAGGACGGCGCGCCCATTCAGATCCAGTGTCACGGCTATCGCGGCACGGCGCTGCGGGATTTCTGCGGCGGGAATCATCTGGCAAGGGAGCTTTCGCACAACACCCTGGTGATTGACCAGCGCGCCCACGGAAGAAGCGGCGGCACGGTGATCACCTTTGGCATCCGGGAGCGGTATGACGTGCTCGCCTGGATCGACTATGTCAATGCCCGCTTCGGCGGAGACACGCCGATCCTGCTGGCGGGTGTTTCCATGGGCGCCGCCACGGTGCTTTTGGCGGTGGGTCTCGACCTGCCGGAGAATGTGCGGGGTGTCATCGCGGACTGCCCCTATTCCTCCCCTGCCTCCATCATTCGCCGGGTGATCCGGCTGCGGCATCTGCCGGTGTGGCCGGCCTTCCCGCTGGTGCGGCTGGCGGCGCGGCTCTTCGGCGGTTTTTCCATTATGGAGGGCGATGTGGAGGCGGCATTGCAGCGGGCCTATGTGCCGGTTCTCCTGATCCACGGGGAGGAGGATCACTTCGTGCCCTGTGATATGAGCCGGCGGCTTTACCGTGCCTGTGTCTCGCCCAAAATGATCGCCACCTTCCCCGGCGCGGGCCACGGCATGAGCTATCCGGCCGACCCGGCCAGGTACCGCGAGGTCGTCTGCGCGTTTCTGCACAGTGTGGGGCTATAAAATTTTCCGCCTTCCAGGCGGAATCATTCCAAAAATACTTTTTCCGGAATTTCCGAAAAAGGGCTTGACTTCATTCTGATAAAGTGCTACTATACATACACAAAGGCTGTGACCAAAAAGGAGTACACAGGAGGAAGCCTACAGAGAACTGCCGGGTGGTGCGAGGCAGGAGGCGGGTACCTGTGGAATACATTTTGAGAGCTGCGCATCGAAAGGGAGTCTTTCCCCGGTAGGCTGCGACGGATTCACCCGTTACCGTGATAGAGCATAGACTTGTGCTCGATGAGGCCGCGCACCGTAAGGACGCGGTAAACTGAGGTGGTACCGCGGAAGAATTTCTTTCGTCCTCTGTTTATAGCAGAGGACGATTTTTTTGTACCGATTTCGTCCTCTGCAAGTCAAAATTCACTTCGTGAAAGGAAGGATGAAACATGGTACTGAAAGTCATTATGCTGGTGGTGTTCTTCGCCATCATGATCGGTGTCGGCCTTTACTGCCGGAAAAACGCCACCGACGTCAATGGATTTGTGCTGGGCGGACGCTCTGTGGGCCCGTGGCTGACGGCCTTTGCCTATGGCACGTCTTACTTCTCTGCTGTCATTTTCGTGGGCTATGCCGGACAGTTTGGCTGGAAATACGGCATTGCCTCCACATGGATCGGCATTGGCAACGCGCTCCTGGGTTCGCTTCTGGCCTGGGTGGTTCTGGGACGGCGTACGCGCCTGATGACCCAGCGGATCTCCTCCGCCACCATGCCGGAATACTTCGGCAAGCGTTACCTTTCTAACGCCCTGAAGGTGGGCGCCTCCGCCATCGTCTTTATTTTCCTGATCCCCTACACCGCATCCCTTTATAATGGTCTGTCCCGGCTCTTCGGTATGGCATTCCACATCGATTACACGGTCTGCATCATTGTCATGGCGGTTCTCACCGGCGTGTATGTCATTGCCGGCGGCTATATGGCCACCGCCATCAATGACTTTATCCAGGGCATCATCATGCTGGGCGGTATCGTGGCGGTCATCGCCGCGGTGCTCTCCAATCACGGCGGCTTCATGGGCGCCATGGAAAAACTGGCCCAGGTGGAAGATGCCGCAGCATCCACCATGCCCGGCGCCTTCACCTCCTTCTTCGGCCCGGATCCTCTGAACCTGCTGGGCGTCGTGATCCTCACCTCTCTCGGCACCTGGGGCCTGCCCCAGATGGTGCAGAAGTTCTATGCCATCAAGAGTGAAAAGGCCATCAACAAGGGCACCATTATCTCCACCTTCTTCGCTCTCGTCGTGGCCGGCGGCTGTTACTTCCTGGGCGGCTTCGGCAGACTGTACGGCGACCGGATCGACGTGGCCGCAGAGGGCTTTGACGCCATTATCCCCGCCATGATGAGCGATCTGCCGGACGTGCTCATGGGCATTGTCATCATTTTGGTGCTGTCCGCCTCCATGTCCACGCTGTCCTCTCTGGTGCTGGCCTCCTCCTCCACGCTGACCCTGGACTTCTTAAAGGGTACCATCGTGAAGAACATGACCGAAAAGAAGCAGCTTTTCATCATGCGTGTGCTGATCGTGGTGTTCATCGCCATTTCCGCCATCATCGCCATTGTGCAGTATAAGGCAAACGTCACCTTTATCGCACAGCTCATGGGCGTGTCCTGGGGCGCACTGGCCGGTGCATTCCTGGCGCCGTTTATCTACGGTCTCTACTGGAAGCGCGCCACCAAGGCCTCTGTCTGGGTCAGCTTTATCTTCGGCGCAGGCATCATGCTGCTGAACATGCTGTTCCGCTCCTCCTTCCCGGTGATCCTCCAATCC
>SVLW01000057.1 GCA_015067705.1 Oscillospiraceae bacterium
GATGAGGCCCGCCTCTGCCCGGGTGATCTCATGGTCCGGCATGAATTCTCCGGCCTCGTTGCCCGCCAGAATGCCCGCCCGGTAAAGAAGATACGCCGCATCCGCATAGGACGCATCCGCCGCGATATCCGGCACAGAGCCGTCCGGGATCTCGTTTCGCACAGGATACGCCGACTCCGGCAGCGCCGCCGCAAAGATCACGGCAAACTCCGCTCTTGAGACCGACACCTCGTATTCGTCATAGGCCCGGCGGAGGATGTTATGCCGGAAGGCATAGTCCACATAGGGCTCGTACCAGTCCTCTGCCGCCGCCAGTTCCTCGGTGTTGCCGGTATAAATGCGGTGGATATTCACCGCCATGGTGACGGCCTGGGCCACAGTGACGTCGCCGCGAATGCCGAAGTTGCCGTCGCCGGTGCCGTTCATAAAGCCAAAGGCATAGGCATCCGCAACACCGGAGGAGTACCACTCCCCTTCCGGCACATCCGCAAAGAGGCCGGGGGTATATTCCCGGATCCGTTCAAACACCACGGGCTCCGCAGGGAGTTCATCCTCGAGGGGGTCTCCCTCCTGAACGAAGAGATAGGCCTGTTCCGCCGTGGGGGGATAGAGGATCGCGGTGGCATAAGAGGTGATCTGCGGGGTGATGACATGATTCTCCCGGAAGAGCATCTCCTCGTCGCACAGGGTCTCAGAGCCGATCAGGAAATAAGTGTGGCGTCCGCCGCCCTGCTGTTCCAGAAAGAGCGGGTCGTCCCAGGTGACGTCCACGGCATACCACTGGCCGTCCACCTGCACCTGGTTCCACATATGGGGTTCCGTGCGGCCGGCATTTTTGCCCTCGCCGGTGACCAGAAGCGTGGACACGCCCAGCTCCCGGCAGATCAGGTCGAATGCCCGGGCATAGCCCTCGCACACCGGCTGGGTGCTGCCGGAGATGCTGCCCTCCAGGGCGCTCACGGCCTCAAAGGCACGCATGGGCGCCGTGAGTCCCGCAGTGCTGCAGATATTATGCTGGAGAAGCCAGTCATGGGCATAGCGCAGCCGCTCATAGACCGTTTCATACTGCACCGCCGCGGAGACGATCTCATCAAGCCGCGCTTCCTGCAGGGCGATGTCCCGCTCCACTTCCTCCCGGGAGGTGTAGGCCGCGGTATAATAGCTTGTCTCCACCGGGGAAATACGGCACTGCACCAGGCCGTCCGCCTGCAGATGGGCATTCATCTTCATCCGGGACATATCCAGCCAGAACACCTCGCTGTGATCCCGGTTAAAGGCATTCATAGCGTCCTGGTACATCTGAAAGCCCATATCGTCCAGAGTGATGCCCGCCGGGAACGTGAACATCACGACAGAACTGCCGTCCTTCATGAGCTCCACATTGGCAAGCAGCGCGTCATAGATCGCCATGCCCGCGGGCGTGAGCATATCATAAAACGAGTCATGGATAGCGGCGACGGTGCCGTCCGCCTGCGGGAGCGTTTCCGGATCTGCGCTCAGGTAATGGATCTCCTCGCCATAGGAATACGAAACACTTGCCATAGCAGACGCCGGGAGCATCGAAATGCTCAGGGCCGCTGCCGCAGCCAGCGAAAGCAGTCTCTTTTTGAAGTTCATATCATCGCCTCCAACTCTCAGATCAGCGTACTTTCATGATACCTGATGGCGGCGGGATTTGCAATCCCAATTCTGAAAATATCCGCAACTCCTGCGGGGAAACCCGCCTTTATCTTGTATCCGGCGGTACTTTGCCGTATAATGATGAAAAGAAAACCCCAGGAGGAGGCAGCATCATGAATATCAACGAAAAAATCCGTTATGCAAAAGACGAACATCTCACCATTCTCCGTATGACCGAGAGCGCCTATCTCATCGAGGACGACCGCAACGCCACCGCATATGTGGTGGTGGGCAGCGAAAAAGCGCTGGTCATCGATACCTGCTTTGGCTTTGAGGATTATCTGGAGGTGGTGCGCTCCATCACCGACCTGCCGCTGGTTCTCGTAAACACCCATGCCCACGGCGACCACTGCGGCGGCAACGGCTATTTTGAAAAAGCCTTCATTGGCGAGGCAGAGCTGCCCGCCTACAATAATACCGATCGTCCCATCGTCCGCGCAGAAGGCGCTCCCGCCGCCTGCCCGGCCGTTGTCATGAACGAGGGCGACCTCATCGATCTGGGTGACCGCAAGATCGAGGCCATTCTCTTCCCCGGCCACACCCCCGGCGCCCTGTGCTTACTCGACCGCAAGGAGCGCATCCTCTATACCGGCGACTCCATCCTCGGCCGCACCATTTATCTCTTTATGGTGAATTCCGTCACCGTCTCCGAGATGAAAAAGAGCCTGCTGCACGTGAAGGAATACCAGGCAGACTTTGACCATCTGGGCACCGGCCACGGCCGCGTGCTGGATCCTGTTTACTACATCGATTCCCTGATCGACGCCTGTGACACCATTCTCGCGGGCGGCCCCGCCGAGCGCTTCGGCACCATCGAGGTCCACGGCCAGACCCTCCCCTGCTGCTACTACCGCGGCGAGAACGATATGCAGGCCACTCTGATCTATCGGGAAGATCTCAAAAAATAACAATACAAAGAAAACACCGCAGTGATTAGCTGCGGTGCTTTTGATTATTCATATAATTCCTCATCCGAAAGCGCAAGCCGATCTCCCACACCGACAACTCTCGGCCATTCGTTCCGTTCAATGATCGTGGTGGCGTTTACATAGCCGATATGGGCGTAGAAATGCCGGATCTGCGAGAGAATGAGCCCCAGACGATTCTGGCTGCAGCCCTCCGGGATCTCCGTGAGACGTTCATCCGTCAGACCGTCCAGATAAGCCAGGATCTTTTCCCGCACCGCCGCAAGATACGCCGCCAGCTCCTCCATGGAGAGCACTTTCTCACAGGGCAGATCCAGAGAGTTCAGGTTTTCAGCATGAAACGCCGGTTCCTCATAAACACAGGGATTGATATACCAGCGGTCGCAGGAATGGAAGGTATGGTATAAATGCCGCCAGACGGGCATGCCGCAGAGGAGATACTCCGGATCACAGGTACGCAGCATGATCTCCGCGTTGGCAAACATGACTTCCGTATTCTCCCGGATCGCCGCAAGCAGGGGATTCTTCATCGCACGTCCTCCGGTATTCTTTCTTCCAGGCTTACCACGCTGCCGTCCGTCAGGAAAATATCCGCCCGCCAGACCTCGCCGGGGCGGCAATCCTCCACGGCGCCCTGCCGCCAGTTCTCCATAAAATGCACCGTAAAGGGATCTAAGTAGCAGATATCATAAAGACTGCCGTTTCGGGTAAATTCCACCCGGTCGATCCGCTCGGGATGCAGCGCCGCAATGCCGATCCAGCGCTTTCCCTGAACGGTTTCATGGGGCGCCAGTCCTGTGAAGGCATATTCCGGCACATCCCCGCCCGGGATCCCCAGACGTTCCCGCATCCGCGCCGCGAAGCAGGCATCCATGCCGGGCAGAATGCCCCAGCGGGTGGGCGGTTCCTGTTTCGTGAGATTATTGTAATATCCCCAGGAAACGCCATGGCGCAGCGCCACCTCCATGGCCATCAGAGAGGGCGAATCTTCATTACAGAGCACTGGGCGGGCAGGACGCACCGCCAGGGCTTTTTTCAGAAGCGCCGCAAACTGCTGGCGGGACTGGCTGTTGCCGTGCACCAGAATCACGTCGGACGCCTCCGCCACTACCTGCGAAAAATATCCGCCGGAGCCGCTGCACCCCACCGGCAGACCGCCGGAGGCCGCTTTCGCAAACGTGATGAGCGCCGCCATGCTCTCCGCATTCTGCAGGATGGGATAGTCGTCAAAGACAAAGAACTCAAACTCGTTGGCAATTTCCAGGATCACATTGGTGGGCGAGAGCGCCTTCAGCCATGCACAGGCGGTTTCCACCGCCCGGCGGATCGCCGCGTCATCCCGGAAGAACCGGCACTGCGCGCCGTAGAACAAACTCACGATCACCACCATGCCGATCTCATCCGCCGCGGCAATGATGCGCTCCATCCGGGCAAGATACGCCGGATCGATCCGACCGCCATCCGGAGAGAAGGGTGAATTGGCAATGCCGGTATTCTCCATGGTGAAGCAGGGGCCGCCTCCCTGAAATCCCACCGTAATCGCCCGCAGTCCGCTTTCATACCACTGTGGCAGCGCAGCAATCAGCGCATCGGTATTCTCCTCCGCGTCAAAGGTCAGACCGAACCGGTCGAACTGACGGGGATTCTCCCGGTCGTCAAACACGCCCTGAATAAAGCGGGCGTTCATGAGAAGGCCATGGTACTGTGGCGGGCAATCCGGCAGTTCCTGATAAACCGGAACCCCATTCAGGCAAAACCGCCGGCCGTCTATCATAAGCTTTGTTTTCATACGGGTTTTCCTCTCTCCCCCGGTCCGGGGAAATCTCTTACAGCGTTTTCAAAAAGGCGAGGGCCCGGCGGGCGTCTTCCGCGAAGTCTTCCGTTTTGGCTTCGATGGAGATCCGGGCGTCATAACCGCATGCACTAAGCGCCGCACGGAAAGATGCATAGTCCGTACCATCCTCCGCCGCAGGATAGAAGCGCTCGGGCGAAGCGATATGCATATGGGCGATCTCCCCGCCGGAGGCGGCGATGACGTCAAAGGTTTCGCCCTCCAGGTTCATGTGCCAGAGATCCGCCAGCGTCTTCACCGCGGGATGCGCCGCATCCCGGGCGGCCTGCAGACCCTCCTCCACCCGGTTGATCAGATTGGATTCCGGGAAGTGCAGCGGCTCGATGGCCACGGTGATGCCGTATTTTTCCGCCACATCGCCGCAGATCCGCAGAGCGCGGAGGAACTCCTGATAGCCGCATTCCCGGTCATAGCCCTCCGGCAGATTGCGGGCGCCGCTGCTGCCCAGCACCACCACACGGATGCCCAGCGCCGCCGCACGGGAGAGCGCCCGCTCTACATAGTCTTCGATCTTCTTGGGATCCGCGTCCGGCCCGGTCAGGCGAACGGACGCCGGGAAGAACACATTCGCCGCCTCCGCCGGAAGTCCGGACGCCGAGAGCGTCTCCCGGCACGCCGCAAATGCCGCCTCATCCATGGCGGCCAGCGCGCTGAGCCCCAGCTCGATATAGTCATACCCCAGTTCTTTCAAAAGTGCGGCGTTCTCCACGCCGGTACAGATTCCAAATTTCATACGATCCCCGCCTTTCCGCTTGATTCTATGGGTAGCATAACACAGTTTCCAGTATTTTTCCACCCCGAACTTCCCATCAGAGCTCAAAAATCCGACGCAGGCCATCCGGCGTCAGCTCATACACCGTATCGCAGACCTCCCGCAAATACTTGCGGTCGTGACTGACAGAGAGAATGGCGCCGCCGAAGTTCCGCAGAGACGTCCGGATCACCGGGCCGGACAGCGGCGAGAAATTGCGGGTGGGTTCATCAAGGATCAGCACATTGCAGCCCTGGATCTCCAGATCCAGGAAAAAGAGCTTTGCCTTCTGCCCGCCGGAGAGAGCGGAAATCCGCCCCAGCATCTCCTCATGGGTATAGCGCATACTGCCCAGATACGTCAGGGCCCGGGTGATCTCTTCCCGGGAGTGTCCGGCGGAGACAAAGTCCATGGGACTCCCCGCAAGCGCCAAACGGTCGGTATAGTCCTGGGGCATATAGCCCGCCCGGATATCCCGGCGGGGCAAAAGCTCCTCCGCCAGAAGCCGCAGCAGCGTCGTCTTGCCCGCACCGTTTGCACCTACGATGCCCACATGCTGCGGCCCCGTGATCTCCAGCCGGATCTCCCGGGCAAGCACCCGCTCCCCCACCCGCAGCTCCGGCAGGGCATAGGACAGCACCGTTTTCCCCCGGGGGATCTCCGCGCCGGCGGTGAAATCAAAGAAGATGGCCTCCTCCGTGTCGGGCATCTCCGTCATCTCTTTCGCCTCTCTGGCATATCGGCGCTCTTGGGCCTTCACGGACTTCATCTTCTTTTTGAGCAGGCGTCCGCCGCTGGGATTTCCCCGGGAGATGGCCGCCTGTTCATGATCCACCCGGTCATAGATCTGCCGCCAGCGTTCTTCCCGGGCCTTCTGTTCTGCCCGTTCCTTCCGCGCCATCTGTTCCTGATGGGCAAAGGCATCCTGCCGTCCGGCGATATACTCCCGATACCCCATGCGGGCAATGGTGTGCCGGGGCAGGGATTTCTTCCGGAGCTGTTCGATATGGATGATGACGTTGGCGGTTTTCTCGATCAGTTCCTCGTCGTGGGAGACATAGAGCACCGGGAATCCGCAGGTGAGGATAAAGTCCTCCAGTTCCCGGATGGTGGCGAGGTCGATATCGTTGGTGGGCTCGTCTAAGAGAAGCACGTCCGGGCGCTCCAGCAAAATCCGCACCAGCTGCAGCTTCACCCGCTCGCCGCCGGACAGCGTCCCCACCGGACGCTCCTCATAGAAAAGCTCCAGCGGGATCTGAAACCGCGCCGCCGCCTCGGCCAAAAGCGCCGCATCCTCCGCCGGATCAACGCTCCGGCAGAGATAGTCATAGATCCCGCGCTTTTTGTCGGACTCTGTGATCTCCTGGGAGAGATAGCTCATGCGGACGCCGCTGCGGTCGATGCCGCCCTCCCACTCGGCATAATCCGCCACCAGCTCCGGGTCGTAGATCAGCTTCAGCAGGGTGGATTTCCCACAGCCCTCCTCTCCGATCAGCGCCGCCCGGTCGCCGGGGTTTAAGGTAAAGGTAAAATCCCGGAGCATTTCCCGGAAATTCTGTTTGATGGAAAAAGATACGTGCCTGATTTGCAGCATGGAAACTCCTTTCCTTTCCGCCGCCTTTCGAGGTCAATCAAAAACTGCCTGTCGGTTCCATACCGACAGGCAGTCTGATTCCATTCGGGCATCACCCATTCACCCGGGCAGAACTTCCCCCGGGAATGAGCAGAAATGCAGAATCGACCTGATAAGCGGCAGCAACACGCAAGGCCCCGGCCATACCGCCGCAGCCTTTCTTTTGTATTCAGCCAAACTTAACAGATCAAAAACGCATCTTTTCACCCCTCATTTCATTCTGTTCCCAGTATAGCGCCCCAGAACGGGCTTGTCAAGCGATCAACGCTCCGCCGGGAAATTGATTTCCAGCTTGGCGAAGAAATCCTCTAGCGTGAAGCGGGAGTCCACCCGATGGAACACACGGATGGTGCGGTTTTTCTCACAGGGAATATAGGTCAGATCCCGCATGAACAAGGGCGCCGGCACCAGGTCATAGTCATTGGGATTGGCCTCCAGGAGGACCGTCACCGTAGGCTGGTCGCCCAGACACCACATCTCGCCCTCCGGCCAGCCAAGGTTCTCGCCGTATTCGTCATTAAGCTCCACCATCTGGCGGAAGAGGTATTCGCCGATGGCGCCGTGGGGACGCACCTTCACCTGCAGTTCGGCCAGAGAGACCTTTATCATGGAATAGACATTCTTCGGGACCTGCCAGAGGCCGCATTTCGAGCCGAATACCACATTGGCCGCCGGTACATCCTGCAGGAGATTGAACTCCCAATCGCCCACCGGGGGCTTGCCGCCGCCGATCCAGACGCAGGTAAAGCGCTCGGCGATGTCGGGATTCATGAGAAGCGCCGTGGCCACATTGGTGAGGGCGCCCAGACACACCACAAAGAGCGGACGGGGATCATCCCGCAGGGCTTCCTCAATTAAGAAGCGGGATGCCTCGTTCTCCTCATAAGTTACCTTGGGCAGGAAGGGCGCGGAACCACTGAGCATATGGGACTCGTCCGCCCGCTCCGCCGGATCATACTGCAGAGGATGGCGGGAACCGTGGAGCACTTTGTACTGGCCCTCGCGGCCCATGAGCTTCAGGATTTTCTGAATCTCCGCATAGCTTTTCCCCTCGCTGGTGCCGTCGTGATGGCGCACCTCAAAATGCGCCGCATTGATGGCCATAATGTCAAAGCGGGGCGTCATGAGATGATGGGTCAGCGCAAACTGATCGTCCGCCTCGTTTTTGCAGTCGGTGTCCACAATGACACGCAGATGCTTTGCTTTCGGTACGGTATAGTGATACATAATGGGATTCCTCCTGTCAGGATGATTCTTTCCTGCCGATCTGCAGGGTTTCAAATGTTTCAAAGCCAAAGTCCCGATAAAGCGTCAGGGCGCGCACATTCCAGTCCACTACGGAGAGCGTGATGGGACAGGTGCCCTCCGCCTGCATCCGGGCCACCGCCCAGGCAAGCAGCGCGCGGCCCAGTCCCCTGCCCTGATATGCCGGGGCCACGACGAGATCATCGATCTCGTTTCCATAGATCGCCACCGATCCCGCGATCTCCCCCGCTTCTTTCAGGACATAGATCTGTTCCCGCTTCCCGAGAAGCTGCGCCGCCGTATAATAGAAATCCGTGGGACTGCATTCCAGTGCCTCCCGCATGGGGCGGAAGCAGGCATTATAGACGCAGATATAGGCGGGGATCTCCGCCTCCTGCAGCACTTCCATAGACAATGCGGAAAAAACCGCATTGCCGGAATAGCGCATACGGAATACCTGAAAGGCTTTCATGGCAATGCGGCTCCTTTTTTACTTCGTTTTCAATGCGTACTTCTCTGCGATCTTCACCAGCATGGCGACGCAGGCGTCCATTTCCTCTACGCAGACATACTCCATGCGGCCGTGGGCGTTATAGCCGCCGGTGGCCAGATTGGGACAGGGCAGACCCATGAAGGACAGGCGGGAACCATCGGTTCCGCCGCGCACCGGCACACTGATGGGCGTGCCGCCCACCTCGCGCACCGCCTCATAGGCAGTGTCAATGAGATGCCAGTGGGGACGCACCATCTCCGCCATATTGCGATAGCTGTCGCGGATCAGAATCTCCACGGTGCCCTCGCCGTAGCGGGCATTGATGGTCTCGGCGGCCTTTCCCGCATCCGCTTTCCTACGCTCTAAAATGGCGGCGTCGTGATCCCGGAGGATATAATCAAGCTCCGCCAGCTCGCACTGGCCATGCATATCGATCAGATGGAAGAAACCCTCATAGCCCTCGGTCTTTTCCGGGCGCTCGTTCTCGGGCAGGAGTGCGGCATATTCCATGGCGATGAGCGCGGCATTCTTCATGGTATTCTTGGCGCTGCCGGGATGGACGCTGACGCCGTGCACCGTGACGTGCAGGGCAGCGGCATTGAAGGTCTCATACTCCACTTCGCCGAATCCGCCGCCGTCGGAGGTGTAGGCAAAGTCCGCGCCAAAGCGGGGCACATCAAAGAGGTCTGCGCCCCGGCCGATCTCCTCGTCGGGGGTAAAGCCGATCTTGATATCGCCGTGGAGAATCTCGTGATGATCCCGCAGGGTCTCTGCCATGGTGAGGATCTCCGCGATACCGGCCTTGTCGTCTGCGCCCAGGAGCGTGGTGCCGTCGGTAACCACCAGGGTCTTGCCTACATGGCGCCGGAGCGAAGGATATGCCTCCGGCGACAGCACGATTCCAAGTGCTTCATTTAATAACAGCTCGCCGCCGTCGTAATGTTCCACCACGCGGGGACGGATATTTTCATATGCCACATCGTCCACCACGTCCATGTGGGCGATAAAGCCGATGGTGACGCCCTGCCAGTCGGGGATATTGGCGGGAATCGTGCCGAATACATAGCCGTTTTCGTCACGATT
>SVLW01000058.1 GCA_015067705.1 Oscillospiraceae bacterium
CTTTGAGTACACCGCGACGGCCGCAGCGTCTACCGCGACTTCCGTCCGGAGAGCCTGCGGAAGGATCTGGAGGACAGCCTCCGCCGCCTCGGCACCGACTATATCGACGTCTATATCACCCATCGCCAGCCCGCCGTGGAGGAAGTGCCCGAAGTGATGGACACCATGCTGCGCTTTAAGCAGGAGGGCAAGATCCGCGCCATCGGCATTTCCAATGCCACCACGGATCATCTCTCGGCCTATCTGGCCTGCGGCCAGGTGGATCTGGCCCAGGAACAGTTGAGCCTGCTGGGCCGCACCCGTCTTGAGAGCTATATCCCGCTCTGCGAAAAGGCCGGCGTCACCTTCCAGACCTATCGCGCATTGGAGGAAGGCGCCCTCACCGGCAAGATGCCCGCCGACTTTGCGCCGCCTCCCGGCGACGTGCGCCGCAATCTCCCCTGGTTCCAGCCCGGCGTTCCCCAGAAGCTGGCCGCCATGCTCGCGGGCTTCCGCCCCCTGACGGAGAAGTACGGCTGCTCTCTGGCGGTTCTCGCCTGCGCCTGGGCAAAGGCCCAGTCCCCGTCTATCAATCTCCTGGTAGGCGCCCGCAAGATGCCAAACCTCATCGATACCCTGCAGGTGCAGGACATCGAGCTTGACCCCGCCGACGCCGACGCCATGACCGCGGCCGCCAAGGCATTGGAGCTCTAAACTGTATGCAAAAAATCCCCTCTGCGGATGCAGAGGGGATTTTATTATGCCTTATAATCCTGCTTTGTCCCGCAGCGCTTCTGCGGCACCCGGCTGCGGTTCCTTTTCGCCGTAGCGCACGGCGTTATACTGCTCGGTGAGCGCCGGTTCCACGTCCTCCAAAGTGCGCCAGTTCTGCGCCGCAGAGTGCAGTGCTTCCTTGGGTGTGTAGGAATCCCGATGGGAATAGCCGTTTTTCCGCGCCTTTCGCAGGGCGCTGCGGTAGAGATAGCGCACCCGCTCCTCCTCACTATGGAGCTCGTTCCAGCGCAGGGAGCGCCGCGTCATATCGTTCACCCGATTTTTCAGGTCATCCCAGTATTTCTTCGGCAGATCCCGCAGGTTCAGAAGCGAATCGCTGACGTCGTCGAAGTCGAGACTGTCCGCGCCGATCATGCCCCGGTCGCTGGCCAGCTTCTGCAAAAGCTCTTTTAAGAGCTTCCATCCCTTGCGGATGGCGATGAATACCAGAATCGCCAGCGTCACCAGCACTGCCGCAAAGACCACGCCCATCAGGATTCGGAAGAACGCGTCCCACATATCGTTCTGCTGGTACACCATGAAATCCTCGGGCAGGACTTCCTCTGCGGCCTCGCCCTTCGTGGGCGCCTTGGGGGCAAGCGAGACCAGGAGCCCGAATAAAAAGCCCAGGACTTTCGCCAGCATCTGCACCAGGAACTTCGCCGCCGTCACAAGAAACGGCAGGAAGGACAGCACGCCGCCCAGCACCAGAAGTCCCGTCACCAGCGCCCGGTTCTGGGGCGCCAGATTGCGGGGGACGGCGGTACGCCGGGTGGTGCCGCCGGCCTGCTCCAGTCGCTGGTCATCCGCCAGATTCCGGCGGCTTAAGGCATTCATCAGATAATATCCCGCCGCCAGCGACACCGGGCCGGTAATCGTGATCACCGGCAGGAAGGGCGAGAGACGGCCGATATAATTGATCACCGCCAGCACGATCAGGTCAAACACCAACAGCATACAGGGTACAAAGTTAGGCATCACGCCGTGCCAGTCATGCTGCACCAGTTGTCTGCCCCGCACCGCGGCAAAGGGCGCGATCAGCACCGGCAGTACATAGTTGGCGGGATTGGCCCGCAGGGCAAAGCTCCCCGCCGTGACGCCCGCCAGGGCGATGGACAGCACGAGGCAAAGCCCCACTTCCAGTCCCCCCGCGGGGAATATGCGCCGCAGCACCGCGCCCAGCAGGGCACAGCCCGGCACCAATCCTAACAAGATCCAGCTCATGGGTGCATCCAGAATGCCGGACAGCAGATAGACCATGGGGAACACCAGGGCATACTCCACCAGAATCCGGCCCAGCGCCCGGGGCAGCGACAAGGTGTTTTTCATACGTCTGCCTCCCCTTCTTCCATCTCAAGCCACGCATCCGGGGACAGGATCTCCACATAATTGCCCGCCGCCCGCATATTTGCGATCTGGCGGTCCATGAGTTCGTCCGTATAGGGCGTGATGAGCAGTACGTCCAGATTGTCCGCGCCGCCCGATGCGATCTGCTGCAGCAGCGTGCCCATACTGAGGGTGCGGATCAGGGTGATCTTGGCGATGGTATCAAAAATCTCTGTCACCTGGGACGCGCCGGACTGAGGCGGCACATAGGCCACGGTCTCCCGATCCTCCAGCAGTCGTCCGTTGGTGGCGAATCCGGTCTCGATGCCGTTTTCCAGGGCGTACTGGGCAATACTGGCGGCCAGGGCCAGGGCCCGCTCCGCCCGATGCTCTTCGATGACGGCGCTCCACTGCTCCGCCGTCACGTCGATATTCACCACGATCAGCAGGCGAACCTCCGCCGTGAAGTCATATTCGTGTACCTGCATTTCACCGGTACGGGCGGTGGCCTTCCAGTTGATGCGGTTGTAGGGTTCGCTGCCGGTATAGGCGCGCACGCCCCGGATCATGAAGGGATCGTCCACGATCCAGCGCCGCACCACGATGTCGCCGGTAAAGCTGTTTTTCTCGCTGAGGATATCCTCAATGGGGATGAGCCGCGGATACACCACCACCAAAGAATCCGTGGGGATTTCCTGCGCCCGGATCCGGGCAAGGCCCAGAAGATCCCCCGCCGCCGCGGCCACATTCGGGATCTGGTAATATCCTCTCCTGGCACAATAGACACGATGCCGCCGGGTCACCGTGGAATAGGGGCCCAGGGCGAAAATACTGCGATGATACTGGCGCGCGCCGTTGACCTCTGCGGTCTTTTCGCCAAACACCAGATGGGAGCTGATGCCGGCCTCGATGCGCACCCAGGGCAGGGGCAGGAGCTTTTCATTGCGGATGGTCTCCACCATGGTCACGGTATCGCCCTCGTTCGCCACCACCGGGGAAAAGCTGCGCTGATAGCGGAACTTACGCAATCCATACCGACCAAAGACCCACACCTGCAAAAGCGCCACCAAAAGAAGCGCCAAAAACAGACTGATGATCCACATGGTACGTCTCCTATCTCCGCGTTACTGTTCCAGATCCTCCGACGGCACCGGCACACGGCTTAAAATAAAGTCGAGGATCTCCGCCTGCAGGCCGCGCTTTACGCGGGCGCTGTTTTTCAGAATGATGCGGTGGCCGAACACCGGGCCCACCATGGCCTTCACGTCGTCCGGGGTCACATAGTCCCGGCCGGCGAGAATCGCATGCACCTGCACGGTGCGCAGCATCGCCTGGGTGCCGCGGGGACTGACGCCCAGGACCACGTCGGGATGGCGGCGGGTCTCCTCCGCGATCTCCACGATATAGCGGAGCACACTCTCCGCCACATGACAGGCGGTGTAGCTCTCCTGTGCCGCCACGATATCCGCCGCAGTGGCCACCGGCTCGATGGTATCAAGGGGGCTCTCGGTCTTAAAGCGGGACAGGATGGAAACGCCGTCCGCCGTGTCCGGATAGCCCATGTCGGTCTTGATGAGGAAGCGGTCCAACTGTGCCTCCGGCAGGGGGAAGGTGCCCTGGGTCTCCACCGGGTTCTGGGTGGCAATGACCAGGAAGGGGGCGGAAAGTCTCGTGGTGACGCCATCGATGGTCACCTGACGCTCTTCCATACACTCGAGTAACGAGGACTGGGTGCGGGGGGTGGCGCGGTTGATCTCGTCGCCCAGGAGGATATTGGTGAACACCGCGCCGGGACGGAAGCGGAACTCACCGGCCTTCTGGTCGTAATAGTTGATACCGGTCAGATCGGAGGGCAAGAGGTCCGGCGTGAACTGGATCCGCTTGAATTCACAGGCCACGGACTTGGCCGCCGCCTTGGCAAGCATGGTCTTGCCGGTGCCCGGCACGTCCTCCAAAAGGATATGGCCGGAAGCGATCATGGCAATGAGCAGATGATCGATGACGTCCTCCTTGCCCACGATGACTCTGTTGATGTTTTCTTTGATACGCGCACATAACTGACGAATTTCCTGAAGCTCCATGAACGGTTCCTCCTATATCCCATGATGAGTGGTCCTTATGCATCCAGTATAACACACTCAGGAGATTGTGTACATCTTTTCGTACATTTCATCTTCAATAAATACGGCGTCCTCGTGGGACATCACGCGAACCCGCAGGACAAAGTCAAAATACTCCACCTCTTTCGGGGTTTTGGTGAAATCGTTCCCCCAATAACGGTACATGGGATAACGCTTGGCGATCAGATCGACGCCCGGCCCCCGCAGGTTCTGCTGTGCAGAATGATCGTCGTGCCAGGAATAGCGCATCATATCCCGATCCACCATTTTTTCGGGGCCAATGAATTGATCGCAGGGGCCAAAGGCCTCCGTCATCGCCGCTGCCAGCGCCTCATAGTTCGCCACATCATCCTCCACCTTGCCGTGGACCCCCTCCGCCCGCATCTCCACATGGGACAGCTCGTTATGCCGGAAGAAATAGGTGCGGCGGATCGTGATGTTTCCCATCTCCGTGATGCGGGTCTCATGAGCAAGAGAGAGCCATGACAGATCCGACAGATGGGAATACGGATTCCCGTACCGCGCGTGCATGTTTCCATAGGTGCTGTAATTCACCATTTCGGCGGTATCCATGGTGACATACGCGATATTCCGTTGATCCAGGGACGCCATCACTTCCTCCATGGTCATGCCTGCCCGGAGATCATCCAAATAAAATGTGCCGTCCTCATAGGTGATGGACTCGAGCGCGCTCTCCCGGATCCGCGGCCAGGTTTCGATCAGGAGCACCGCCGCCGCAAGCGCCACAACGCCGCAAATGATGGCGATCCGCTTCCCCCACTTTTGAAAGAATGTCGTTCCGGATGTTTTCATATGTTGCCTCCTCTTATTCGCTGAAATAGAATGTCAATTTGTTCCGAAGTTCTGACGCGCGGCATCCGCCCATCAGCAGAAGCATCCCTGCCAGCAGGAACGCCATCATTCGTTTCATTTCATGATTCATCGCACACCTCTTTCCCATGATGCCGCCCGGACATCAGAAAGCCTTTTTGCCCTTTCTATTTTATTAGTGTCCGAAGAATCATAAAAAGTGACAACCAAAAGGAATTTTTCTTCTCACACCCGGAAAAACAATTTCCAAGCGAAAAAAAAGACCGAATGAGGAATCCTCATTCGGTCTTGCGGTACTGATTTCATTCTGCTTACCGTTTCCAAAGGCCTTTCAACGCTGCGCGAAGTCCCTCGCTCTGCACTTCATAGCGAAAGGCGCGATAGCGCTGGCTGCGGGCAGAATCCTGATAGGTCTCGCCCGACTGCATGGCGCGGCGTGCATCCATGGCATCCACCATGCTGCCCAGACCGCCTTCCTGGTTGAATCCTCCGTTTCCTACCATATCTGTCACCTCCAAAAACAAAAAGCGTTTCCTTACAAATATAGTATATCATAAGGAAAAATGACTGTACATAGACAGACCCTCCAAACCCGGTCATTCGTATTTGTTGCTCTCGCCAATAAGAACGCCCCCGACCGGGCCGTGCCCGATCGGGGGTGAGAAATCCTTATTCCACGCATTCCAGCGTATACAGGCCGCTGCCCTGTTCTGTCAGGGCGATCTCCAGCGCCGCATCCGTATACCGCACGGACCCATCCCGGCACCAGACGGCAGCAACGCCCTCCGACAGGAGCGACAAAAGCGCCTCTTCCTGCAGCGTATCCGCGATAAAGACCGGCGCCGCCCGGAGCAGCAGCTCCGCACAGCTCTCGTCCCCGGCATACACCGTCAGGTCGGACACCGCGGCCTTCTGCATGCCGTCTGCCGGATCCGTGTACATGGCGGCGATCCGCCCATCTTCGTACACATAATAGTGCCAGCGATCCTGTTCACTCATGGGATAATCCCGGAAGCTTACGATGCTCATGGGCCCCTGATACCGGAAAACCGCCGGCATCAGAATCTCCGTCCCCTCCCGGTCAAACTGATTGACGGAATAGGAAAGCGCCCGCCCGTCCAGATTCCGGGTAAAACCGTCATAGCTTGCCAGATACCCGGACGTGAAGCCATTTTCCGCCAGCAGGGACGCCGCATAGTCGATGACAAAGGCGTTCCGCATCCAGTGGAAGTCCAGGAACGTGGTGATCTCGTGCTCCTGGGCAAAGCGCAGATACTCGTCGGCCACATGGAGACAGACCTGGCTGTCCTCCAAAAGCTCCAGATCCACCATCTCAGGGTCCGAAACAAAGCGCACCAGCGCCGCGATTTCCTCCGCCATTGCCTCGTCCTCATTCGGATCATAGGCCACGGCGGCGGCATCGCTGTCCGCCAGATAAATGCCGTCATACGCCGCATAAACCGGCGCCAGATATAAGAGGCGGCTGTCCGCCGCCTTCACCTGAGAAAGCGCCGTATAGAGCACCTCGTCCACCCGGATGATCTCGTTCACCCGGGCGTTCAGTTCCGCTACGCCCGGAACGCCGTCCGTCGCCACATCCGGATTGAACACCCGATAGGCATGGCTCATGGCGGCGGAATAGAGGGAATTGATCTGTTTTTCCTGGGCAGTGGCCTCCCGTCCCGCGTCCGTGAAATCATAGGAGAAGAGGAAGTCCTCGCCATAATGGAGGGAATCGGAAGTGACCGTAATGTCCTTCCATCCCGGTTTGGTATTCAGTGCAGAACGCAAGCCTATGAAAATCGCCGTCAGACCAATGAGAAAAAGCAGGACGGCCATCACTGCGCGAAGCTTGAAGTGCCGTCCTGTCAGTTCGATTCGTTTGACCGGCTTTACATAAGGCGTTCTGCGGGTTTTATTGGTTTGCCGCATCGCCTGTCAGTCTCCCGGTTATAGTGTGGCCAGCAAGAGCAGGATCAGGAACAGGGCAATGACCACGCCGATCATGCCAAATCCGATCAATGCGCCCTTCCGGCACATCTTGAAGTTGCGGATGTGTTTGAAATGCTTGAAGATATAGGCCGCGATGATACCAAAGAGCGGCAGGAAGAAGGAAGCAATGGCGTACCACTTGCTGCCGGTATCATGGAGCGGGCTCTCCAGGAAGTCGGCGGAACCGGCAGAGACGGCGGCCGCGGTTTCTGCGGCGGTCTTGGTCTGCTGGGCGGCCTCTTCCTCGGAATCCAGAATCGTAATGGACTTCAGCGGCACACCGCGCTCGCGGATGGCCTTATAGTCCTCGATTTCCTTCTTGTTGCCGTAGACATAGTGATCATGTCCGATGCACACCAGCTCCGGCTTGTCCTCGCTATAGTCATGGATGCTGGGATCATAGGTGAAGAGCGCTTTTTTCTTCTCAAGCTGCGGATCCGGGATGGGAATCGCAGAGATCAGAGAACGGGTGTAGGGATGCATGGGGAAGTCAAAGAGTTCCTCGGCATCCGCCACTTCCACGATGTCGCCCTTATAAATGACGCCGATACGGTCGGAGATGAAGCGCACGATGGACAGGTCGTGGGCAATGAAGAGATAGGTCAGATCCTTCTCCTTCTGGAACTTTTTCAGAAGATTCAGGACCTGTGCGCGGATGGACACGTCCAGTGCGGAAATGGGCTCGTCCGCGATGACCAGCTCCGGCTCCATAACCATGGCGCGGGCCAGACCGATTCTCTGGCGCTGGCCGCCGGAGAACTCATGAGGATAACGGGTCAGATGCTCCGGCAGGAGACCGACCTCCTCGATGATCTTCTCCACCTTGCGGACACGATCCTCTTCATTTTCATAGAGATGGAAGTTATAAAGACCCTCGGAGATGATGTAATCCACGGTGGCGCGCTCGTTCAGAGAAGCGGCGGGATCCTGGAACACCATCTGGATATTACGAATGACCTCGCGGTCCAGTGCACGGGGCATCTTGCCGGAAATACGCACGCCCTTATACTGGATCTCGCCCTTGGCGCAACGGTTGACGCGAATCACCGCGCGGCCAATGGTGGTCTTACCGGAACCGGATTCACCAACCAGGGAGAAGGTCTCGCCCTTATAGATGTCAAAACTGGCGTTCTTGACGGCTCTGACGGCGTGATCGCCCTTACCAAAGGTGATATCCACATCTTTCAGAGAGAGCAGGATTTCCTTGCCGTTCTCGGCAATGGGACCATGTTCCGGCAAATGAGAAACGCGGGTTTCTTTCCCGTTTACGGGTTTCTTTTCTTTTGACACAACCTGATCCTCCTTAGATATTGAAAGCCTGCATCAGCTTTTCGTGGATGCCCTGAATGATCTCCGGCTTCTCGATCTTCGGTGCGCGGGGATCCAGGAGCCAGGTCTTAGCAAAGTGGGTCTCCGACACCTGGAACAGCGGCGGCTCCTTCAGGGTGTCGATCTTCAGGCAGTAGGGATTTCTGGGTGCAAAGGAGTCACCCACGATCTTGTTGTAAAGAGAGGGCGGCGTGCCGGTGATGGAATAAAGCTTGGTGTTTCTCTGTGCCAGCTGGGGCAGAGAGGACAGAAGCGCCCAGGTATAGGGATGGCGGGGGTCATAGAAGACCTCCTCCACGGTGCCCAGCTCCACGACCTGACCGGCATACAGCACGGCCACACGGTCCGCCACATTGGCGACCACGCCCAGGTCATGGGTGATGAACACGATGGTATAGTTGAATTCCTTCTGCAGATCCTTGATGAGCTTTAAGATCTGGGCCTGAATGGTCACGTCCAGAGCAGTGGTGGGCTCGTCACAGATCAGGATCTTGGGCTGGCAGGAGAGGGCGATGGCGATAACGATACGCTGTCTCATACCACCGGAATACTGGAAGGGATAGTCGTCGAAGCGGGCCTCTGCATTGGGGATACCCACCTTCTTCATCAGTTCCAGTGCACGGGCGCGCGCCTCCAGATCAGAGCAGTCCTGATGCTTCAGAATGACAGAGGTGATCTGCTTGCCGATGGGGATAATGGGGTTTAAGGACGTCATAGGATCCTGGAACACGGTGGCGATCTTGCCGCCGCGGATCTTGGTCCAGTCCTTGGAATACTTGATCTTTGCCAGGTTCAGCACACAGGTGCCGTGCAGCTCTGCGGCGGTCTCGTCCAGATACTTCACACGGAAGGTATGCTCGTCAAAGGCGGCATTGCGCACTTCGTCGCGGTCCAGATCGAGACCTACCGTCATGGCATTTTTCAGTTCCTTCAGAAGAGCGCGCATGACCTTCAGCTGACGGGTCAGCGGGAAGCGGCCGATGGAGAGATAAATTTCCTTGGCCAGCACTTCGTTGCGGGCTTTCGCGGCAGCGGAGGCCTCACCGGCGGTGCACTCACGGTATTTGGCGTTCAGGGCAGCCATCTTGTCCCGGAACTGAGCCTGATAGGCAGTATCCTGACGGGCGTTCTTGCGGTTTTTCGCAATGGCGTCCTTCTTCTCTTTTTCAAGCTTCTGGATCTCGGCGTCCATTGCCGCAATCTCGGCCTTGGCCTCGCGATAACGCTGCTTCTCCTTGGAGGGA
>SVLW01000011.1 GCA_015067705.1 Oscillospiraceae bacterium
TCTGTGCCGGAGATCGCGGCGGATGCGTCCTATGCGGATGCGGCGTATCTTCTTTACCGGGCGGGCATTCTGGCGGGCAACGAGGCCGGAGAATTCATGCCGGACCATGAGATCACCCGGGCAGAGGCGGGCCTCATCGTCACCCGCGTGGCGGACGAAACCGCCCGCGTCATTGCCTGACACACCAAAATCAAACGTTCCGCCGCGGGGGAATTTCCCCGCGGCGGGTTCTTTTTGTCATGCGCTCTTGCATTGCCCCGGATTTTCGGGTATGATACCAGTATGGAAAGAGAGGAGGAGATCGGTTTCCGTGACCATCAAGATCAAGTATAACGCCCCTGTGGTGCTGAGTTTTTCCCTGATCGCGCTTCTGGTGCTGATCCTGTCGTCTGTCACCGATGCGGGGCTGACGTCGCTTTTGTTCTGCGTTTACCGGGCGCCGCTGACCGACCCGCTCTTTTATGTGCGGCTTTTCACCCATGTGCTGGGCCACGGCAGCTGGGCGCATTATTTCTCCAATATCATGTACATCCTGCTTCTGGGTCCCATGCTGGAGGAAAAGTACGGCAGTCGTCCGCTGCTCTTTGGGATCCTGCTGACGGCCTTCGTCACGGCGGTGGCGCATCTCCTGCTGAACGGTTCCGCGGCGCTTCTGGGCGCCAGCGGCGTGGTGTTCATGATGATCCTACTGGCTTCCTTTGCCAGCTTCCGCCATGGCACCATCCCGCTGACCTTTCTGCTCATCGCGGGCATCTATATCGGCAATGAGATCATCACCGGCATCTTCACCACCGACAATATTTCTCAGCTTTCCCACATCATCGGTGGCGCCTGCGGCGCTTTCCTGGGTGTGTTCTTAAATCGCGGCAAAAAAAGATAACAGGGAGGATTTATTATGGAATTCAAACGTCTGGATGCGTATTTACAGAAAATCGCCGGCACGCTGGTGCCCGGCGTGGACTGCAGCGTTTACTACCGGCACCAGCCGGTGTATCGCGGCACCTATGGCTATATGGATGTGGAGTCCGGCCGCCCCATGGAGCGGGACGCCATGTACCATATCTATTCGGCCTCGAAGCTCATGACCTGCGTGGCGGCGCTGCAGCTGCACGAGCAGGGGGAGTTTCTGATGTTCCAGCCCCTTTCCGAGTTCATTCCGGAGTTCCGGGATATGAAGGTGGGCCGCCGCCTCTTGAATGGCACGATAGAGCTGGCTCCCGCCACCCGTCCCATCCGCATCGGGGATCTCTTCACCATGACCGGCGGTCTTTCCTATGAGCTGCAGTCTCCGGCCATCCGCCGGATGCAGCAGGAGACGAACGGCCGCTGCCCCACGCTGGACACCGTCCGCGCCATTGCCGGGGAACCCCTGCTCTTCGAGCCGGGCACCCGCTGGCACTACAGTCTCTGCCACGACGTGCTGGGCGCTCTGATCGAAGTGATCAGCGGCATGAGCTTTGAAGACTATCTCCAGGAGAATCTCTTGAAGCCTCTCGGCATGACGGACACCACCTTCCATCTGCCGGAGGAAAAGGCAGGCAGAATGGCCAAGCAGTACGCCTATCTCATGAACGAGCATCGCTATGTGCCGAAAGCCGGCAACGACTATGTATTCGGCAGCGAGTACGAAAGCGGCGGCGCCGGCATCATCTCCACCGTGGACGACTATATGCGCTTTGCCGACACGCTCTGCCGGATGGGTACCTCCGTGGACGGCGTGCGTATCTTAAGCGAGAACTCCGTGGAACTGATGCGCACCAATCACCTGAGCCAGGAGCTGCTGCGCGACTTCAACTGGGTGCATCTCCAGGGCTATGGCTACGGCCTGGGCGTGCGGACGCTGATGGATTCGTCCAAGATCGGCACGCTGTCTCTGGACGGCGAGTTCGGCTGGTCCGGTGCGGCGGGCGCCTATGTCATCATCGATCCGGAAAACGAACTGACGCTCTATTACGCCCAGCAGTGCCTGACGGCGCAGGAGCTTTATATCCATCCGAAGCTCCGCAACTGCCTGTATGCGGATCTGACCTAAGATGAGAAGAGCCTTTTTGGAGCTTCCCGAGGGATACCGGCTTTACCGCACCATCGATCTGGCAAAAGACCGCCGCCTGGCGCGAAAGGTGGCACTTCTGTCCCTGGGGATCGCCGGGGTGATGCTGGTTCTGGCGCTGCCGCTGGTGCCCTTCTCCACGTTTTTCGATTTCCGCCACCCCTCCACTGCGGACGGGGTACGGCTGCTCCTGCTGCTGCCGGCCATGTTTCTTTATGTCCTGACGCATGAGTGGATCCACGGGATCTACATGAAGAAATACAGCGGTGTGCGGCCGAAATACGGCTTTTCCGGGATGTATGCCTATGCGGGAAGTCCCGCGTTCTTTCCCCGGCGGATCTATCTTCTGATCGCCCTGGCGCCGGTGATCCTCTGGGGCGGGATCCTTTTGATCCTGAATCTGGCGCTGCCCACGTCCTGTTTCTGGTTCGTGTATCTTTTGCAGATCCTGAATCTTTCCGGCGCGGCGGGGGATTTCTACGTCAGTACGGTATTCTCTCGTCTGCCCCCGGGCCTTCTGGTGCGGGACGACGGCGTGCGTATGGAACTGTATCTCCGAATGCAGAAAGCAAAAACCCCTCAGTCCGAATAAGCGGACTGAGGGGCATTTTCTTTTTCTCAGCGATTGTGGAAGAGCGCGTTATCCAGCGCCACGACAATGGCGCAGTAGATGGGCGCGGCCTGCATATCGGCCACGGACAGCACATAGGTCTCGCCCCAGCGGAGGTTCCGCTTGCGGATGCGGGCCCGCACTTCACCGTCCATGAGGAATTCAAAGTCACAGGCGTGCAGATTGCCCCGCAGGGTCAACTGTTCCCGCCCGGTGTCCAGTAGAAAGGTGGGGCGCATTCGGAACTGCTGCCGCAGGGTGGCGCCGTGGGTGCCGGTATCCACCGGTTCGATGGAATAGTTGGCAAAGAGGGGATTGAAGCTTTTGTGGATGGACAGAAGCTCCACGCCCGCCCGGTCGCGCATGGTGAGGTGGCCCTTCAGGCGCGAGAGAAAGCCGTCCGCCGTATAGGCCAGACGTCCGGTATCGTCCAGCACGTCATACCGATCCAAGAGATTATAGGCCTTTTTTCGGATAAATAAATTCATGGCCGCTCCATCATTTCAAATACTGTCGGATTTATCTTCATTATAGCAAATCTTTTCTCTTTTTGGAAGTCCTTTTTGGAAAAGGACGAAGCGGGGCGAAGAAAATTCACAGAAGAATGCTTTATTCTTCCTGCGCGCTATGGTAAAATATAGACATCGAAAAAAGGAGGCAGAGTCATGCGTTTATACGATCGCTTGCGGAGACTGCAGTTCCGATACGGCGCCCGGGCGCCTCGTCGGCTGATGACGTATCTGGTGGGTGCCATGGCCATGGTGTTTGTGGCGGACTATCTTCTGGGCCCGGGATTCGGGATCAGCATTTCGTCGCTTTTTGCCTTTGACCGGGCGGCGATTTTCTCGGGACAGATCTGGCGTGTGCTCACCTTTACGATCCTCCCGCCGGACAGCAGCATCTTCTTCATGGCCTTCGCCCTCTATTTTTATTACCTCATCGGCAATACCCTGGAGGAAGAGTGGGGGAGCTTCTGGTTTGATATTTACTATCTCTGCGGTGTCATCGGCACCATCGTGTCGGGCCTTATCACAGGATACGCCACCAACTTCTATCTCAATATGTCCCTCTTCTTCGCCTTTGCCGTGATGTATCCGAATTTCCAGATGCTGGTCTTTTTCTTCATTCCGGTGAAGATCAAGTGGCTGGCGATCATCGATGCGGTGTGGTTCCTATTGGCCTTCCTTCTGGGCGGCTGGGCGGATCGTGCGGCGATTCTGGCGGCGCTGGCCAATTTCTTCCTCTTCTTCGGCCCCTCCTTCCTGCAGGGGGTGCGGCAGGAGATAAAAGTCCGCAAACGCCGGGCGGAATTCAACCGGGAATACCGGAAAGGCCAGGATCGCGGGAACCGTCCGTGGTGAAAACGCGGTTTCCTCCCATGAGCGTATTTTCCGAGAGCAGTCGCCGACTGCTCTCTTTTTGTGGAAGAAATAACTGTAATCAAGCTGTAACAATGGGAAGTATTGACATTTCCCGGGTGTAGGCGTAGAATGAGAAATGTTGGAGTGATTCCGACACATTTGGATGGAAAGGAGCGTGTCGCTGTGAAGAATCGTCGTCTTGAAGAGAATCATGGGAAGCATGCTGCCGGTCTGTCCTGTAAGTGGGAGACCTGCACCTGTTCAGGCGTCCTGATCGTTCGATAAAAGGGAAAACTGTGTCGCCCTTTTGCCGTGCTGCCGCCTGGATTTTGGGCGGTTCTTTTTTATGCCTTTTTCCGAATGTGGACTTCGGAAAAAGACGGCCGCCGGACTTCCACGATTCTTTTGTTATTAATAAAATGGAGCGTATATCAGTATGAAGAAAAAGGAAAGTAAAGTATCCCTGATCGCTCGCTTTATGCATGGCGCTCTGCCGTGGTTTATTGTGACGATCCTGGCCAGTGCCGCTGTCACGCTCTGCGAAACCCTCATGCCGCAGATCGTCAGTATCACTGTGGACTCCGTCATCGGCGCAAAGCCCTTCACGCTGCCGGACTGGGTCATCGGTCTCATTGGTATGGAAAATCTGGAACGTCTGCGCGGCCGGCTTTTGTTGATGGCCATTGCTGTCATCGTGGTGGCTGCCGGCAACTTCCTGTTCCGCTATCTCCAGCGCGTGTCCAGTGCAAAGGGCTCTGAGCGCTATGTGAAGAATATGCGCGATGCGCTTTTCTCCCATATTCAGAAGCTGCCCTTCTCCTGGCATTCCGCCAACCGTACCGGCGATATCATCCAGCGCTGTACCTCCGACGTGGAGCAGGTGCGTAACTTCGTCACCGGCCAGCTCATCGAAGTGTTCAGCGTGGTATTCCATATCGTAATCTCCCTGCTTTTCATGTATTCCATGAATGTGAAGATCGCCCTGGCGGCCACGGCCTTTATGCCGGTGGTGTTCTTCTATTCCATGTATTTCCACCAGCGCATTGCCCATCGCTTCACCGAGGCCGACGAGGCCGAGGGCGTCATGTCCACCGTGGCGCAGGAAAACCTGACCGGCGTGCGCGTGGTGCGTGCCTTTGGCCGTGAGAAGTACGAAAAGGATAAGTTTGAAGAAAAAAATACCGAGTTCTCCCGCCTGTGGGTAAAGCTTGGTTATCTGCTCAGTGCATTCTGGGCCATCAGTGACGCGGTTTCTGCCCTGCAGATCATGACGGTCATCGTCATGGGCGTCAGCTCCGCCGTAAACGGCGGCATCACGGCCGGTCAGTTCATTGCCTTCGTCTCCTATAACTCCATGCTGGCATGGCGTGTGCGTTATCTGGGCCGTATGGTCAGTGAAATGAGTAAGGCCGGTGTTTCTCTGGATCGTCTGAATTACATCCTCGCGTCCGAGGAAGAAAAGGATCGCCCGGAGACCAGGACCACCGATCTCTCCGGCGACATCGTCTTTGATCATGTAAGCTTTGGCTATGTGGACGGCATCGAGACCATCCACGACGTGAGCTTTCAGATCCCCGGCGGTTCTACCTTTGCGGTGCTGGGCGGCACCGGCTCCGGTAAGAGCACGCTGATGCATTTATTAAACCGTCTCTATGAGGTAAATCCCGGCCAGGGCCGCATCACCATCGGCGGCGTGGATATCGCAGACCTGAAAATGGCGGATCTCCGCGAGAATATCGGCATGGTGCTGCAGGAGCCCTTCCTCTTCTCCCGCTCCATCCACGACAATATCGCCATTGCCCGCAAGGACGCCACTCTGGACGATGTGCGCGAGGCGGCGCAGGATGCGTGCCTGGACGAGAGCGTCAGCGAATTCTCCATGGGCTATGACACCATGGTGGGCGAGCGCGGCGTGACCCTGTCCGGCGGCCAGAAACAGCGTGCGGCCATTGCCCGTATGCTCATTAAGAAAACGCCCATCATGGTATTTGATGATTCCCTGTCTGCCGTGGATACCGAGACGGACGCCAAGATCCGCGAGGCACTTTCCGCCCATATGTCCGGCGCTACCGTGATCCTCATCGCCCATCGTGTCACCACGCTGATGAGCGCCGACCAGATCCTTGTCATGGACGACGGACGCGTTGCAGAACTGGGAACCCATGAGGAACTGATGGCCAAGAACGGGATCTACCGCCATGTGTATGATATCCAGATGGCTGGTGCCAAGGAGGCTATGGATGAATAATTGGAAACAGGAAGAGGGAACGGTCAAGCTGCGTTTCTTTGGTCTTGACCGGATCGTCCCTTATGTAAAACCTTATTGGAAAAACGTACTCTTTATGCTGCTGGCGGTTTTGGGCGAGAGTCTGCTTGCCATGTGTACGCCGCTTTTCCAGCGTTATGCAATCGATCACTTTATTGAGGCCGGCACCACGGCCGGATTGGGCTCCTATACCGTGGTGTATGTGGCGGCCATTGTGGTGCAGGTGCTCTGCGGTGCACTGTGGACCTTAAATGCCATGAAGGTGGAAATGTACGTGGGCCGCGACCTGCGCCGTGACGCCTTTAACCACCTCCAGACCCTGTCCTTTACTTACTTCAACCAGAACGCTGTGGGTTATATCCACGCCCGCGTGGTGTCCGATACCAACCGTATCGCCGGTACGGCCTCCTGGGGTATCATGGACCTCTTCTGGTCGATCATTTACCTGATCGGTACCTGCGGCGTCATGATCGCCCTGGACTGGAAGCTGGGTCTCATTATCGTGGCCATCACGCCGGTCGTGATGGTGCTGGGCGGCATCATTCGCCGCAAGGTGGTGCAGTATAACCGCGTGGTGCGCGAGATCAACTCCCGCATTACCGGTAACTTCAACGAAGGCATCACCGGCGCCAAGACCACCAAGACCCTGGTGATCGAGGACAAGATGGAGGGAGAATTCAACACCACCACCGAGGAGATGCGCCACACGGCCGTGAAAACCGCCCGCTTCAACGCGCTCTTCGTCTCCACCACCACCTTTATCTGTACTTTTGCCATTGCCATTACGCTTTACTATGGCGGCAAGCTCTCCATGGAGCACGCCATGATGATCGGTACGCTCTCTGCCTTCACCACCTACGCCATCAACATCGTGGACCCGGTGCAGAGCATTGCCCGCGTCATCACCGATATGGTGACGGTGCAGGTCAATATTGAGCGTTTCACCCGCCTGCTCGGCACCAAGCCGGAAATCGTGGATTCCCCGGCGGTGGTGGAGAAATACGGCGACGCCTTTGATCCCAAGCGGGAAAACTGGGAGCCCATCCACGGCGACATTGAATTCCGGGACGTGAGCTTCATGTACCCCGACGGCACGGAGTATGTGCTGGAGCACTTCAATCTGAAGGTGCCCGCCGGTACCTGTGTGGCCATCGTGGGCGAGACGGGCGCGGGCAAGAGCACGCTGGTCAATCTGGTGTGCCGCTTCTACGAGCCCACCTCCGGCCAGATCCTCATTGACGGACGCGATTACCGCGAACGTTCTCAGCTGTGGCTCCACTCCAATATCGGCTATGTGCTGCAGTCCCCGCATCTCTTCTCCGGTTCGGTGCTGGAGAACCTGCGCTATGGTAACTTAAACGCCACCATGGAGGAGATCGAGGCGGCCGTGGATGCGGTGTCCGCCCGGGGCATTATTGAAAAGCTGGAGCATGGCTATGACAGCGACGTGGGCGAGAGCGGCGACCTGCTCTCCACCGGTGAGAAGCAGCTTCTCTCCTTCGCCCGTGCCATTCTGGCGGATCCCCACATCTTCGTGCTGGACGAGGCCACGTCCTCTGTCGATACCCTGACGGAACAGCTCATCCAGAACGCCATTGAAAAGCTGCTGGAGGGCCGCACTTCCTTCCTGATCGCCCATCGTCTCTCCACCATCCGTCATGCAGACGTGATCCTGGTGGTGCGCGGCGGCAAGATCATCGAGCAGGGCACCCACGACGAGCTTCTCAAGCGGCGCGGATATTATCATTCTCTCTATACCCGCCAGTATCAGGAAGAGGCCATGGCCCGCTCCTTTGAAAAAAATTAACCAAAGCATCTGATGCGGTTTTCCGCATCCCATACGATCGAAGGGATCGGCGTGTCGTCACGCGCCGGTTCCTTCGATTTTTTTGATCCTGAGAACGCATGCCGCATCGGGGAAAAGGGGAATACGCCTTCGGCAATCCTGCTCATATTTTCCCACTGAATGTGGGGCGGATTGTTTGACATGTATAAAGATCAACGGTATAATGTGTGATAGCAGCGAAAGTATCCTCAGATTGATATTTTTATTGAGAAAGGACTATGAATTATGGCAGCATTGAAAGAAGCAAGTGCACTGCTCCCAAATGGGCAGTATTTTGATTTGTGGGAAGTGGAGCAGCTCTATGACCGGGAGCTCCATGTAGACTGCAACAATCCCGCGGCCTGCGACTCGGGCGACGGTTCCGCAGAGCATCCCTTTAAGACCATCGGCGCCGCAGCCGCCATTGCCGAGCCCGGCACCCGTGTGCTGATCCACGGCGGCATTTACCGTGAAACCGTGCGTCCCGCCCGCGGCGGCGAAAGCCCGGAGCGTATGATCGCCTATGAGGCCGCAGGCGACGGCGAAGCCATCATCAAGGCCTCCATCGTGGCCACCGACTTTGAGCGCAGCACCGACTGGAACCTGATGCGTTTCCGCGGGGAGCCTGTGGGCGAGGATCCCGTGATTTGGCAGGTGAAGCTGAACCCCGACGAGTTCCGCGGCTATAACCCCTTCATGGCCGTGAATATGCTCCACGACCGTCTGTTCATCGAGTATGACAAGACCGACATGACCACTTACTTAAACCGCCGCGGCATGGTGTTTGTGGATGGCAAGCCCCTGACCCAGGTGGCGCTTTATAACCAGATGGCCGGTATCCCCGGTTCCTACTGGGTGGAGGCAAACGGCCAGATCGTCCACTTCCGTCTGGAGGACGACGGCGATCCGAAGGATCATCTCATCGAGCTGACCTGCCGCGAGCAGTGCTTCGCCCCGGATATTCCCTTCCTCAGCTACATCAAGGTGAAGGGCCTGACCTGTGCCCACGCGGCCATGGGCGCTCCCGTGCCCCAGCGCGGCGCCATCTCCTGCTTCCGTGGTCACCACTGGATCATCGAGGACTGCACCATTGACTGGGCCAACGCCACCGGTATCGACTGCGGCTTTGAGTGCTGGCATCGTCCCCATCAGGACGACGAAATCGTGGGCTACACCATCATTCGCCGCAACAAGATCTATGACGCAGGCGTCTGCGGCATCGCCGGTATGTTTGCCGTGAACCTCCTGGTGGAGGATAACCTCATCGAGGGCACCGGCTGGCAGAAGATGGAGCTCTCCTGGGAGGCCGGCGGCCTGAAGGTGCATAACTGTGTGGATTCCCTCTATCGCCGCAATATCTTCACCAAGACTCTCCGCGCCGACCATATGTGGATGGACTGCGGCAATGAGAATAACCGCGTCACCCAGAACCTGTTCTTAGACGGCATTGAGCAGCGCGAGGCCATCTTCATGGAGGCCACCCGTGACGAAGTGAACCTCTTCGACAATAACATCATCTGGAACGTGGAAGGCCGCTTCAATGAGGACGATGTGCCCCAGATCGCCGGTTCCGCTCCCTGGTACGCCATGGACGAGTCCGACAATATCGTTAACGGCTACGGCATCTACGGCGAAGGCACCGACTTCCTGCGTATTTCCAATAACCTCATCGGTAAGTGCCGCAGCGCCGGTTATTTCCAGAAGACCGTTGCATTCCGTCATATGGGCCGCGGCGGTACCGCTCGTGACGCCAAGCTCTATAACAACATCTTCTATGACTGCGGCGAGGCCGCCATCAAGTTCCCCACGGCGGATAATGAGTCCGAGGGCAACCTGTTTGTGAAGATGCCGCCCAGCTATCTCCGCGTGCTGTATCCGGCACCCACCCAGTGTCTGGATCTGAAGGCATGGCGCAGATTCCGCGGCTTTGACCTCACCGGCGCGGATGCCCACTTCACCATCGATATCGATACGAATAACTTCACCATGGAGCTCTCTCCGGCGCCCGCTCTGCCGAATCCCCGTATCTTCCGCACCGGCGAGAAGATCACGGATCTTGAGCTTCTGCCCAAGGTGAAGGCAGACGAGTGCGTGCCCACCGACTTCTTCGGCAACGAAGTCGGTACCGCCGATCGCATTGCCGGCCCGTTCACCAAACTGGAAGAGCGCGTGGTCATCAATATCGACCCGAGAAAGCTGAAGTAAGGACCCCGGAAAAATAGAGCAGATTTGCTTCGTGTAATTTGCTCATATTTTCCTACTGGTTTGCGCTATCGTTGTTTGACATGTATAAAGATCAAAGGTATAATGAAGCCATAGGCATCATTTTCCTTTGATCTTTATTTTTTTAAGAAAGGAATCGACAGTATGGCAGCATTGAAAGAAGCAAGTGCACTGCTCCCGAATGGGCAGTATTTTGACAGTTGGGAAGTGGAGCAGGTCTATGACCGCGAACTCCATGTTGATGGCAACAACCCCGCAGCCTGCGACGGTAACGATGGCTCCGCAGAGCATCCTTTTAAGACCATCGGTGCAGCAGCAGCCATTGCCGAACCCGGCACCCGCGTGCTGATCCACGGCGGTACGTATCGTGAGACCGTCAAGCCCGCCCGCGGCGGCGAAAGCCCGGAGCGCATGATCTCCTATGAGGCCGCAGGCGACGGCGAAGTCATCGTCAAGGCATCCCTCATTCAGAAGGATTTCTTCCTGTGCAAGGGCATCCGGCTTTACAGCATGGACCCGGCAATGGGTAAGACCAAGGTCGGCGATCCGGTGATCTGGGGCACCAGACTGAATCCTGAGGACTATAAGGGATATAACCCCTTCTGTGCCATGAATATCATGCACGACCGTTACTTCATGGAATATGACAAGACCGACATGACCACCTATCTCCAGCGCCGTGGTATGGTCTTTGTGGACGGCAAGCCGCTTCTTCAGGTCTCCGGTATGGCGGAACTGGCCACTTATCCGGGTTCCTACTGGGTCGAGGCCAATGGCCAGACCATCCTGATCCGTCTTGCAGACGACGGCGATCCGAATGATCATGTCATCGAGCTGACCTGCCGTGAGCAGTGCTTTGCTCCGGATGTTTACGGTCTCGGTTACATCAAGGTCAAGGGCCTTACCTGCGCCCATGCCGCAACCGGCGCGCCGTTCCCCCAGAGAGGCGCCATCTCCCAGTCCGGCGGTACCCACTGGATCATCGAGGACTGTGTCATTGACTGGTCCAACGGCGTTGGTATGGACATCGGCCGCGGCGGCGTAACGGATTATGAGAATCCCTCCCCGAACCGTATGCAGCCCTCCGGTTATTCCATCGTGCGCCGCAACCGCATCTATAACGTGGGTGTTACCGGTATTGCCGGCGTCGGCGCAAGCTATTGCCTGATCGAAGATAACTATATCGAAGGCACCGGCTGGCAGAAGATGGAGCTTTCCTGGGAGGCAGGCGCCATCAAGACCCACAACAGCATCGACTGTCTGATTCGCCGCAATATTTTCACCAAGACCTTCCGCTGTGACCATCTGTGGATGGACGTTGGCAACTGCAACAACCGCATCACTCAGAACCTCTTCCTGGATGGTATCGAGCAGCGCGAGGCCATCTTTGTGGAGTGCACCCGCGATGAAATCAACCTCTTCGACAACAACATCATCTGGAACGTAGAGGGCCGCTTCAATCCGGACGACGTCAAGTATATCTCCGGTTCCGCCACTTGGTATGCACTGGGCGAGGATAATCCCATCGTCAACGGCTATGGCATGTACGGCGAAGGCACCGACTATCTGTGGCTCTCCAATAACCTCATCGGTAAGTGCCGCAGCGCCGGTTACTTCCAGAAGACCGTTGCTTATCGTCTGGCAGGACGCGGCGGCACGGCCCGCGATGCAAAGATCTATAACAACATCTTCTATGATTGCGGCGAAGCAGCCATCAAGTTCCCGACGGAAAAGAACGATGCCCAGGGCAACTGCTACGTCAAGATGCCGTCCGGCTATCTGCGTATCCTGTACCCGGCACCCACCGAGTGTCTGGACCTCAAGGCCTGGAAGAATTTCCATGGGTTCGATATGGAGGGCAGCGAGGCAGACTTCATCATCGACATCGATACCGATGCCCTGACCATGAAGATCCTCCCGGCCGACCCCAACGAACAGCCGAGATTCCGCCGTCGTGGACCGGAACCGATCCATACGATCAACGGTATTGCAAAGGTCAAGGCCGACGCAAAGGCCACGATCGACTTCTTCGGCAACGAAACTGCGGATGAGACCCGCCTCCCCGGCCCGTTTGCATGCTATGAAGAGGGCGTTGTGTATAACATCGACCCCAGAAAGCTGTAAAGAGAACGGATTATGGCAGAGCAGATTGAGAAAAGCTTTGCAGTCAGCGAAGTACGGAATATGGCGTTCCAGTTCTCGGATCTCTACTTCACCTTTGTTTCCGAACTGCGGGAGCAGATGGGGGAGGATCGGGCTCTGGAAATTGCCCAGCGCGTGATTTTCCGCCGGGCGGCGGAGCGCGCCCTTGACATGGTGCGCCGGGCAGAGGAGCAGGGGATCCCGCGCACGCCGGAGAATATCCTCCGGATGACGGATGTGCCGTTCCTCGGCTGGGATGCGTCGTTTGGCCGGGAGATGTGCCCCTATGGGGCCGCATGGAACCGGCGGATTAGCGAGAATCCCTGGTTCCGCCGCTTCGCCTGTCTTTACTGCGATGTGACCGACACCACCATTGCTGAGATCTATACGGGTACTCATTCCCACAAGCTCTATCACAACGTGGTGCTGGGCGACGAGACGTGTGAGCGGGAGTATTTCCCCTCTGAAGAAGTTCTGGCAGGAAAACTGACCTATGGCACGCTCTGAGAACCATATAAAATCCCCCGCGGTTTCCGATCTGTTTCGGAAGCCGCGGGGGTTCTTTTTTCAGGATAACGCTTACATGATGGGGGCGCCGTTCAGCTCGTCGGGGGTGACGATGCCGCACTTTACGGCGTAATCCAGAAGCTCGCAGTAATAGCCGGTCATGGTGATCTGCATATAGGGACCCACATAGAGGAAGGTCAGAAGTCCGCAGGTGAATGCGGAGAGGAGTTCCCAACCCAGGAAGCTGAGGCCCAGCACGAAGAGCTCTGCCTTATGGCCGTTCATGATCCGCATGGAGAGCTTCAGGGCGTCCTTTGCCTTCACGTCGGGATAGGCCGCCAGAATATAGGGGGTCATGGCATAGGAGAAAGCCTTGATGATGCCGGGGATCACAAAGAGCAGGGACCACAGCCAGGTGAAAAGCCCCATCCACAGCATACCGCCGATTTTCCGCAGATAATTGATGCAGAAGCCGGTGTTGAAGAGGTCGGCAATGGTGGCCTTTCCGCCCTGATAGATCACCAGGCAGAAGCACATAAGGCCCAGCGACAGGGGGATCGCAACGAAAATGGAGCCCACCACCAGATAAGCGGAAGCGTAGGCCAGAAGCCCCACCAGCAGGAAAGCCAGGACGGAAACGCCGTAATTGGCGCGGAGTGTCAGTTTGGCGCGTTCTTTGATTTGTTCACGGGTCGGCATAAAAGCACCTCCAGCAATCGAAATGATCTGGTTCTATTGTAGCGAATCCGCGGGGATTCGTCAAGAAATATCTCCGGTCTCCATACTTTCCCAAAGCTCACCACAGTCGCGGAGCTCCTGGGGAATCTCGCCGTCGAACACCAGATAAAGCCGGTGGAGGGCGCGGGTGCAGAGCAGGTAGAGCATATGGGGATCCCGGATGTCGGAACAGTCGGCGATGACCGCGTCGAACTCCAGACCCTTGGAAAGCGCCGCCGGCAGCACCACGGCGCCGGACTGCAGCGCCTGGTCGGGATCGTCCGTCAGGGCGGCGTCAATGCCGGCCGCGGCATGAAGGGCGCGGGCACGGGCAGCGGTGGACGTGATGACGCCTATGGTCTGGCAGTCCCGGAGGGCATCTCCGGCAAATAAGGCGCGCACCTGTTCTGCGGCGGGACGGCCGGATAAAACCTGCGGCAGCATTCCGTCCCGGTCAAAGGAATCGATCACGGCAGAGCCCGCCAGGCGGGCGGCCAGAGCGCAGATGGGCGCGGTGGAGCGATAGCTGCGGTCCAATGACGTGCTGTGACAGCCGGGATAGAGGGCAAGCAGCTCCTCACGGGTTCTGAGACCCAGTCCCGGGAACACCGACTGGCGGGGATCCGCCAGGATGGTGAAGGTGGCGTAGGGGTAATAAAGCTTCAGAAGGGCGTGCTGCAGGGCGTGATAGTCCTGGGCCTCGTCAATCAGCAATTGGCGCACCAGGAGATTGGGCCGGAACTTGCCAAGAAGCGCGCCGATATAGGAGAGGCACACCGCGTCCTCATAGCGGATCACGGTCTGCTGCAGAGCCTCGCGGGTATCCTCGGCCACGCCCTGTCCCCCGTGATCCCGGCAGTATCCCGCCAGAATGTGCAGGTAAAGGGGGCGGACGGAGAGGCCGTTCACCTCGTCGATCTGCCGCAGGACGTTCTGCACCGTGTCGCGGCGGCGGCGGATGAATTCCTCCTCGTATTCCTCCTCGAAAAGCTCGGAATCGGAATGGAAGATGTCCCGGATGATCTCGTCCTTGTGGAGGTCAAAATAGTCCTCGAGGATCGTGCGGGCGAACTCTCTTGCGTGGGACAGCACCACGTCAAAGGGACGCTCCCGTTTCATGTCGTTGCAGCGGCGGGCGAAGTCCTCCGCCGTGCAGAGCACCGTGTCCTCATAGCCGATCTCCGGCATCCGGAACACGAAGTCGCGGAAATACGCGCTGATATACTGCAAGAACTCCGTGGAGCCCTTGACCTGGATGCCCCGCATCCGCAGGTCGTCAGGAGCGGCGGAGAGCACATATTCCGCCTGGGGGTAATATTCCTCAAAGCGCTGCTCCTTCGGCAGCACTGCGGCGATGATATCGTCAAAGAGGGTGCAGTGGGCGTCCTCTTCGCCCAGCTCCGGCAGAATGTCCGCAATGTAGGAGGCAAAGATGCCGTTGCGGGAGAGGATCTCGAAGTTCTGGGCTTTCAGGCGTTCCCGGTTGCGGTAAAGGAGATAGGCAAAGCGGTGCAGACCCACGGAGGTCTTGCCGGAGCCCGCGGCGCCGAAGATCACAAAGTCGCCGGCGGCTTCGTCGCGGATAGCACGGTTCTGCTCCTGCTGGATGCTCTCGATGATGACCTTCAGCTTTGCCTGGGTATTCTCGGACAGTGCCTCGCCCAGCACGTCGTCGTGGAGGGAGGAGTCGGCGTCGTAGAGAAGCTGCATCTTGCCGTCCCGGATCTTATAGCGGCGCTTCAGCGTGACCTTGCCGCGTTCCACGCCGTCCGGGCTTTTGAAAGCGGCGGGGCCCACGCTGCAGTCATAATACATGGAGGCGATGGGCGTGCGCCAGTCGTAGACATAGGGCTCAAAGGTCTCCCGGTCAAAGAAGGAATGTGCGCCTACATAGACTTTTTCTAAGAACCCATCCCGGTCGGAGACGAAGTCCAATCTGCCGAAGTAGGGGATGCGGTATAAAGACAGCATATTCCGCAGCTCCAAAAGGGCGTTGCGGTAATTATCATCCTGACGGGCAATGTCGGCGTCATAGAGCGTCAGTGCCGCCACGTCGTCAAAATCGCGGATGACATGGGTGATCTCGTCCCACATTTTATAGCCGGATTCCTCGATATCGCTCTCGTGTCCCGATACCTGCCGCTCCAGTTGGGCGACTCTGGTTTTCAGTAACTCGCGTACTTCCTCGAGGTATTCATATTCTGCGCGGCGTTCCAGTTCATTCATGCTTCCGTCGGCTCCTTACGTCTATATTCAGTACTATTATGCTGCTTCTCCGGGGAAAATGCAAGTCTTGAATCTCGTCCCGATTTGTGGTATAATGGGAACACAAAAGAGGGGAACGCCCGCCGGTGAGGACACACCGGCGGGTGTTTTTTATGCTTTCTGCCGGAGATAGTCTTCCTGCAGGATTCCATACCAGGCCACATCCACAATGCCCTGATTGCTCCAGTCGGCCTGGCGATGGGTGCCTTCATACTGCATGCCGCATTTGCGCATGACGGCGCCGGAGGCGGGGTTATTGGGGTCGTGTATGGCTTCAATACGGTTGACGCCGACGGTATCAAAGAAATAGGCGATGACGGCAGATAAAGCTTCCGTCATGATACCCTTTCCCCAGAATGCTCTGCCCATACAATATCCCACTTCTGCGCATTCTGTGCGTTCTTTCACATATGCGCTGGCAATGGAGCCAATGGGTTCACCCAGTTCCTTTAACTCGATGGCCCACTGGTAAAAATCGGGTTTCTCGTAGGAACTAATCCAGTCGTTTAAGACAGATTCTGTGACACCTACATGGGGATGCGTGGGCCAACGCAGAAACTTTGTTACCTCGGGATCACTGGTCCAGTTGCGGAATGCCGCGGGGGCGTCCTCGATGACAAAGCGGCGCAGGATGAGGCGCGGCGTCTCGATGCGTACAGTTCCCTGATGGTTCATAAGGATGACTCCTTTCGTCCGATATAAAGTAAGTGTTCGGTGAAGTTTAAGAAGCGTTCCTGCTCGCAGACGGATTCCGCCAGGTCGAGCCAGGCGTCAATGACTTCCTGCGACTGGCCAAGGATTCGATCCTCAAAGGCGCAGACAATGGCCTCGCTGCCCAGGAAATGCAGTTTCTGAAGCGGGAACTGTGCCAGGAAGGGGAGGACTTCGCTTGGTGCTGTAAAGTATGCCTGGGTGAATGCCTGCCCGCCCCAGCTGCCGTCCTGGCGGAATGCGGCAAGCGGCGCGGCCTCGGAGGGATTTGTGATGATCTCCGGCGCGCTGCGGCCCATGAAGATCACACCGGAGACCAGCGCGATCCAGGCCGCGGCAAAGATACCGCCGGGCCGCAGATGGGCAAGACATTCCCGCACCGCCTGCGCCCGGTCGGCCTCATTCAGCAGGTGGTAAAGCGGCCCCATGCAGAGCACATGGTCAAAGGTCTCGCTCCCTAAAAGGGAGAGATCCCGGGCGTCCGCCGTCATGGCGCGAAGGGCCACGCCCTGCGCCGCGGCCTTTTCTTTTGCCAGCCGTACATTCTCCGGGGAGAGATCCAAAAGCGTCACCTCACAGCCAAGCTCCGCCAGGGCGATGCTGTATCGTCCCGGGCCGCCGCCTACGTCCAGCACCCGGTCCCCGGGCTTTACATACCGCCGGAGAAAGCGCATGTTGATCTCGTACTCGAAGGGATGCTGCGCAAGGCGCCCCCATTCACGCGCGGGATCGGCATCGTAATTTTTGCGGACAATTTCGTTGTTCTCCATGGTATAACCTCCTGACTCTCTGTAGAAATAAAAAACGGTGCAGATCATTTTCCTTGACCTGCACCGTTCGTGTGATACTGACGCCTGAATTATTTGCTGCGGCGTTTATTTCAGCACGACGAAGCGGGCCCATCTTCCTGCATAGGCGGGATTCATGGGCCACATCATACCGTTATTCAGCTGAACATGACACAGCAGCATCGTTTGGTTCTCCTGAAAGAGTTGTTACAGGGAGTATACATCGGGTGCATACGCCCTGTCAAGGGTTTCCATTTTTTGTAATCAAAATGAAACAGTGTCGCCGTAAAGCTCTAGGAATTCGTCGCTGGTCATACCGTAGTAGAATTCGTCGTAGAAGCGGCCGTTGGTGAACACCATGTCGCGGATACGGCCCTCCAGCTTAAAGCCCAGGCTCTCATGGAAGGCCACGGAGGCCTCGTTGAATTCATAAATGCCCACGGTGCACTTGCGATAGCGCAGCTCCGTGAAGAAATACTTCATGATGAGGAGCACAGCCTCGCGGCCATAGCCCATGCCGCGCCAGCGATAGCCGATATCAATGCCGTAGCGGAAATGGCCCATGCGGCGGTTGCAGGAGTGGGTGTTGATATTGCCCACCACTTCGCCGTCCATGTCCTCGATGATGAGCCAGATCTCGTCGTCCACGGGCTCGTGCTGGGACATTTCATTGATGACTTCGTTCATGTGCTCCGGACTCACCGGGAAGGAAATGGAGTCGCCCATGCGCTCCGATTCGGAGTCGCTCTCCGGGGTGACGGCATAGTATTCGCTCTCGGCGTCGGACGCCTCCAGGGCGCGCAGGCGGATCTTTTCGCCCATCCAGTAATTACGCTTCATAATGGTCTCCTTCTGCTGCCTCTGCCAGAATGGCGGGCAGATCCAGTGTCGATATGTCAACGATGGGTTCCGGTGCGATGGGGCGGGGAAGGCGGCGCTCCATAAAGATCATGTCCCGCCATGCCCCCAGCTTATAGCCGCAGTCCTTGAAATGCGCCACTCTCTGATAGCCCATGTGCTCGTGGAACTGCTCGCTCTCGGGATTGGGATAGGCAATGCCCGCATAGAGATTATAGATGTGCTGCCGCTGTAAAACGGCCTCCAGGGCGGTATAGAGCATCCGGCCGATGCCGTGGGCGTGCTCTCCCTGCTTGACATAGATGGAGGTCTCCACCGACCAGTTATAGGCGGCGCGGGTGCGGAAGGGGGAAACGTAGGTATAGCCCAGGATCTCGCCGTCGCGCACGGCTTTCAGATACGGGAAGCGTGCGGTGGTGTGTCGGATGCGCTGTGCAAATTCCTCCACGGTGGGGGCGGCGAGCTCAAAGGAAATCGGCGTGGTCTCGACATAGGGCCGGTATATTGCAAGAAGCGCGGCGGCGTCCTGAACGCTCACCGGCTGAATGGTAATGGTCTGCATGATGCTCCTTAAAAACGTGTTCATTCTGTAATGGGGTGGGGTATTGATTTGCCCTACTATTCTACCACAGATACCGCCTCCGACACAACGGGAACTTACTCGACAAACTAACCATTTTCTTCTTGCAAAATGGACGGAATGATTGTATATTAGTCATAGAGAGGTGAAAGGAGAAAGAGTCATGAAAATAACCTTCTATGGACAGTGTACCTTTTTGATCGAAGCCGGCGGCCTTAGAATCGCCACCGACCCGTATCTCAGCGACGCCATTGACCGCGGCCAGCCCCCGGAGTCTCCGTGGCACCGCGCTTTCCCCGCCCCCTGCACGCTTTCTGATCTGAAGCCGGACGTAATCCTGATCTCCCATGCCCACGGCGATCATTTCGACCGCGAGAGCCTGAAGCCCTATTACGAGGCCGGCGGACAGGCGGCCCTTTATGTGCCGGAGCCCATTCTGCCCTTTGCCGCAAAGCTGGGCCTCAGAGCCATTCCCGCCAATGCCGACCGGAAGATCGAGATCGGCGGCGTGACCATCACGCCCATCGCCTGCGCCCATCAGAAGCTGCGCCAGGACGATGACGGCCATTTCTTCGAGCTTTCCTATATGATCGAGTATGAGGGCAAGCGCGTGTTCTTCGGCGGCGATATGACCTTATACGACGGCCTCACCGAGAAGCTGGCCGATATGCAGCCGGATGTGCTGCTGCTGCCGGTAAACGGCGCGGATTATTACCGCACTGCCGAGCACTGCATCGGCAACATCAACTTCATCGAGGCAGCAAAGCTGACGAAGAAGGTGGGGGCAAAGTATTATATCCCGGCCCACCACGACGTGTATTTCCCCTATAACGGCGTGCGCGACTCCTGGATCCTGGATGCCGCAGAGGACGCCGGTGTGGACGTCCACATTCTCAAGGTTTGTGAAAGCGAAGAGCTGTAACAATAGAATCATAACAGTATGGAGGAGAAACATATGAAACTGGATTATGCACATCTCGCCCTGAACGTCAAGGACATGGAAAAGTCCATCGCCTTCTACACCAAGGTCTTTGGTTTTACCAAGGCATTCTCTCTGGCAGATGAGAACGGCAACCCCTGGATCGAGTACGTCAAGGTTGCTCCCGGCAAGTTCATCGAGCTGTTCTACGGCAACGATAAGGAGAACGCCGGCTCCTTCAATCACATCTGCTTCACCTGTGATGATATCCAGGAGATGACCAAGAGCATCGAGGCAGCAGGCGAAAAGGTCACCATCGGCCCGAAGCTGGGCGTGGACGGCAACTGGCAGGTCTGGACCGTTGACCCCGATGGCAACAAGATCGAGATTATGCAGTATGGCGAGGATGCCCCGCAGCTGAAGTACTAAGTTGGAATACATAGTAAAAGCCCCGCCGGGAACTAAACCCGGCGGGGCATCTTTTTACTTTTCAAGCTCGTCTAAGAAATAGGCGCGGGAGTTTGCGAAATTGCCTGCGCTGTCCCGCACGGTGATGCGGAAGAATTCGTCCGCGGGATCCACCCGGAAGGCCTCGTGAGTGAGGGGCGCTTCCTTCGCAAACCGTGCGGCGTTACGGCGGATACCGGCGGCATAGGAGATCTGCACCGCAGGAGACGTGACCACATGCACCATGTCGTCCTCAAGATACAGTTCCTGGATCTCCGGCCCCTGAGAGGCATAGAAGTCACCCTGCTCCAGCGCGTGGATGATGGCGCTGTACGTGAGTCCCGGCGCCTTGATCATGGTAAAGCCGCCGAAGGAGTCCGTATAGATGCCCCGGGGATTTTTATTGTGGTTATCGTCCGTCATGGTGGGGAAGATGCGGTGGCCGGAGCGGAGCATGATATCGTAATAGATATCGTTGTACTCATAGTAACCAACGGAGTTGCTGCCGTGGTTATAGACCTCCATGGCAAACATCCCCTCATACTGCACAAAGTCCCGGGGATCCTCTCCGGACCAATGGGGATGGTTATAGGCCACCAGGAAGCCGTTTTCTTTCGCGATGCGGATGATGTTGTTGATATCCTCCGGCGTATGATCCCGGAGATAGGGCTCACCCACATACTTCACCTTTCCGTACACGTCCTCGCCGCAGAAATAATACTGCTCCGGATGGAAGCATACCTGAGTGGTGTTGTGGGGATCCCGGGCGTAGAGATTCAGGTGACAGGTCTTTTTGTGGGTGAAGGGCCGGTCGCCCCGTTCGTTGATGGAGAGTTCATAGCCGGTGATGGCCAGGAAATGCTCGTCCGTCAGGTCAGAGTGATCGTATAAAAGCTCATGATCCGTATAGGCAATGATGCTGTAGCCCCGCGCCATATAGGCCGCCTTCATCTGAGCGGGGGTCAGGGTGCCGTCGGAACAGGTGCTGTGGGAATGGAGATTGGCTTTATAGAAATTGCCCTCCCGGGGCAGAAGATCGATCCGCATACGTGTCCCATCCTTTGTCATGGTTTTCCTTTATTTTACCAGATGGGACAGCGATTTACAATGCGGAAATTACCCCTCCATCTGCGCCCTTAGCATGCCGATGGCCCGCCGCTCGATGCGGGATACCTGCACCTGGGACACCTCCAGGATCTTTGCGACCTTATCCTGGGTCATGCCCCGGTAATAGCGCAGGAGCAGCACCTTGCGCTCCCGCTCCGGCAGAGCATGCAGAGCGCTGCGCAGGGCGGTGCGCTCGATAATGGCGGCCTCGATGGGCTCGCCGCCGATGATGTTCTCTAAAGAAAAGCCCTCATCGCCCAAGGGTTGCTGCAGAGATTGTACCGGCGACACCGCCAGCTCGCACACCGCGATCTCTTCCGGCGTCATACCCGCGGCGGCGGAGAGCTCTGAAAGCTGCGGCTCTCTGCCCAGTTCCCGCTCAAGCTCTGTCTTGATGCGAAGGAGGCGCGCGCTGGTCTCCCTTGTGCCCCGGCTGACCTTGACCGGGCCGTCATCCCGGAGAAAGCGCCGGATCTCCCCGGCGATCTTCGGCACCGCATAGGTGGAGAACTGGGTGCCGTATGTATCGTCAAAGCCCTGTACCGCCTTGATAAATCCCACGCATCCCAGTTGGAAAAGATCCTCCGGCTCCGCGCCCCGGCCGAAATACCGCCGGGCAATGCTCCAGATCAGGCCGGAGTTTTCTTCCACCAGCGCCGAAAAGGCCGCCTCGTCGCCGGCTTGCGCCCGCTGGATCAGGGGGATATTCTCTGCATAGCTTTTCATTTGCGGCTGCGGATGCGCTTTGTCATGGTAACGGTGGTGCCGGCGCCCGGGCGGGAACGTACCCTCAGCTCGTCCATAAAGCTCTCCATCACCGTAAAGCCCATGCCGCTGCGATCCTCGCCGCCGGTGGTATAAAGGGGTTCCCGGGCTTTTGCAATATCCGGGATGCCCCGGCCGTGATCCCGCACGCGGATCTCAATGGCGTCCTCGAAGGCCCGGCAGAGGATCTGGATCATGCCGATGGAATCCGGATAGGCATGGACGATGCAGTTGGTCACGGCCTCGCTCACCGCGGTTTTCAGATCGCCCAGCTCGTCCATGCTGGGGTCCAGTCTTGCGGCAAAGGCCGCCACTGCTGCCCGGGCAAAGCCCTCGTTTATGGATTTGCTCTCCACTTCCAGTTTCAGTTTGTCATGCTTTTTCATACGTTCACACTACTTTCTCTGCTGTTTTCCAGGGTGACATAGCGGGAGATGCCTGCAGCGGTGAAAACCTTCATGGGCTGGGGCGGGACATTGCGGACGATGAGCCGCCCCGCCACCTCCGCCATTTTCCGGCTGCCGCCGATCACCAGGGCCAGACCCGAGCTGTCCATAAAGCGCACCCCGCTCATGTCAAGAATCAGGGTTTTGGGCAGATAGGTCTCGATGATATGGGTGACGGACAGGGAGATGTCCCGCAGGGTGTGGTGGTCCAGTTCTCCCGCCACTTCCAAAACGGCGGTCGAATCGTCAATGCGGTATCTCATAAGCACACGCTCCTTTTTTGATGGGATTCTTTGGGGTTCTGTCTGTATTTTACAGGGAACGCACCGGGATATTTTGCAGATTATTGCGGCGTCCGGGAATTTCTTCCTGACATTTACAATCTGTTGATATTTCCGGCGTTTACATTTCCGCAAAAATCCGGTATAATATCCTCGTATATCGAATGAAAAGAGTAAGGCAGGTTTTGACTGTATGGCAAAATATCGCTTGAAAAAGGACGAAGTAGTGGACGACAAGGGCTATGTCAAGAAAAAAGGCTTTTTGTCCTGGCTGCGGAATTACGGGTATTACTATAAATCGTATCTGATCGTGGCCCTGGTGGCCATTGGCTTCCTGGTGGCGCTGGTGCTCTCCACCGGCAATGTCCAGCCGGATATGAAGGTGATCTTCGCCGTGAACGAGCCCATGGACGAGACCGCCCAGAACACCCTCTGCACCAATATGTACCAGTACACCGTGGATATTGACAGCGACGATATCCTGTATTTAGAGCCGACGCTCCTGCATCTGGTGGAAAATCCCTCCACTACCTCCGAGAAAACGGATTACAACACGCTTGAAAAAGAACTGGAGCATGAGGACACCGTGTTCTTCGTGGTGGATGAGTTTGGCTATCAGCATCTTTTAGAGCGGGATCTGCTCCGGGATCTTGATTTCTTCGGCATTCAGGGCGGGGAGAAATACCGCCTCTGCCTGAATGACACCGCGCTCTGGGAGGGCGTGGAGGAAGAAACGCCCTATTACCTGGTGATGAAATATGTTCCCGATGAGGAATATGAGGGCTTTTATCTCAGCTCCGTCACCACCATGGTGGTGGAGATGTGCTATGAGCTCACCGGCAGACCCGCCTGATCGTTTTGAAACAGAAAAAGACCCGAGCCCGTTTGAAACAGGCTCAGGTCTTTTTTATTCGCTGCGTTTACTTCTTGAGGATCTTGCGGAAGACCTCGGCGGCCTCGTCTAAAAGGCCCAGGTCGAAGAGCAGGGAGGTGCAGATATAGCGGTCGCGGATGTCGTGGGTGGTGAGGAAAGCGTCCATGGTGTCCTCCCGGGAGACGTCGATCTCCGAGGGATGCACCGGAATCCCCATCTTCCGTGCGGCGGCCCAGATGACGTCATGCTCCGGCAGTTCCTCCTCAATGATGGCGCGGATCTCGTCCCAGCGGGTGCAGATGGTCTCCGCATGGGCAAGACGCACATCGGCCTCGTTCTGGCGGGAGGCTTTTGCGGAGGCAAAGACTTCGCCGGCCACTTCGCCGAAGATGCGGCGGATCTTCTCCTCCCAGGCGTCCGGGTCGAATGCGGCGATGGCCTGACGGGCTTTTTCCAGATCGGGCTTCAGACCCTTGATATACTCATAGAGGTCAAAGGTCAGCATGGAGCCGATGCCCACCTGAATGCCGTGGAGCTCCAGCTGGCGGCCCCGGGCAATGTTGATCATCTCCCAGATGTGGGAGAAGCGATGCTCAATGCCGGAGGCGGGGCGGGACACATTTGCATAGGCCATGGCAAGGCCGGAGAGCACCAGTCCCTCTGCCACATATCCTACGGCGTCGGGATCCCGGGCCAGAATGCCGTCCACGTTATCCATGATCTTCCGCACGGCGGCGCGCATCATGTCGGCCACGGCCTCGCAGTAATACTCGCCGCGCACGAGATGCGCAAAGCGCCACTCGCAGACGGAGATGTATTTTGCGATCATATCGCCAAAGCCGGCGCGGAGCATCCGCATGGGCGCCTGGGCCATGATCTCGGTATCACAGAGCACGGCCTCCGGGCCGTTATTGTACAGGGTCAGCTTCACACCCTCCAGCTCCATGGCGGAGGAATTGGAGGCATAGCCGTCCATGGAGGGGGCGGTACCCACGATGGCGCAGGGACGGCCGCTCACGAAGCCCAGCATCTTGCAGAGGTCGTTGATGACGCCGCTGCCCACGCCCAGGACGCAGTCACAGCGATGGTCAAAGCGCATGGCCAGAACGCCCAGCTCCCGCTCGGAGGGGAGAACGGCATGCTCGGCCGGAAATACATAGACCGTATGATCAATGCCGGCCTTTTTCAGGATCTCCACGGCGCGCTCTCCCGCGGCCCGCCAGGTGTTCTGGTCACAGACCACATAGGGACGCACCGCGCCTATGGCGGAAAGCGCCTCCGGCAGATTTTCGATGACGCCGCGGCCGATCTTCAGATATTTCACCGCCGTACCGTGATGGCGGCCGCAATCACAGTCATAGCCCTCGGGCTTTAAGAGTTCTTCAAAAGACATATTTTTGAAATCCAGCATGTTGGTGAATCCTTTCCAGAAACGCTTCCTGTTTTTTCCAGAAGCGCAATAACCACTTTACTTTACACCTCGGCGTACATTTCGTCAAGTGCGGCAATGATATTTTCTAAAGGCGTGCCCGGCTGGATGCCGTTGCCCATGGCAAAGAGCAGACCGCCGTCCTGCCGCAGGAAGATCTCCCGCATGCGGCGGACTTCTGTGCGCACGTCCTCCACGGTGCCGTCAATGAGAATATGCTGCACGTCCATACCGGCCAGGAAGCTCATGCGGTCGCCGAATTTCCGGGCGGTGTCCTCCATGTCCATGCAGCCCTTCTGCACCGGATGAATCACGTCCACACCGGCTTCGATGAGCTGATCCATCAGCATGGTGTTGTCGCCGCAGGTGTGCAGGATGAACTGCATTCCGCGGGCGTGGACGTGGTCGATGACCTCCTGATAGAGGGGGAAGTAGAGCTCCCGGAAGATGGCGGGGGACATCATGGGGCCCATCTGGTGGCCCAGATCGTCGGAGGTAAAGATGGCGTCACAGCCGATCTCCGCAAAGCGGTCAATGATGACCTTATAAAACTCCACCATGGCATGGCCGAGGCGTTTCAGGCCCTCCATCTCGTCATAATAATCCAGCATCAGATTCTCCATGCCGCGGATCATCCAGAAGCGCTCATGGAGGAAGAACCAGAAGGCGCCCACCTTATAGCGTTCCGGGTTCTCTGCGGCCAGGCGGCTCACCTCGTCGAAGTTGCCGGGCTCCATGGGGTTCGGCATGTGGGCAAGGAACTGGTCCAGTTCGTCCCACTCGGGCAGCAGTACCGTGTGCTGTCCCGGGCCGTGGGTGCTCTGGTCGGAATAATCCCGATACCCGAAGCGGTATTCGGGGTTTGCGGTATAGGACTTGGCAAAGCCCGGCTGGCGGTACCACAGCATAAGCACGTCGTCAGGATAGGTCTCCTCGATCTGTTTCAGCGCGTCGCCATATTGTTCATGAAGACCGTTGCCCCACCATTTTGCCATCATCACCGGGACGCCGGAGGCCTTGCCTCCACGTGTGATCATATTGCGCACTTCTTCTTTCGTCAATGCGTTTCGCATATAGTACACCTCATACAGGAAAGTCTAGTTTTTTCTTAGTGTATCAGAAATATCCGCAGAATTCAACTTGGATTTCCGGGATAAATGGAAAGAATTGCCTGTTTTGGCGGAATCCACTTGAAGAGCGGGAAAGCGGCATGGTATAATAAAGTATCGATTTTGGAAAGAACCGGACGGCGTGATCCGTCATCCGGGGAGGGAATATGGCATATATCATTTCCATTGACCAGAGCACGTCCGGCACCAAGGCCGGACTTCTTAACGAGAGCGGGCGCATTGTCCGCAAGGCGTCTCTGCCGCACAAGCAGTCCTATCCGGCCCCCGGCTGGGCGGAGCACGACGCGGAGGAGATTTTTCAGAATACTCTGACGGTGATCCACCGGGTGATGGAGGAGATCCGCCCCGAAGAGGTGGCGGCCATCGGCATCGCCAACCAGCGGGAGACCACCGTGATCTGGGACAGAGCCACCGGCCGTCCCTTATGTCCCGCCGTGGTGTGGCAGGATGTGCGCGGCGCGGCCCTCTGCGGAGAACTCGCCGATGCCGCGGCATTGGTGCAGGAGACCACGGGCCTGGCGCTCTCGCCCTATTATCCCGCCGCCAAGGCGGCCCATGTGCTGCGCAGCCACAGCTTCTCCTGTGACTTCTGCATCGGCACCATTGATTCCTATTTGATTTACCGCCTGACGGACGGCAAGGTCTTTGCCACCGACGTCTCCAATGCCAGCCGGACCCAGCTGGCCGATATCCGCACCCTCACCTGGAATGAGGAGCTCTGCCGCATCTTCGGCATTCCCCGGGGCGCCCTGGCGGATCAGATCCTTTCTTCCGACGGGGACTTCGGCAGCTATCGCGGCATCCCCATCCGCTCCGCCATGGGCGACAGCCATTCCTCGCTCTTCGGCCATGGCTGTCACACGGCCGGTATGGTGAAAACCAGTTACGGTACAGGATCTTCCATCATGATGAATACCGGCGAAACGCCGATCGTGTCCCATAACGGCCTCAGCACTTCCGTGGGCTTTGGCTGGCAGGGGAAGGTGAGCTATGTACTGGAGGGGAATATCACCTGCTCCGCGGATACATTGGTCTGGCTCCGGGAGGAGCTGGAGCTGATCCGCGATGTGGGGGAGGTGGAGCCTCTTGCGGCCTCTGTGCCGGATACCCAGGGGGTCTATCTGGTGCCGGCCTTCTCGGGTCTCGGCGCGCCGTATTTTGACGAGGGCGCCCGTGCCGTGCTTTACGGCATGAACCGCGGCACCCGCCGCGCCCATGTGGTGCGTGCGGCGCTGGAGTCCATTGCCCATCAGAATGCCGACGTTCTGGACGCCATGCAGCGGGATATGGGCGGCGCGGTACAGTCCCTGAACGCAGACGGCGGCGGCAGCGTGAATGGCCTGCTCATGCAGCTGCAGGCAGATCTCATCCCCGGCCGTGTGGTGTGTACCGACGAGCCGGACCTTACCATGTACGGCGTGGGGCAGATGGCGGGGCTTGCCGTGGGACTCTACGGCGGTTTTTCTCCCTCCCGCGTCCGCGCGGTGTACGAACCTCATATGACGAGTGAACAGCGGAGAGCGCTGCGGGACGGCTGGGCCGACGCGGTGCGCCGCTCCAGATAAGGAGGATATTCTCTATGGCAACTTTTGGTGTTCTCATTTCCAATCGTTCTTTCTTCCCGGATCATCTGGTGCTGACCGCCAGAGAAAAGCTTTTGGCCTGTCTCGAAAAGTGGGGTCACGAGGTCATCACCCTGACGCCCGAGGAGACCAACATGGGCGAGACCATGACCTATGACGAGGCCGTGAAGTGCGCCGAGCTGTTCCGCCGGAATGCCGACCGCATCGACGGCGTGATCATCTGTCTGCCGAACTTCGGCGAGGAGGCCGGCATCGCCGACGCGATCCGCATGTCACGGCTTGACTGCCCGATCCTGATCCAGGCCTGTGATGATGATTTTGACAAGCTGCAGCTTGAAAACCGCCGCGACGCTTTCTGCGGCAAGCTGAGCCTCTGCAACAACCTCTATCAGTACGGCATCAAGTATACGCTCACCAGCCGCCACACCTGCGCCATTGAGAGCGAGGAGTTTGCGGCGGATGTGGAGCGCTTTGCCCATATCTGCGCGGTGGTGAAGAAGCTTAGAAGCGCCCGCATTGCCCAGTTGGGCGCCCGCGTCATGCCCTTCCGCACCGTGCGCTATTCCGAAAAGCTCTTGCAGGCCTCCGGTATCACCGTGGAGACCGAGGACATGAGCGAGATCTTCGCCGATATCGACGAACTGCAGGACGAGGCCGCGATCGAAGCCAAGATGGCGGAGATCCGTGCCTACGGCAATATTGTGCCGGGCATCGCCGACGAGAAGGTGCGCCGCCAGGCCAAGCTGATCCTGGCCATTGACCAGTGGATGGAGGCCCATCACTGCGACGCCAGCGCCATCCAGTGCTGGGACAGCGTGGAGGCTAACTATGGCTGCGCCGCCTGCCTTGCCATGAGCATGATGAGCCAGCGGGGTCTGCCCGCCGCCTGTGAGACCGACGTGATGGGCGCGGTGTCCATGCTGGCACTTCTGAACGCCGGTGATGTGCCTCCTGTCTATCAGGACTGGAACAATAACTATAAGAATGAGCCGGACAAGTGCATCAATGTCCACTGCTCCAACTATCCCGCCTGCGCCTTTGAGGCAAAGCCCGAGATCGGCAATCTGGACATCCTGGCCACCACCCTGGGCACCGACGTCAGCTTTGGCGCGCTGAAGGGTCGGGTGCGTCCCAGCGGCATGACCTATCTGAAAGTCTCCACCGATGACCGCCGCGGCGTCATCAAGTGCTATCTGGGCGAGGGCAAGTTCACCGATGATCCGCTGCCCACCTTCGGCGGCGTGGCAGTGTGCGAAGTGCCGGACTTAAACGGTCTCATGCGCCACCTCACAAAGAATGGCTATGAGCATCATGTGGCCATCGCTCAGACCCTCTGCGCCGATGTGCTGGAAGAGGCACTCGGCAACTACATGGGCTGGGAAGTCTACCGCCATTCGTAAGCGTTTCAAGATTCCCCTGCAGGTGATCCTGCGGGGGATTTTCTATGAAATCTGCGATATTAATAACAGAAAAACTTTACAATCTCACAACAGTATGCTATACTGAGGCCAATCAGAATACTTCATGCTCGTGCGAAAGCACGGTCATGCAGGGGGAATAGCATGAGTACACCGCGCATTTTGGTGATAGAGGATGACCGCGCCGTGCGGGATATGATCGGTGCAGCACTGGAGACGCAGGGGTATGAACCGCTCTATGCCGTCACAGGATTTGAGGGGATCGCCGCCGCCATGGCGGAGCGTCCGGATATTGTTCTGCTGGATCTGGGTCTGCCGGATATGGACGGCAATGTGATTATTACGAAGATTCGCGCCTGGTCCAATCTGCCGATCATTGTGATCAGCGCAAGAAGCGACGATCAGGACAAGGTGCACGCCCTGGACTTTGGCGCAGATGATTACCTGACGAAGCCCTTCTCGGTGGAGGAGCTTTTGGCCCGGGTGCGTACTACGCTGCGCCGACTGCAGTTCTCCGCCCGCGGCGGGGACAGCGAGGAGGCACATATCTTCCAAAACGGCGACCTGCGGATCGATTATGAGACCGGCTGTGTCTATCTCGCCGGACAGGAGCTGCATGTCACGCCGGTGGAGTATCGCTTACTCTGCCTGTTTGCAAAGAATGTGGGTAAGGTGCTGCCCTATACCATGATCACCAGTGAGATCTGGGGCACCTCCTGGGAAAACGATGTGGCGTCCCTGCGCGTCTTTATGGTGGCGCTGCGCCGGAAACTGGAGAAAAACCCCGACGGCCCCCGCTATATCCAGACCCATGTAGGCATGGGATACCGCATGCTGCGGATTGAGACCAGCGAAGAATAATAAACCCCCGCCTGTCAGGAAAACAGGCGGGGGTTTTCTTACTTCTTATACACAAATCCTTCCCGGTATACCAGCGGTGCGTTCTGCTTTCCGTAGTAGTAGCAGGGGAGGTTTTTGTGTTCGCCGAAATTGTAGATACCGGCGCGGTCGGTCTTGCCGGCGAGAATGGCGTCGGAGCCCTCAATGAGATCGTCCAGGATACTGGCGGGCTGGAGGCCCTGGGTGTGGCCGGTGAGGAGGGTGTCAAAGCGATCCTGCATGGATTTCAGCTTGTGGAGGGACGCATTATGCTCCTCTACCGTCAGACAGTAGGGGAAGAGCAGCCAGGTGGTGCTGTAGAGCACGCTGTCGCCGGTGATCAGCGTGCGGGCCTCCACGTCCAGGAAACAGCAGGAGCCGGGCGTGTGGCCGGGGGTGTGGATCACCTCGATGGTGCGGCCGCCCAGATCGATGATCTCACCGTCAGCAAGAGGCTTCAGCGGGCCGGAACGCAGCGCACGGAATTCCTCCGGCACCTTGTCATAATCAAACATCATGTCGTAGATTTCCCAGTCCGCCGGATGCAGCAGTACCTCGTCATAGAACACGTTGCCGCGTACATGGTCGAAGTGGGAATGGGTGCAGGCCAGGATCAGAGGCAGATCGGTGTATTCCTGCACATAGGCCTTGTGGTTCTCAAGGCCGTAGCCGGTATCGATGACGAGAGCCGCCTTCTCCCCGCGGATCACATAAGAACCGGGGGCGATATTGATCTGCGCCACATGGTCGTTTATCACCGTGAAGTGTTTCGTATCCATCATGCATGCTCCTTCTCTTTCGTTTTCTATAGTGTATCACGGTGTCAGGAGAATGACAAGAAGCAATGACCGCTTTTTCCGACAGAGTTTCTCCCGCTTTTCTCCAGTGGTGACCGTGGGTACCAAGAAAAAGACAAAGACAAAGACAAAGATAAAGACAAAGAAGAAGACAAAGAAAAAGATAAAGACAAAGACAAAGACAAAAACCCACACACAGAAAAGACACTTTTTTCTGTGATGTGTTTTGCGCCGGGGGCGCAGTGTCACAACACACAAATCATTTTTGTATGGAGTACGAAAGAAACTCCCCTGTATAAACAGGGGAGTCTTTTACGTTTAGAGGATTTCGCGTTTCAGCGGGAGATATTCTGCCAGCGTTTTCCGCAGATACACATCCCACATATCAAAGTCGTGGTGATAACCTTCCGCCAGGGTGTAGCGCACCGGCAGACCCAGCTCGTGGAAACGCTCCACGTCCGCCTCCACGCGGGCGCGGATGAATTCCAGATCGCCGCAGACCATGTGGATCTCCGGGAAGTCCACGCCCCGGGCAAGCCCCTGCCGCACTGCCTCCGCGATATCGTGGCGGGAACCGGGCAGATCCTCGGCGGGGCCGAAGGTGGAGAGATAAATGGGGAAGTGACTGAAATGCTCGCTCCGCAGCTCTTCCTGCAGGGCCTCCGTCCGGGGCGTCAGGCCGATGCCGCCGGACAGATCCACACAGGCGGCCCAGCGCTCCGGATGGAGGATGGCATTGCCCAGCGCGGCATTGCCGCCCATGGCGTAGCCCACGATGAAGTTGTCCTCCCGGGCGGGAGAGGAGGGGAAGAGCGACTGGATCACCACCGGCAGCTCCTCCGCGATAAAGGTGGAGTAATTCTTGCCGTAGTCGGTATCCACGCCGAAGGAATTGGCCACATCCGGCACCACCAGCATCACCATGTTATCCTCTGCATAGCGCTCCACATTGGTGTAGCGGAAGGTGAGGGAGTCATCGTCGCCGCCGCCGTGGATGAGATACACGGTTTGGAACTTCATGCCGGGATGATACACCGGCCGGGCCTTGATGGCGCCGGGGCCGGTATGCTCTCGGGCACCGGCGGTCATGTCGTAATAGCTGATGCGATTGGTGGGGATCACCACGGACACGTCCACATAGTGCCCCAGTGCCTGAGAACGATAGTTAAAGCGAAAGAGCATGGGATCCCTCCCTTATTTGAAGAGCATGGGGAGGAACACGTGCAGGCTCTTGCGGCAGACGGTCAGCTCATGATAGCCGGGGCAGGAATAGTAGGTCATATGCTTCATGCCGCGCTCGGCGAGGCCGCGGAAGGCGGCGGAAGCGGCGGGATAGAAGTCCTCCTGCTCGCCGTTGGAGGCGAAGAACACCTTATACCGGCGGTCCATTTCCGCTACGTCTTCATAGATCGGCAGATACTTGGCCGCATTGGGGCGCATGGGGGCGAACCAGCCAATGATGACGCCGCAGTAGGCGAAGAGCTCCGGATGCTCCAGCGCGATCTCCTGTGCCTGACCGGAGCCCATGGAAAGGCCGGCCACGGCGCGGCTCTCCCGGTCGGTTTTGACGCGGTACTTCCGCTCGATCATGGGGATGCAGTCCTCTAAAAGCTCCTGCATAAAGCCGCTCTCTTTCCAGCCATCCTCTTCGTGGAAGGAGAAACCGGCGTTCATGACGATGATCATTTCCTCGCACTTGCCCTCGGCAATGAGGTTATCGGCGATATAGTTGGCGCGGCCCATGTCCAGCCAGCCGGTCTCGTTCTCGCCGGCGCCGTGCTGGAGATAGAGCACCGGGAACTTGCGCTCCGGATCCCGGTCATAGGAGGGCGGCGTGTAGATCCATGCGGCCTTCCAGCGGCCGGTGTAGGAGGAACGATAGTATTCCAGGCGCAGATCGCCGTGAGGCACGTCCTTCAGCATATAGAAGTCGCAGGTCTCGTCCACGGTCTCGAAATAGTTGGCGGGCTCTGCACAGCAGAAGCAGAAGGGCATCTCGGGATTCAGGACCATGGCACCGTCCACCAGATAGTGATGGGTATGGATACCGGCGGCCAGCTTCAGGTCGATGGTCCAGTAGCCCTGTTCGTCCCGGGACATGGGATAGGCGCCGGGCATGGAACCACCAACACCTACGATGGAGACTTCCTTGGCGTCAGGGTTATAGTAGGTGATCCGCGTCACGCCGTCGCCCAGATTCTTGCAGGGGGAGAGCATGGTGAAGGTCTCCGGCGGGGCCATGCGGAAGCTCATGGGCGGGGGATTGGGATCGCGGCGCTTGAAATTGGGATCAAAATGTAAGAAACTCGAATTGATGGACTGGTTATTGAGAATATCCTGTTTCATATGAGCACTCCTTTCACCGGTTTACAGCCAGGCAAAGACCTGGGCGGCAAAATCCCGCAGGCACTTGCGCCACACGTCCCACTCGTGATAGCCGGGATAGAGCGCGTGGGTGACGTGATAGCCATTCGCTGCGCGGATCTTATAGTTGTCCATGCCGGGGCGGGAGCCGAAGCCCTCGTTGTCGCCGCCGCCGTGGAACATGAGATGGAGCTGGGCATTGAACCGCTCCCGGTCGTCAAAGATCTCGGAGAAGTCGTACTTGCGGCCGAAGTATTCGCCGTCGGGGCTCTTTTCCATCACATGGCCGCTGAAACAGCCCAAGGCGGAGAAAAGCTCCGGATACCGGAAGGCGGACAGGAAGGAATGCACCACGCCGTAGGAGAGGCCGGCAACCGCGCGGGCATCACGATCGGCGATGGTGCGGTATTTGCTGTCGATGAACGGCACGCAATCCTTGGCCAGCACGTCGCAGTATTCGAGATTGCGGAACACGTCGGGATCGTCCGTGGGGGCGAAGGCGTCTGTGCAGTTACAGACGATGATGAAGGGACGGCACTTGCCCTCCGCGATCAGGTTATCCAGGATGAAGTTGGCCTTGCCCTGCCAGAACCAGCCTACTTCATTTTCGCCGCCGCCGTGATGGAGATAGAGCACGGGATAGCGCTCCTCGGGGTTCTCGTCATAGCAGGGGGGCGTATAGACCCATGCCACGCGATAGCGGTCGCCGGAGAGGGCGGATTTGTAAAGTTCCCGGCGCACGGTGCCATGGGGCACGTCCTTGATGTGATAGAAGTCAAAGTCGGGGTCGGCGGTCTCGCAGAAGTTATAATAGGCGCTGCAGCCATAGCCCAGAGGCGTACGGGGGTTATAGGTACGCACTCCGTCCACCTTGTAGTAGTGATAGTGGAAGCCGGGCTTGATGTTCTCCGGGCCCACATCCACGCTCCACCAGCCGTCATGGGTGGGCTGCATGTCATACTCGCCCTTAGGGAAGGAGCCGCCCATGCCGCACACCTGCACGCGCTTTGCGTCCGGGGCCTTCATGCTGAAGCGCATCCCGCCGTCCGGCAGGGAGATGGCGCCGTGGGGGACGATGGTGACCTCACCGGGGATCCGGTTGCCGTTTTCGTCCAGCGTAAAGCTGCGGCTCACGCGGTTCTGGTCAAAGCTGATCAGACCGGCGGTTAAGGCCTGGTTCTCAAGATACTCTTTTTGCATCCGAATGACACCTCCTGATATGTTTTTATTCAAAATATCCTTATTTCAGGTGTTTGTCGAAGAAGGCGTAGATCTTGTCGTAATACGCATCGCCTTCAAAATAGCCGTGGCCCTGGCCCGGCACCATGAGGAAGTCGGCGTCGTTGCCGGCGGCCCGGGCGGCGTCACAAAACTCCTGGCTCTGGCTGTCCGGCACACGGTTATCCGTGTTGCTGCACATGGCAAGGAAGGGGCAGAGGGGCTTGTCCGCGTAAGTAATGGGACTGGCCTTGATGACGAGGTCGCGCTTTTCTGCAAAGGTGCCGCCGTACATGGTGATGAAGCGGGGATCCTGCTGCATGGCGGTGAATTTGGCGATGTTGAAGCCGCCGTACCAGGATACCGCCGCGGCGATATCGCTGTCAAACTCGTTCCAGCCGCCCTCGCCCTCAAAGCCCTCGATACCGCCGCGGACGGCCATGAGGCCGGCCAACTGGCCGCCGCAGGACTCGCCCCAGACGGCGATGCGGTCAGGATCGATCCCGAGCGCTTCTGCGTGGGCCTTCAGGTAGCGCACGGCGCACTTGGCGTCGTGGATCTGGGCCGGGAAGGGATCCACCTGGGCCAGACGGTAATCAATGCTGGCGATGAAATAGCCGCGCTCCACAAGCGCCAGGAAGGACTTTTCCGGGCGGGAGAGACGGGTGACCCATTCCTCGGTAAATCCGCCGCCGTGGATCCAGATGATGGCGGGACGGGGCGCGGGAGAACCCTCCAGATAGAAACAGTCCATCAACAGCGTCTCACTGCCGCCGGTTCCGAAGGGAACCGCCTCTTTCACCGTGACGCCATATGCGGCGAAATCGACGATCTGCGGTCTTAATATCTCAGGCATACGTTCCTCCTACTGTCCATATTTGTGCATATAGTATAACACCGAATCCTTCGGCATCAAAGATTTTGTCTTTATGATGACAATATCTTCTCAAAGAAAAAAAGCCATGAGTTACTCATGGCTTTTGGCGGCTTTGACTTTTGGGTTTCGGCGGCGGAGCTGGCGCTTGCGGAGAAGCTCCATCACATAGGCCTCCCGCAGGAGGAAGGTGCCGCGGCCGGAGGAAAGCAGATCGGGATGCTCCCGGTATGCCTCCCTGGGCGTCAGGGCGGTGAGATCGATGCCCAGTTCTTTGGACAGAGCCCGGAGATTGGCCTGGTAGGCCGTGCCGGGCAGTACCTCCGTCAGATGAAAGCCCAGCTCCGCCTCATAGCGGTCCAGACTCATTTCGCCCCGCTCTTCTTCCACCCGGGCAAAATAGTAGTAGGAGGTCTGGTCAAAGATCTCCTGTCCCCGATAGACACTGCGGCGGATCTCCCGAATCTTGCCGTATTCCCGGATGCTCTCCGGGATCACGATCAGCCCGGTTTCCTCTAAGGTTTCCCGGATCAGGGTGTCCTGATGGGATTCTCCGCGCTCAATGCCGCCGCCGGGGAATTTGTAGAAGTCTCCCCGGCTGCTGTGCACCAGAAGGAGCTGATTGCCCCGCTGGATCACGGCGCGCACGGCAAAACGGCGATATCTGCGCCAGGCCGGATCATAGTTTTTCAGGTCCAATGTGGTCAGTGTCCGCACGATTCGCCGCCTCCTTTGCTGATCTCTCTCTTTATGGTATACCGCTTTCCGGGAAAAATCAAGGAATCCGGCCGAATTTTTCAAAAAGAATTTCGATTTCTTGAGGATAACCCGGAATTATGCTATACTGCGGGCAGGAGAACCGTTATTTCCTGTCTGGATACTGTCGGGCAAGGGCGGGACATGATCTGTTATACTGGGAATCGAGGTGAGAAACATGGAATGGATGGAACGAATGAATGGGGCGATCGATTATCTGGAAGCGCATCTGACGGATGAGATCGACTGGACGGAGCTTTCCCGCCGCGCCGCCTGTCCGGAGGAGGCCTTCCGCCGCACGTTTTCCCAGATCACCGGTGTATCGGTGGCAGAGTATATTCGCCGCCGCAGACTGACGCTTGCGGCCTGGGATCTGCAGAACACGGACCAGCGGGTGATCGATATCGCGCTGCGCTATGGCTATGAGTCTGCGGATGCCTTCCGCGTGGCCTTTCGCCGCCTGCACGGGATCTCCCCCACAGAGGCCCGACGGGACGGCGTTCGGATGACCTTTTACTGCCGGATCTCTTTGAAAGTGACCATCAAGGGGGTGGATCGGATGGATTATAAGATCGTGTCGCGGGATGCCTTTCGGGTCATGGGCATCCGCCGGGTCACGCCTTATGGCGGCGGCACCTGGGCGCTGGTGAAATCGGACGGCAGCGGGGAGCGCTTCCGGGAACGGTTCGGGAAATTCTTTGATCTGGGGATCTGCTTCGGCTTTTTCCCGGACGGCAGCAACGACAATATGTGCGCCATTCAGTGGGACGGGGAGGACATGCCGGAATACGACAGCTATGCATATACGCCCCACACCTGGCTGGAATTTGAGGCGAAGGGGAAGATCTCCGACGGGGTCCTGGGCGAGGTGTGGCACCGGGTCAATACGGAATTCCTGCCCCAGAGCAAGTATGAAAAGTGCGCCCCCACCATTGAGCGTTATGTGATCTGGGACGAGGAGCGGGATCTGTGCCATGTGGACATCCTGCTGCCGGTGTCTGAAAAAGAATAGAGTCCTGCCCGGTGTGCCAATGCGGCGTACCGGGCTTTCTTTAACGATCCTGCGTGATGCGGCCGTTTTCGATGGTGATGCGGCGCTCTGCCTCTGCGGCGGCGGAGAGATCGTGGGTGATGAGAAGGATGGTATGCCCATCCCGGTGGAGTTCGTGGAGGAGCGCCATACAGCGCTTCGCCGCCTCAGGGTCCAGACTGCCGGTGGGCTCGTCCGCCAGCAGTAAGGGCGGATCCGCCGCAATGGCCCGGGCGATGGCCACCCGCTGCTGCTGGCCGCCGGAGAGCTCCGCCGGGAAATGCCGGCGGCGTTCGGAGAGCCCCACCCGGTCAAGCGCCGCCTCCGCCAGTCTCCGCCGCGCTTTCCCGGAAAGCCCCCGGAACAAAAGCGGCAGCTCTGCATTCTCAAGGGCCGTCAGATGCGGCGCCAGGTGATAATTCTGGAAGATGAATCCGATCTGCTCGTTCCGGGCCCGGGCCCGGAGAATGGGGGAGGCCGTGGCAAGCTCCCGCCCGGAGAGGCGATAGCTGCCGGCGGTTGGGGTGTCGAGACAGCCGATCAGATTCATCAGCGTGGTCTTTCCGCTGCCGGAACGGCCGATAATGGCGGCGAATTCCCCCTGATTGACCCGCAGATCGATCCCTCTCAGGGCATAGACCGGCGACACTTTCCGGGGATAGGCCTTTTCAATGGCCCGCATTTCGATCATGACTGCACACTTCCTTTCGCTAAACAGTTTCTCCCATATGCAGGAAATCATACAGAACGTTTGTTTTATTTTTGGTATTGACAGAACGGGGAAAACGGGGTACAATAATATGTCATTATGTGCCAATCCGGCAGTAAAATATGAGAATAAGGCAGGGTTATCATGGCAAAACGTGCCGCTTATGACAACGAAAGTATTTCCATGCTGAAAGGCGCGGAAAGAGTGCGCCGCCGTCCTGCGGTCATCTTTGGTTCCGACGGAATCGATGGCTGTCAGCACGCAGTATTTGAGATTTTATCAAACTCCATCGACGAGGCAAGAGAAGGCTACGGCGATGTGATCAACGTCACCCGGTATCTGGACCACTCCATCGAGGTGGAGGACTTTGGCCGCGGTGTGCCGGTGGACTATAACGAGCGAGAGGGCCGCTATAACTGGGAGCTCATCTATTGCGAGATGTACGCCGGCGGCAAGTATCATAACGACTCCGGCGAGAACTATGAGTTCTCCCTGGGCTTAAACGGCCTGGGCGCCTGTGCCACCCAGTATTCCTCCGAGTATATGGACGTGGTGGTACGCCGGGACGGATTCCGCTATGATCTGCATTTTGAGCGGGGCGAGATCGTGGGCAAGATGAAGAAGGAGCCCGTCGATCGGAAAAAGACCGGCACCCTCCATCGCTGGAAGCCGGATCTCCAGGTCTTTACCGATATCAACGTCCCCCTTTCCTATTACGAGGATATCTTGAAACGTCAGGCCGTGGTGAATGCGGGCCTGAAGTTCGTGTTCCGCAATGAAGTCAGCGCCGGGAAATTCGAGACGAAGGAATTCCTCTATGAAAACGGCATTGCCGACTATGTGGCGGAGCTGACGGGCGAGAACGCCATGACCGGCATCCAGACCTGGAGCGCTGAGCGCCGTGGCCGCGACCGCGCGGACAAGCCGGACTATAAACTGAAAATCGGCCTGTCCTTCTGCTTCTCCAATGTGGTGAATCTGGCGGAATATTATCATAACTCCTCCTGGCTGGAGTACGGCGGATCGCCGGCCAATGCGGTGAAGAATGCCTTTATTTATGCCATTGACAATTATCTCCGGCAGAATAACCGCTATAATAAAAACGAGAGCCGCATCACTGCGGCGGACGTGTTCGATTGTCTCGTCATCGTCACAAACTGCTTCTCCACCCAGACCTCCTATGAAAACCAGACCAAGAAGGCCATCACCAATAAGTTTATCCAGGAAGCCATGACGGAGTTCCTGCGCGCCCAGCTGGAGGTCTATTTCATCGAGAACCGCGCCGATGCCGACCGCATCACGGCTCAGGTTCTGGTGAATAAGCGCAGCCGCGAGCAGGCGGAAACCGCCCGCCAGAACATGAAGAAAAAGCTCACCAGCAATATCGATATTGCCAACCGGGTGCAGAAGTTCGTGGACTGCCGCACCAAGGATGTGGCGAGACGGGAGCTTTATATCGTGGAGGGCGACTCGGCCCTCGGTTCTGTCAAGCTGGGCCGGGACGCGGAGTTCCAGGCCATTATGCCGGTGCGCGGCAAGATCTTAAACTGTCTCAAGGTGGACTACGGCCGCATCTTCAAGAGCGATATCATCACCGACCTGATCAAGGTGTTAGGCTGCGGCGTGGAAGTGAAGAAACATGTGAAGGATATTGCGGAGTTTGATCTTTCGAATCTCCGCTGGAACAAAGTGGTCATCTGCACCGATGCGGACGTGGACGGCTTCCATATCCGCACCATGATCCTGGCCATGCTCTATCGCCTGACGCCCACCCTCATCGAGAAGGGCTATGTCTATATTGCGGAGAGCCCGCTTTTTGAGATCGAGACCCGTGACGGCTCCCTCTTTGCCTATAACGAGCGGGAAAAGGCGGAGATCATTGAGAGCCTTGGCAAGACGAAATACACCCTGAACCGCTCCAAGGGCCTTGGCGAGAACGAGCCGGAGATGATGTGGCAGACCACCATGAACCCGGCCACCCGCCGCCTGATCCGCGTCATGCCCGAGGACGCCGCCAGAACGGCCGAGATGTTCGAACTTCTCTTGGGTGACAATTTATCCGGCCGTAAGGAATACATTGCGGAAAACGGCGCTCAGTACCTGGAGCTTGCCGATATTTCATAAGAGTAGGAGAACGCTATGCCTCCCAAGAAAAAAGACCCCAAAGCCCCAAAGAGAGGGGCGGAAGAGATGATCCCCGCCATGATTGACGAGCAGGGCATCACCGAAACGCTGACCACCAATTTCATGCCCTATGCCATCAGCGTCATCGTGTCCCGTGCCATCCCGGAGATCGACGGCTTTAAGCCCTCTCACCGCAAGCTCCTTTATACCATGTATAAAATGAACCTGCTCCATGGCCAGCGCACCAAGAGCGCAAACGTGGTGGGCCAGACCATGAAGCTGAATCCCCACGGCGACCAGGCCATTTATGACACCCTGGTGCGTCTGGCCCGGGGCAACGGCGCCCTGCTGCATCCTCTGGTGGACTCCAAGGGCAACTTCGGTAAGTGCTATTCCCGTGATATGGCTTATGCTGCGCCCCGATATACGGAGGTGAAGCTGGAGGCCATCACGGCGGAGCTTTTTCGGGACATCGATCAGGATGCCGTGGACTTTGTCCCCAACTATGATAACACCATGCAGGAGCCCACGCTGCTGCCCACGGCCTTCCCCAATGTCATCGTGAATGCCAATCAGGGTATCGCCGTCGGCATGGCCAGTACTCTCTGCAGCTTTAATCTGGCGGAGGTCTGCCGCACCACGGTGGAGCTGATCCGCAATCCCCGGCATGATATTCTCTCCACCCTCACCGCCCCGGATTTCCCCACCGGCGGCGAGCTGATCTATAACCGCGCCCAGCTGGAGCAGATCTATGAGACGGGCCGCGGCTCCTTCCGGGTGCGCGCCAGATGGCGTTATGAGAAGCAGGGGAATCTCATCGAGATCTTTGAAATTCCCTACACCACTACCGTGGAGGCTATCATGGACCGCACGGCGGAGCTTATTAAGGCCGGCCGTGTGAAGGAAATTGCGGATATGCGCGACGAGACCGACTTGAACGGTCTGAAGCTGACCATTGACTTAAAACGCGGCGTGGACGCGGAGCGGCTCATGCAGAAGCTTTTCAAGCTGACGCCGCTGGAGGACAGCTTTAGCTGTAACTTCAATATCCTCATTGCCGGTACGCCCATGGTGCTTGGCGTGCGGCAGATCCTTGAGGAGTGGACGGCCTGGCGCACGGAGTGCATCCGGAGAAGAGTGTTCTTTGATCTGGGCAAAAAGAAAGACCGCCTGCATCTTCTGCGGGGTCTTTCCAAGATTTTGCTGGATATCGACCGCGCCATCGCCATCATCCGGGAGACGGAGGAGGAGAGCGAGGTCATCCCCAATCTGATGATCGGCTTTGGCATCGATGAGCGCCAGGCCGAATTCGTGGCGGAGATCCGCCTCCGCAATATCAACCGCCAGTATATCTTAAAGCGTGTGGACGAGACCTCTTCTCTTGAGAAGGAGATCGAGGAACTGGAGGCACTGGTTGCCAGCAAGGCAAAGCTGCGGAACGTGATCATTCGCGAGCTGAACGAGATCGCCAAGAAGTACGGCGAGCCCCGCCGCACCCAGATCATCGAAGAGAGCGAGACCCAGGACTTTGAGGAAGAGGATGCAGCGCCGGACTATCCCGTGCACGTGTTCCTCTCCCGGGAGGGCTATTTCAAAAAAGTCACGCCCCAGTCCCTGCGCATGAGCGGCGAACATAAGTGGAAGGAGGGCGACGCTCTGGCCCAGACCTTTGAGGCCCGCAACGCCGAGGAGATCATCTTCCTGACCAACCGCGCCCAGGCCTATAAGACCCGTCTCTCCGAATTCGAGGACATGAAGATCAGCGCCCTGGGCAAATATGTGCCCAACGAGCTGGGCATGGACGAGGGCGAGGTGCCGGTCTATGCCTTCCTGCCGGGGGATTATACCGGCCACCTCATTTACCTCTTTGAAAACGGCAAGGCGGCCCGCGTCGCCGCCGCTACCTTTGAGACCAAGACCAACCGCCGCCGCCTGACCTCCGCCTATAGCGACAAGTCGCCGCTTGTGGGCGTCTACCACATCCGGGAGGATCTGGAGATCGGTCTCTTTACCTCCGCAGGACGTCTGCTCCTTCTGAATACCGCCATGCTGACGCCCAAGACCACCCGCGACACCATCGGTGTGGCCGTGATGACGCTGAAGCCCAATCAGACCGTAACTGCCACGAAGCCCCTGGCAGAGCTGACGCTTGCCGACCCCAAGCGCTATCGTTCCCGCACGCTGCCGGCCGCCGGCATGAAGCTGGCTGCGGGGGATCAGTTTGAGCAGCAGCTGACCTTGGAGCTTCTGTAAGCTTACCGGGTACGCAATGCCGCGGCGCAGAGAGCCCCCGCCGTGCTGCCGCCCATGACCGCCGCCAGCACCCAGGGCAGTTCCCGCCAGTTTGTGATGCCGGGGCATACCGCACTGATGAGAAAAAGCAGCAGGAGATACAGGCCGCCGGCCGCCAGCCCCATGGGCAGGATCCGGCGGCCTGATGCTTTGCCCGTGAGAAAGCCCGAGAGCACCGTGCCGGGCACGGCACTGAGGGCCGCGGCGCTGCGCAGCGTCTCCGGCAGGAGGCCGTGGGAGATCAGGATCGCCAGAAGGAAGAGCAAGAACAGGGACAGGATCATCCCGCATGCGGTGAACAGCAAGAGCCGATAGCAGATCCCGGATGCGCCCGGCTCCGGATGTGTACTCGTTTTCGCCATAAAAAATCCCTCCGAACCATATTCTCACGAGAATATATGTCCGGAGGGGTTTTCTTATGCGGGATGAAACTTAGTCAGAGATCTTCTGCTCCTTGGCAGCAATGGCCCAGCGCATGACGCGGATCTTCACGGAATCAGCGCCGGTCTGCAGGGTGATCTGGTCGTCCTTGATGTTGGTGACCTTGCCTACGATACCGCCGCGAGTGGTGACCACGTCGCCCACTTCCAGGTTATTGCGCATGGCTTCATCGGCCTTCTCGCGCTTGCGCTGCGGACGGATCAGGATGAAGTAGAACACGATGATGATAAACGCAAAGGGGAGAATCTGGACCAGCATATCCACGGTGGTCATCTCGCCGGCTGCTGCGGTGGCGGTGGGAGCCATCAGACTGGCTGCAAAATTTGCAAACATTTCGGTGTACCTCCAAAGGTGTAATGGGAAATGGTGGAATTACTTCACGATGATAGACTGGCCGTCCATCTGTGCGGGCTTCTCGATGCCCATGAGGTCGAACATGGTGGGAACGATATCGGCCAGCTTGCCGCCTTCCTTGCGCAGTTCCATCTCGCCGGCGCCGCAGATGCAGAAGGGCACCAGATTGGTGGTGTGAGCGGTGAAGGGGGTGACGCCGTCGGCATCCAGCATCTGCTCGGCATTGCCGTGGTCGGCGGTGATGACGGCGATGCCGCCCAGCTCCAGCATACGATCCACCACGCGGCCAACGCAGGTATCCACTGCCTCGACGGAGGCAACGGCGGCATCCATGACGCCGGTATGACCGACCATGTCGCAGTTGGCGTAGTTCAGGATGATGGCGCCGTACTTGCCGGAATTGATGCGGTCAATGACCTCGTCGGTGACGGTATAGGCGCTCATCTCGGGCTGGAGGTCATAGGTGGGGACGTTGGGGGAGTCGATCATCACGCGGTCCTCGCCCTCAAAGACGGTCTCTTCGCCGCCGTTGAAGAAGTAGGTGACGTGTGCGTACTTGGTGTACTCGGCAATACGAAGCTGCTTCATACCCAGCTTGGAGACCACCTCACCGAAGGGCATGTCGATGCGCTTCGGGCTGAAGGCGATGTGCACATTGGGCATGGAGGCGTCGTACTGGGTCATGCAGACATAGTAAAGCGGGAAGAAAGCCTTGCGCTCGAAACCGTCAAAGGCCTCGTCCACAAAGGAACGGGTGATCTCGCGGGCACGGTCCGGACGGAAGTTATAGAAGATGACGGAGTCGTTTTCAGAGATGGTGGCATCGGTGCAGACCACGGGCTTGATGAATTCGTCGGTGACGCCTTCGTCATAGCTTGCCTGGATAGCAGCGACAGGATCGGCGTTCTTGACGCCCTCGCCGTAGACCATGGCGGCATAGGCCTGGCCCACGCGGTCCCACTTCAGCTCACGGTCCATGGCGTAGTAACGGCCCATGACGGTGGCAACCTGACCGGCGCCGATCTCTTCGCACTTCTTCACGCACTCGGCGACGAAGTCAAGACCGGACTGGGGCGGCACATCGCGGCCGTCGGTGATGCAGTGGATATAAACCTTCTCAAGGCCGTTGCGCTTGGCCAGTTCCAGAAGGCCCCAGAGGTGGGTGTTGTGGCTGTGCACGCCGCCGTCGGACATGAGGCCGATCAGGTGGAGGGCAGTGCCGTTCTTTTTGCAGTTCTCGACGGCGCCCATGAAGGCTTCGTTCTCGAAGAAATCGCCGTCCATGATGGACTTGGTGATACGGGTCAGCTCCTGATAGACCACGCGGCCGGCGCCGATATTGGTGTGGCCCACTTCGCTGTTGCCCATCTGGCCGTCCGGCAGACCCACGTCCATACCGGATGCGCCGATGGTGGTGTAGGGATTGGAGGCAAAGATGCGGTCCAGATTCGGGGTCTTTGCTGCATAGACAGCGTTGCCCTTCTGATCGGCATTGACGCCGAAACCGTCCATGATGATGAGGATCAAAGGCTTCTGCATAGTGAATCTCCTTATCAAACAAAATGGGAGACAGGAAAGTATCCTGCCTCCCTGATTGGAAAACTTACTGATTTGCTGCGTTTACGATCGTAGCGAAATCCAGGGGCTTAAGGGAAGCGCCGCCGATGAGGCCGCCGTCCACATTGGGCTTGGAAAGAAGCTCCGCTGCGTTGGAGGCATTCATGGAACCACCGTACTGGATGGTAACGCTTCTGGCAACACGGGCGCCGTACATCTCACGGATGCAGTCGCGGATTGCGCCGCAGACCTCTTCGGCCTGGTCGGAAGTGGCGGTGCGGCCGGTGCCGATGGCCCAGATGGGCTCATAAGCGATGACGATGCGCTTGATGTTGGCGGAATCAACGCCGGACAGAGCGGACTTCACCTGCAGGCGGATGTGCTCGATGGTGATGCCCAGATCGCGCTGCTCGAGGGTCTCGCCCACGCAGACGATGGGACGCAGGCCGGCCTTCAGAGCGGCATGAACCTTGAGGTTCACGGTTGCGTCGGTTTCTGCGAAGTACTGTCTGCGCTCGGAGTGGCCGATGATGACGTACTTGACGCCCAGCTCGGTGAGCATATCGGCGGAGATTTCGCCGGTGTATGCGCCGCTGGCTTCGAAGTGCATATTCTGAGCACCGATGGCGATCTTGGCGCCCTTGGTGGCCTTGATGGCGTTGGGAATGTCAACAAACGGTACGCACAGAACGATGTCGCACCACTTTGCCTTGGAAACGAGGGGCTTCAGCTCCTCAATCAGCTGACGGGTAGCTGCGGGGGTCTTGTTCATCTTCCAGTTGCCGGCGATGATGGTCTTGCGGTATCTCAGGTTCATAGTAGTGTCGTCCTCCAATTATTTGTCCTGCAGGCAGGCAATACCGGGAAGCTCGAGACCCTCAAGGAACTCAAGGGAAGCGCCGCCGCCGGTGGAAATGTGGGTCATCTTGTCGGCAAAGCCCAGCTGCTCAACTGCTGCTGCGGAGTCGCCGCCGCCGATGATGGAGATGGCATTGGAGCCGGCGATTGCGGAAGCAACTGCACGGGTGCCGCCGGCATATGCGTCAAACTCGAAAACGCCCATGGGGCCGTTCCAGACAACGGTACCGGCGTTTGCAACTGCCTCGGAGAAGATCTCCACGGTCTTCGGGCCGATGTCGAGACCCATCAGGTCATCCGGGATTGCCATGGTGGGAACAACAGTGGGAACTGCATCAGCAGCGAAATGATCGGTAGCAAGGGTATCCACGGGGAGCAGGAAGTTGACGCCCTTATCGGCAGCCTTCTTCAGCATCTCTGCAGCGTACTCGACCTTATCGTCCTCGCACTTGGAGGTGCCGATGTTGCCGCCCTTGGCCTTGGTGAAGGTGTAGGCCATAGCGCCGCCGACGATCAGGGTGTCGACCTTCTCAAGGAGGTTATTGATGACGCCGATCTTATCGGAAACCTTGGCGCCGCCCAGAACTGCGACGAAGGGACGCTTCGGATTGGACAGAGCAGTGCCCATCACGTCGATTTCCTTCTGGATCAGATAGCCGCAGACTGCCGGGAGATAATCGGCAACGCCGGCGGTGGAAGCATGGGCACGGTGAGCGGTGCCGAATGCGTCGTTGACATAGACCTCAGCCATGGAAGCCAGTTCCTTGGCAAATGCTGCGTCGTTCTTTTCCTCTTCCTTGTGGAAGCGGACGTTCTCGATCATGCCGATCTCGCCGGGCTGGAGAGAAGCTGCCATGGTCTTGGCGCTCTCACCGATGACGTCTTCTGCCATCTTGACTTCGCAGTCTAAAAGCTCGCTGAGGCGCTTTGCAACGGGAGCCAGGGAATACTTGGACTTGAACTCGCCCTTCGGACGGCCCAGGTGGGAGCAGAGGATCACAGCAGCGCCCTGCTCTTTCAGATATTTAATGGTGGGGAGAGCACCCAGAATACGGGTCTCGTCAGTGATGTTCAGATCTTCATCCTGCGGGACGTTGAAGTCGCAGCGGACAAGAACCTTTTTGCCTTTGACGCAAATGTCTTCGATGCTCTTTTTGTTGTAAGTCATTTGAAGCGCTCCTTTCAATTTTCAAAAGAAATGCACGAAAGCATAATTCTTTGCCATTCCAGTGTATTATACGTCATGAAATCCGAAAAATCAAGGGTAAAAGCGACTTTTTGTTTGTTTTAGCTAATGAACGAATAAAAGGCGCTCTTTGCCACCTGATTTGTACATTTCGCCACTTGTAAAAAAAGGGCGGAAAGAGATCATCTGCGTTTTCCGAATAATCGGGAGAGTTTTGCGGCCATGCGGCGACGGCGGACTTCCGTCTCCTCGGGCGACAGGCGGAACTGTCCGTCCGCCTCCTCCAGGACGCTGCCTTCCCGGGCGCCCTCCGGCAGCGCGGACAGGGGGATTTTCAGAAAACTGCCGTCCTCGCGCTCACAGACGGCCTCCGCGGTTCCGATCCGGTCGATGGTCAGGTTCATGGAAACATTCCTCCTTATCGTTCCGTCTATTGATTGGATTCGTTTTCCGGATATACCAAAAGCTCCGTCCCGCTGATGTCGGCCAGGATCGTGCCGTCCAGATGGGAGAAGTAAAGCGTGGTGCCCTGCGCTTCATAGCGTTCGATCACGTCCTCGTCCGGCAGACCGTCGTCGGAATTTGCTTCCGTGGTAAAGACGGCATAGCGGGGATTCACGGCGTCCACCAGTTCCTGACAGGACGCGGTGCGGGAGCCGTGGTGCGGCACCTTGATGAGATCACAGGCCAGATAATACCCCGCCCCGATCACCTCTTTTTCCATAGCACTGCCCATATCGCCGGAGAAAAATGCACCGATGCCGTTATAATCGATGATAAAGGCGATGGAGGCGTCGTTTAAGTCGGAAAATTCCTCGTCCGGATCGGGGGAGAGGAAGGTGAGCGTGGCCTTTCCCAGCTGCCAGGTGTCGCCGGGCCGGGGCGCATCTGCGGGGATCTCCTGCTCCAGAATGAGATCCAGCGTTCTTTCAAAGACCTTGGTGGTGGTCGTGGCACCCGGCAGGAATACCTGATGTACGGAATAGGCCTCCAGGATCTTCGGCGCGCTGCCGATATGGTCGGCGTGGGGATGGGTGAGGATCAGGGCGTCCAGTTCCCGGACGCCATAGCGGTCCAGATAGCCCGCGATGGTCTCGTATTCGCCCGCCGTGCCGGTGTCCACCAGCATGGCATGCTCTCCCTGCAGGATCAGGGTACAGTCCGCCTGGCCCACGTCCATAAAGACCAGACGCATTCCGTCGGGATCGATCTCCACCTCCTGGGGATATGATTCCCCGAGCAGGATCTCCGCCAGGTCCAGCAGCTCATACACCACGTCACAGCCGCTCAGAAAGAGGAGACTGAGGATCATAAGAAGTAAAATAGGAATCCATTTCCAGTTCATAGAAGTTTACTCCGCTTTCACATTTTTTTGCCGTTGTCATCTTGCCAATCGGCACAAGATACTTTATACTATATAGTAACACAGCTTCCGCTTTCATGCAATCTTGGAAAGGGCTGTGGGATGACTTAAAAACCCGTGTATTTTTATGAGGATAAATCATTATGGCAAATACGACAGTCAAAAGAAAAACCAATCCCACGAAAGGGAAGTCCGGCCGCCGCAGGAGCAGCTATCGCACCTACACTACGCTCCTGATCTCTCTGATCGCCGTAGTGGCGGCGATTGCCTGTGTGTTCGGCTATCTGGCCTTTGAGGTATACCGGCAGGACGGCATTTATGACGGCGTTTCCGCCGCGGGCGTGGATCTTGGCGGGCTCTCCCGCCGTGAGGCCGCCGCCGCACTGGAACGGCAGATGGGCTCCGTCATGGACAATATGGATTTCCAGGTCATCATTGACGAGGAGAGCTTCCCGGTAAGCTCTGCCGATCTGGGCATTCGCTACAGCGTGGACAGCGCTGCCGCAGAGGCCTATCAGTACGGCCGCAGCGGCACCTTCTTCTCCCGTGTGGGCGAGGTGTTCCGCGCCAAAATGAGCGGATACGCCGTGGACTTTGGCTATACCTACAATCTGGATGCCTTCGACCGGGTGGCCCGGGAGATCGCGGATCAGATCAATGTCTCCGCCTCCGGCACCAGCTATGAAGTGGTGGAGGACCAGCTGAAGCTGACCGTGGGCTCTGAGGAGCGCTATATTGATCCTCTGGCCATTTCCCAGGCCATGCTTGAGAAAGTGGAGAATAACGCCGCCGGCGATATCTCTCTGAAAACCGGCAGCGGCGGCCGCGACAGCATCGACTTTGTATTCATCAAGTCCGTCATCGACCGGGAGCCGGAGGACGCGTATCTGGATGACAAGACCGATCCCGAGAACCCCGTGGTGGTGCCCGAGGTGAACGGCCTTTCACTGGATATCGCCGTGGCGGAGGCCGCCATCTTAGAGGACGGCACCGGCCCCGATCAGAACGTCTATATGATCCCCCTGACCGTGGTGGAAGCCGAGGTCAAGCGGGAGGATATCGTGTTCTATACCTATAACGATCTGATCTCCACCGCAAAGACCACGCTCAACAAGAATAACATCAACCGTACCGATAACATCCGTCTGGCCTGTGAGAAGATCGACGGCACCATCCTCTATCCCGGTGACGAGTTCTCCTTCAATAATATCGTGGGCGAGCGCACCTATGCCGCGGGCTTTAAGGACGCCACCATTTATCTGGCCGGCGAGCTGGCCGACGGCGTGGGCGGCGGCATCTGTCAGGTGTCCTCCACGCTCTACATCGCGGCGGTGGGCGCGGATCTGGAAATCAGCGAGCGCAAGAACCATCGCTACACCGTGACCTATACCGAGCTGGGCGAGGACGCCACGGTGGCCTATGACAGCAAGATCGACTTCCGCTTCGTCAATAATTCCGAGCACGCCATCAAGATCCATGTGGTGCAGGAATCCAATTATGTGCTGGTGGAATTCTACGGCACCCTCACCGACGAGACCCGCAATAAGACCGTCACCATGGAGCACAAGGTGAAGTCCTACACCGAATACGGCACCCGCTATGAAATCAGCGAGGATGTGGAAGTGGGCAAGACCAAGGAGAAGAACGGCGGCTACAGCGGCTATACCGTGGAGGTATACCGCGTGGTGAAGGAAAACGGCCAGGAAGTCTCCCGCACCAAGGAAAATACCAGTACTTACACCAAGCTTGATAAGACCATTCTCATAAACCCCGCTGAAGCGGAGACGCTGGACGACGGCACCGTGGTCTATGTCCCCAAGAAGGACGAACCGGTGGAGCCGGACATCCCGGATGTGCCGGACGAACCCGATGTGCCCGACCTGCCCGATACGCCGGACGATCCGGACGGCGGCTCTGACGAGCCCTCCTGGCTGCCGGATGACGGCGGAAACGATGAGCCGGAGGTGCCGGGCGGTTCCTCCTCGGACGAACTGCCGGATTGGCTGCTTTGATGAAAAATCCCCGGCCGGAGCAATATGCTGCCGGTCGGGGACTTTTGTAAAACGGAAAGGAATCCTATGAACGAAAAACGACTCTTCCGCATCACGCTGAAGCTCTATGCCAAGCGGATGCTCTTTCAGAATCTGCGGGACTGCATCGCGGCGACGCTTTTCTCCATGTCCCTGATGCTCCTGGGGAACCTCCTGGCACAGCGTTTCCTTCCGGATCTCCGGGTACTCGAGACCACGCTGGATCTCACGCCGTATCTGCCGCAGGTACTCCGGTACTATGCGGTGCTGCTCTCGGCGCTTTTGCTCTCCGCGCCCCTCACCATGGGCTTTTACGCCTGGCTTTCTGAGCTTTCCATGAACCGAAAACCCCGGCTGCGGGAGATCTTCAACTGGTTTGGGGATCTGCGGATGGCCGCAAAGGCCTTTGGCGCGGTGCTGTGGTTCGGCGTTATTTGTGTCTTCCAGGCGGTGATCCATCTGGCGCTGCCCATCGGGCTCATGCTCTTTATCTCGAAGCGGGTGGATGTGATGGGCGCCCAGAGCGCGACGTTTTTGATCGGCCTTCTGACGCTGCTTTTAGCGGCGGGGATCGGCCTGATGCTGGCAAGAGTGCTGGTTTACCTTCCGGCGCAGTATTTGCTGGCGTCCCATCCGGAGATGCGGATCCGGGAGGCCTATGCCCAGTGCCGGAAGTTCATGTCCGGCCGCCACTGGGAATTCCTCTTCCTGGTGGGCAGCTTCCTTTTCTGGTTCTATCTGGAGTCCCTGTCCGGCGGCATCCTGACGTTCTTTGTCCAGCCGTATTTCACCCTGTCCGTCCTGCTGTTCACCCAGGAGGCCAGAACCCGCTGGATGCACCAGATGGGCAGAACCACCCCCGACCCCGCCTGGACACCCAGCAGCGCAGAAGAAGAGGAGGAACCCTATGTTTAATCTGGTGCTCCTTGCCCCGGAGATCCCCTCCAATACGGGCAATATTGTCCGCACCTGTGCCGCCACCGGCTGCAGCCTGCATCTCATCCGGCCTCTGGGCTTTGACACCTCCGACCGGGAACTGAAGCGGGCGGGCCTTGACTACTGGCACTTTGTGGACATTACGATCTATGACAGTCTGGAGGATTTTTATGTGAAGTGTCGGCCGAAGCGCTGCTGGTACACCTCCACCAAGGCGGCACGGCGTTATACCGACGTCTCCTACGAGCCGGGGGATTATATCTTCTTCGGCCGCGAGACCCGGGGCCTGCCGGAGGAACTGATCCTCAAAAACCTGGATCACGCCATCCGCATTCCCATGGGCGGCGAGATCCGCAGTCTGAATTTGTCAAACAGTGCGGCCATCGTGCTTTTCGAGGCACTGCGCCAGCATGATTTTACGGGATTACAGGACGAAGGAAAGTTTGGAGGAAATTATGGTCAGACGAGATAAGGAAAATTACTATCTGGACATTGCGGAGATCGTGTTGGAGCGCTGCACCTGTCTGCGCAGACACTACGGCGCCATCATCGTGAAGAACGATGAGGTCATCTCCACCGGCTATGTGGGCGCTCCCCGCGGCCGCGCCAACTGCAACGACATCGGCTATTGCTATCGGGAAAAGCACAACATCCCCCGCGGCACCCGCTATGAGATGTGCCGCAGCGTCCACGCGGAGGCCAACGCCATCATCAGTGCCTCCCGGGATCAGATGCTGGGCGCCACCATGTATCTGGTGGGCCGGGAAGTCAGCACCGGCGAATATGTCGAGAACCCCAGCTCCTGCAGCATGTGCAAGCGCATGATCATCAATGCCGGTATCGCCCGCGTGGTGATCCGCCACGACCGGGATCATTATTCCGTGGTGGACGTGGAAAAGGAATGGGTGGAAAACGACGAGTCCCTCCGGGGCGAGTTCGCATACTAAGAAAAAAGCCGCGGACGGGTTCTTGCCCATCCGCGGTTTCCATTTAGATTCAGTTCTGTGCGTCCAGGAATGCCAGGGTTTCTGCCAAAGTGGGGATGGATGCGGCCGCGCCCTTTCGGGAGACCGCAATGGCGGAGGCCGCCGCCGCGATCCGCATGGCGTCCCGCAGGCTCTCACCCCGGTCCAGTCCCGCGGTGATGTAGCCCGCGTAAGTATCGCCCGCGCCCGTGGAGTCCACGGCCTCCACCGGGAAGATCTCCTGATGGATCAGCTGGCCGTTCTCCATGGCATAGGATCCGTCCTTCCCCAGCGTCAGGATGACGATATTGGGACACACCTGATGCAGCCGCCGCAGCATTTCCTCCGGCGGATACACGCCATTTGCCAGGGCCGCGCCCTCGTCTTCGTTGACGATGAGCAGATTGATCTTGTCAAAGGGCATGTCGAAGATCTCCGGCGTGATGGGGGAGGGATTATAGACGATGCGGATGCCCCGCTCCGCCGCCCGCTCGATCATGCGGCGGGTGAGGTTCGTCTCATTCTGGAGCATCAGGAAGTCGCCCGCGCCGAAGGCATTCAGCACCGTGTCCACCTGCTCTTCGTCCAGACGGCGGTTGGCCCCGCCGTAGATCAGCATGGTGTTGCGGGCATTGGGCTCCACCTGGATGATGGCGCCGCCGCTTTTGACCGCCGGATCCAGAAGGACGTATGCGGTATCGACGCCGTCCTCTTTGAGAAGATCGGTGAGGAACACGCCGTCCGGGCCGATGCGCCCGGCGTGAGAGACGGTGCCGCCGGCACGGGCCGCGGCGATGGACTGGTTCAGGCCCTTGCCGCCGGCAAAGGTCTGGGGATCGGCCACCGGCATGGATTCGCCGGGTGCCGCGGAATGCTCCACAGAAAACACCGTGTCGATATTGAGGGAACCGAAATTGACAATACGCATATGTACACCACCAATTCTATTTGATACTTGACAACAAAAGCGTTGTGATTTAACATAATAAGACAGCAAACTCTGGAGGTTCTTATGACAAAACGCGCCGCAGCGATCAACGATCTGTCCGGTCTTGGCCGCTGTTCTCTCACCATGGCTCTGCCGATCCTGTCGGTTCTGGGCACCCAGTGCTGTCCTCTGCCCACGGCTGTGCTGTCCTCCCAGACGGATGGCTATCGGCACTATACCTTTCAGGATCTGACCGACACCATGCCGGACTATATCGGGCACTGGAAATATAACGGCGAACGATTTGACGCCATTTATACCGGGTTCCTGGGTTCCAGCCGCCAGATCGATCTGGTGGCGGACTTTATTGATTCCTTCCGCACGGAGGAGACTCTGGTGCTGGTGGATCCCGTCATGGGCGACCACGGCGCACTTTATGATTCCATCGACGAAGAACACTGTGCGGGTATCCGCCGACTGGTCAGTCGGGCGGATCTCATCACGCCCAATCTCACGGAAGCGGCCATCCTTTTGGGAGAGACCGGCCTTCCCACGGAGGAAGCGGTCTGGCTTGACTGGGCAAAGCGTCTGCGGGAGCTGGGGCCGAAAACCGTCGCCATCACCGGCATCGACAGCGGGGACGGCCGTCTCTGCGTGGTCTCCTGCGACGAAAGCTCTCTGGGCGCCACTTATACCTCCCGGGTACAGCGGGATTATCCCGGCTCCGGCGATCTCTTTGCCAGTCTCCTTCTGGGGATGCTTCTCCGGGGAGACAGCCTTGCGGAAAGCGTGCGCCGGGCAGCGGAGTTTATCTCGGCCTGCGCCGCCTATACTTATGAACAGAACACCCCGGCCCGGGAGGGCCTGGTGTTTGAACCGATGCTCAGTCGTCTGATAAAATAATCCGGCGGTTCCCCAGGCGATGAAGCGCCGCTCTGTCCGGCACCGGGATCCGTTGTTCCCCGCCGCAGCGGGCACAGGTGAGGGTCAGGATGCCTGCCTCATATCCCGCCCGGATACGGGCGGAGCCGCAGCGGCAGAGGATCCTGCCATCCGCCGCCATTTGTCCCGCGGCGCAGAGGATGTCGGACGCCGTGGGCGGCGACTCCTCCGTCAGTGCCGCGCCCAGGGCGGAGAGCAGGGAAAGTTCCGCCGCTTGTGCCGAGACCGCTTTCGGATCGCCCAGAATGCAGGCGGGGAGATCTGTGACGGGACAGCAAAGCGCCGCGCCCTGTTTCCCCAGCGCCCGGCGCAGGGGCAGCTTTGCCCGATGCCGCAGACCGCAGATCCCGCAGGGGTATTCCACCTCCAAAAGTCCGGCGGAAAGTCCCGCCACCAGGGCGCTTTCCCCACAGCCGCAGCGGATCACAGTTCTCCGGCGGCTCAGGGCGAAAAGCTCTGTCTGGCCGAATACCGGTTTTTCACAGCGTCTGCAGTCATAGGAAAAGCCGATCTGTGGTTTCACCACCATATCCCATCGCTCCATCTTTTTGAGATTGCCCCGGGAATGGCCCGGCGGCAACTTAGTATATGCACGCGCTGCCTGTCTCACACCCCCGGAGTCAACCGGACGAACAGGCGGCACATTTTACCAAATCCTGCGCCGCAGGAATCTGAGGAATGAGGTGTTATCATGAAAGAGACAATTTACACGATCCCGATCAATGAGGCATTTGAGGCGAAGTGCGGCTGTCCGCTGTGTACGCTGGCACGCCGTCTGGAGCGCGACAGCGTGGAATACATCATGGGCGCCGCCATGATGGAGCCGGATGTCCGCATCGAGACCAATCGCCGGGGCTTTTGTGAGAAGCACTATGGCCAGATGCTCGCAATGAACGGCCGCCTGAGTCTGGCGCTGACTTTGGAAAGCCGTCTGGGAGAAATTCGCAATTACATTGAGAAGGAAGCCCTCAAGGGCTTTGGCAAAAAGCTGGACACCGCCAAGGCGGCGGAGCTGATCCGCGGCACCGCGGGGGGATGCTTCGTCTGTGAGCGCATTGCGGGTTATGAGGAGCATTATTATAAAAACATCCTCCATATGTGGAAGCAGGCCCCGGACTTCCGGGAGCTCTTCGCCGGACAGCCCTTCTTCTGTCTCGAGCACACCGCGGGCCTCTTAAAACGCGCCCCGGAGGTCCTGGGCAAGCGGGGCCACGAGGAATTTGACCGGATGCTCATTGAGATCGTGGACCGGTATCTCAAAGAATTAAACGATGACGTGTCCGCCTTCTGCCAGAGCTTTGACTATCGCAGCGCCGGAAAGGTGCTGGGCGAGGCCCAGAAGATCGCGCCGGAGCGCGCCATCGAATTCCTCTCCGGCTATCACGAGGAAGAGGAAAAGAAATAAATATCCCATTTCGGGTAAGGAAAACGCCGTTTCGGAAGCAGTTCTGAAACGGCGTTTTTGACTTATCAAAGATCAAACATACTGATCTGGTCGCTCTTGGGCAGGGATTCCAGAGCGCCGGCATTGTCGAGGATCTCGATCACGGCCTTTGACACTTTCTGACAGCGCAGGGACAGATCCTCCGCGCTGGAGAATTCGCCGTTTTCCCGCTCCCGCACGATATCCTGTGCCGCCATCAGGCCGAGACCCGGCAGCGCCGTCAGCGGCGGGATCAGGGCATTGCCGTCGATGAGGAAATCGGCGGCGGCGGAACGATAGATATCCACCGGCTGGAAGGTGAAGCCGCGGAGATAGTATTCATACACCACCTCCAGCGTCACCACGGTATCCTTTTCATTGGCGGTGGCGTCGGGCTTGGTGCTGAGCTCCTGATAGAGAGCTTTCACCCGGTCAATGCCATGGGTCATGGTGTTGGCGTCAAAGCCCACGGCGCGGATGGAGAAGTACGCGCTATAGAAGGGCAGAGGCCGATGCACCTTATACCAGGCAATCCGGAACGCCATCATGACGTAGGCAACCGCGTGTGCCTTGGGGTAGAGGTACTTGATCTTCTGACAGGATTCGATGTACCACTCCGGCACGCCGCACTGCTTCATGATCTCCACGGTTTCTTCCACGATGCCCTTGCCCTTACGGATGGCCTCACTGGTCTTGAAGGACAGGGAGGCGTCCATGCCCTTGGCAATCAGGTACATGGTGATATCGTCACGGGCGGAGATGACTTCGTTCAGGGTGGCGGTGCCGGCCTTGATGAGGTCGGCGGCGTTGCCCATCCACACGTCGGTGCCGTGGGAAAGACCGGAGATGCGCACCAGACCGTCGAAGTTCTTGGGCTGGGTGTCAATTAACATCTGTCGGGCAAAGCGGGTGCCGAACTCGGGAACAGCCACCACACCGGTGGTGCCAAGGATCTCGTCCGGTTCAAGCGGTTTGCCGTTGACGTCCGAGAGATGACTGATGTGGGAGAAGATACCCACGGTGTGGGGATCGTCCAGGGGGATCGTGGTGGCGCTGACGCCGGTCATGTCCTCCAGATGCTTGATGATGGTGGGATTATCATGGCCCAGCATATCAAGCTTCAGAAGGTTATCGTGAATGGAGTGGAAGTCGAAGTGGGTGGTGATGATGGTGGAGTTGGGGTCGTCCGCCGGATGCTGCACCGGGCAGAATTCATAGATGGTGCGGTCCCGGGGCACCACGATGAGGCCGCCGGGATGCTGGCCCGTGGTGCGCTTGACGCCGGTACAGCCGATGGTGAGGCGATTGATCTCCGCTTTCGAGAGGACCATATTGCGCTCCTCGGCGTACTTGCGGACGTAGCCGTAGGCGGTCTTGTCGGCGATGGTGCCGATGGTGCCGGCCTTGAACACCTGTCCCTCACCGAAGAGCTCCACGCAGTCCCGGTGTGCCTGGGTCTGATACTCGCCGGAGAAGTTTAAGTCGATATCCGGCTCCTTCTCTGCCTTGAAGCCAAGGAAGGTGAAGAAGGGGATATTAAAGCCGTCTTTCTGCAGCTTGATGTGGCAGATGGGGCATTCTTGATCCGGCATATCCGCGCCGCAGCCATACTTGTCGCTGTCGCCGTATTCGAGATAATGGCATTCGGGACAGTGATAATGGGAGGGCAGGGGATTGACCTCGGAGATGCCGCAGAAATACGCCACCACAGAGGAACCAACGGAACCTCTGGAACCCACCAGATAGCCCGCGTCGTTTGATTTCTTAATGAGCTTCTGGGCGGACATATACATGACGTCAAAGCCGTTATTGATAATGGGTTTCAGCTCTGCCTCAATGCGCTCCACAATGGAGTCCGGCAGAGGATCGCCGTAAAGGCGCTTGGCGTTAGTGTAGCAGATCTCCTGCAGATCCTCGGCGGAATGATCGATGGAGGGCGGATAGGTGCCCTTGGGCACCGGGCGGATCTCCTCGCACATCTCCGCGATCTTATTGGGATTCTCCACCACCACCTCGAACGCTTTCTGCGCGCCCAGATAGGAGAACTCTGCAAGCATTTCCTGGGTGGGCTTGAAGTAAAGGGGCGCTTGGTTATCCGCGTCGGAGAAGCCCTGTCCCGCCATCAGGATGCGGCGGAACACCTCATCCCGGGGGTGCAGGAAATGCACGTCGCCGGTGGCCACCACGGGTTTATTCAGGCTCTGGCCCAGTTTGACGATGGTTTCGTTAAATTCCCTCAGCTCCTGCTCGTCCCGGGCGGTACCGTCCCGGAGCATGAACATATTGTTGCCGATGGGCTGGATCTCCAGATAATCGTAATACTCCGCGATGCGCTTTAACTCGTTCCAGGATTTTTTCGCCACAATGGCCCGGAACAGCTCGCCCGCCTCACAGGCGGAGCCGATGATGAGTCCCTCGCGGTAGCGATTCAGCACAGAACGCGGCACGATGGGACGCTTGCGGCTGTAGTAATTGAGGTGTGCCTCGCTGATGAGCTTGTAGAGATTCTTGAGACCCACATAGTTTTTCACCAGAATGATCAGGTGGTTATAATGCACCTTGCCGCCGGAAGAAAGATCGCGGATGGCATCGTTGATGTTCTCGATGCCCTGCACGCCCATCTGCTTCAACTGGGCAAAGAACTTGAGAAGGATCCGTCCGGTGACCTCCGCGTCGTCACAGGCGCGGTGATGGTTGAAGTCCCCCAGATCCAGGGCGCGCGCCACGTCGTCCAGCTTGTGGTGCCGCTCCTGGGGCAGAAGCGCCCTGGCAAGGGTCAGGGTATCAATGGAAGTAAACTCCCGCTGGATGCCCAGCTTCGCGCAGTCGTAGTTGATGAATCCCACGTCAAAGGAGGCATTGTGGGCGGAAAGTGGGCAATTCCCCACAAAGTCCAGGAAGCGGGGCAGCACGTCCTCAATGGGCTTTGCATCCGCTACCATGTCGTCCGAGATACCGGTGAGCTCGGTGATATTGGCGGGGATGGGCTTTTTGGGGTTGACGAACTCGGAGAAGCGGTCGATGATGTCGCCGTTTCGGATCTTCACGGCGCCGATCTCGATGATGGCCTCCGTAGCGGGCTTGAAGCCGGTGGTCTCGATATCGAACACCACCACTTCGTCGTCCAGGCTCTGCCGCTGCAGACCGTCCACCGCGCCGCCGGCGTCATTGACGTAATAGGCCTCGACGCCGTAGATCACCTTGATGCCGGCCTTGCCCGCGGCGTTCATGGCCTCCGGGAAGGCCTGGGCCACGCCGTGGTCCGTGATGGCAATGGCGGGATGGCCCCACTTGGCCGCCTGCTTCACCAGAGCCGAGGCAGAGCTCACGCCGTCCATCATGCTCATGTTGGTATGTAAATGAAGCTCCACGCGCTTGCGCTCTGCGGTGTCCTGACGCTCTTCACGGGTGGCCCGCAGAATGCAGCTTGGATTTAAGATCATTTCTTTTTCAAAGTTATTGTAGATTAGCTTGCCCTGCACCGTGACGGTATCGCCGGTCTTGATGGCGCCGAAGATCTCCTCCGCCTTCTTTACGTCGATGGAGCGGGAGACCCGGATGGAGCCGGTGTAGTCCGTCATGTCAAAGCTCATGATGCCCAGCTCCTTGGAGGGAACATTCTCACGGGCCTTGGTGGTGATGGTTTTATGGGCCGTGGAAAAGATGTCGCCGGTGACCGTGACATAACCGTAGTCGAGATTCAGGTCGCCGATCTGGGCGGGGGCGTCCTTGCCCCGTTTGCCGAAGAGCACGCCGTCCTCCGTCGTCGCGGCGGGCGCGGATTCCTGCTTCTTGGGCGGGGGAGGCGGTGCATTCTCGGCCGCTTCCTTCATGACCTGCTCCAAAACCGCATTTTTATCAAAGGCGGAATCCTCGGTGCTGCCGTCCCGGAAGGTGACGTTCAGGCGCTCCTGATAGCGCTCGGAGAGGATCTGCTCCAGGGCCCGTCCCACGCCGGCATTGGTGAGGAAATCACCGCCTTCGCCCCGCAGTTCTACCGTCAGGGCGTGGCCCGGCCGGTCAATGATGCCGCGGGCGCCGTCCAAAAAGCCGTTGGTGGCGGGATATGCCGCCTTCAGCTCCCGAAAGAGCGCAGGAAGACAGTCCTCCGTCAAAACCTCGGTCTTTACCGCCCGGGTGATGGAGAACTGCTCAAGCCCGTAAAGATCCAGAATCGCCGCCTCGATGGTGCGGACAGTGGCCCGGGACATGGGCTTTTCCGTGGTGACGGTGACGGTGATGGACCGGCTGTGCCGGTCGCCGGTCATGGTCTCCACGAGGAGCGCCTCGGCCGCGTCCAGGATCTGGCCTTCCGGATGAAAATTTTTGAAGATACGCAGAAAGGGTGTACTCATGTCATTCTTTCCTTTTCCCACTCCCGCGCCATGGAAAGGAGCGCCGGAACGATTTCTTCAAAGGGAACCTTATGTAGAATTTCGCCGTTTTTGAAGAGTAAGCCGTCGTTCTTGCCGCAGGCCACGCCGATATCGGCCTCCCGGCCCTCGCCGGGGCCATTGACGGCACAGCCCATGACGGCGATCTTAATGGGCGAATGAATGTCGGCCACGGCCTCCTCCACGGCTTCCGCCAGCGGCAGGAGATCCACCTGACAGCGTCCGCAGGTGGGGCAGGCCACCACCTCGGGACAGTCGCGCCGCAGTCCCACGGCCCGGAGGATCGAAAGACCCAGCTTCACTTCCTCCACCGGGTCGGCGGCCAGGGAGACCCGCAGGGTATCGCCGATGCCCATGGCGAGCAGTCCGCCGATGCCGGCGGCGCCCTTGATGCTGCCCATACGCAGGGTGCCCGCATGGGTGACGCCCACGTGCAGGGGATAGTCACAGCGCTGGGCCATATCCTGATAGGCGGCGATGGTATTCGGTACGTCAGAGGCCTTCAGAGAGACGGCAATATCCGTAAAATCCTCCGCCTCCAGGAGCCGCACATGGCGCATGGCGCTCTCCGCCATGGCCCTGGGCAGATCGTGGGGGAACTGCTCGTGGAGATCTTTTTCCACAGAGCCGGAGTTCACGCCGATGCGGATGGGCACGCCCGCCCCGCGGCAGGCGGCCACCACGGCGCGCACGCGGTCGCGTCCGCCGATGTTGCCGGGATTGATACGGATCTTATCCACACCTGCGGCCACGCATTCGATGGCCAGACGATAGTTGAAATGGATATCCGCCACCACCGGAATGGGGGAGGCGGCCTTGATTTCATGAATGGCGCGCACGGCGTCCATGTCCGGCACGGCACAGCGGACGATCTCGCATCCGGCGTCCGAGAGACGCTTGATCTGTGCGATGGTGGCGGCGGCGTCACGGGTGTCGGTATTCGTCATGGACTGGACGGTGATGGGCGCATCGCCGCCGATTTTCACGCCGCCCACAGTGATCTGTCGGGAAGTTCTGCGGTTCATAGTCATACCTCGCGTTTACTTGATCAGCCGCCAGATATCATTGGCGGTTACCACCAGCATAAAGCCCAGAAGCAGGATCAGCACAGCGCCATTCAGGATGGCCTCTGCCTTCCAGTTCAGCTTGCGGCGGGTGACGGCCTCGATGAGCAGGATCAGGATCCGCCCGCCGTCCAGGGCCGGGATGGGCAGGGCATTCATCACGGAGAGATTGATGGCGATGAGACCGGCCATATACCAGAAGGAGGACATGCTCTCCTGCGCCACCGTGCTCATGGTGGCGGTGATGCCCACGGGACCGGCCACATCGTTCAGCGTGACGGAGCCTGAGAAGATCATGCCGAGACTTTCAAACACCATACGCACCATGCTGACGCTCTCGAGAAGGGCAAGGTGGATCTTTCCGAAGAAGCCCAGCTCCTGGGTCGCGTAGCGGAAGCCGTAGTACATCACGGGCTTGCCGTTTTCG
>SVLW01000059.1 GCA_015067705.1 Oscillospiraceae bacterium
AAGTCAGGATGTCGAAGGGAGCGCACAAAGATGTGGTATCGCTATGAAATTCATATGCATTCAAAAGAAGGCAGCAAATGCGGCCAGGCGCCGCTGGCCGATCTGGTGCGCGCTTATCATGCCGCGCGTTATGCCGGCGGCGTGCTGACCGACCATTTCATCTTCGGCAATACGGCCATCCCCCGGGATCTCCCCTGGGAAGAGCAGATGCAGGGCTATTACGACGCCTATCTCTCTGCAAAAGAAGTGGCCGACGAACTGGATTTCGACCTGATCTTCGGCATTGAGCATCAGTACGGCAATTTCAAGGAGATCCTGATCTATGGCATGGATGTGGATTTCTGGAAGGCAAATCCCGATATCCCGGAGATCGACGTCCACGAGCTGGCGGAGCGTGTCCACGCCGCCGGTGGCTATATCTCCCATGCCCATCCCTTCCGCTTCAAGTCCTATATGACCCACTATGTGGATCCCACCGTGGACATGGTGGACGCCCTTGAGGTCTATAACTATTCCGACAGCGACGAATCCAATGCCAAGGCCAAGGCGCTTGCCGAGAAAATGGGCCTCCCCGGCACCGGCGGCGGAGATACGCACTGGGCAGACAGCGAGGGTATCGGCCAGGCCGGTATTGCACTGCCTTATCGTGTGCATGATACCAAGGAACTGGCTCAGGCTATGCACAAGGGCGACTTCCGTCCCATCGTGTGCGGAGAAATCGTTGAATAAGAGTTGACAATTGAAAGTGGACAGTGGACAGTTATGGAGAAAACGACTGAGCAAAAGAGTTTTCAGTTTGCTGTGCGAATTGTCAAATTATGCAAGTATCTGAATGAATGCAAGAAGGAATATACGATGTCGCGGCAAGTACTGCGGGCAGGGACCAGTATCGGTGCTAATATTGCCGAAGCAGAACAGGCACAAAGCCGCCCGGATTTTCTTTCAAAAATGAGCATTGCTCTAAAAGAAGCGGCGGAGACCGACTATTGGCTCCGTCTGCTATATGAAACCGAGTATTTGTCAGAGACAGAGTTTGTCTCAATATATCAGGATTGCAGAGAGTTGGAAAAAATGCTGACAGCGATCGTCAAAACCACGCGGCAATAACTGTCAACTGTCCACTCTCCACTTTCCACTGAATCCGCGGGTATGGCGGAATTGGCAGACGCGCCGGATTTAGGTTCCGGTGGGCAACCGTGCAGGTTCAAGTCCTGTTACCCGCACCAGATTGCATCTGGAGGCAATGCGTTACGAACTTTGCGGAAAATCGAGTATCACTGCTCGGTAACGATGGTTCGGATTTGGATTGCTATGGTGCACCAAAGAGAAAGCACTTGCCGACGGCAAGTGCTTTCTCTGTTTCCTGCCGCAACTCCGGGTTGCGTATCACGGTCAAAAAGCACCGGGCGGGTGGTGGAAATCTCTGATGCGGTGGGCTATACTGTTCTTACAGTCGGCTGAATGATTTTTTCGAGAGGAATTTCTATGAGTTTCGGAAAGAATTTGCAATATTTGCGCCGTTTAAGTCCCAATATGACCCAGGAAGTGCTGGCGGAACGCCTGCATGTCAGTCGCCAGACCATCTCGAAATGGGAGATGGATCAGGCCCAGCCAGAAATAGACAAGGCACTGGAGCTGTGCCGCGTATTCAGCTGTTCCCTGGACAATCTCTTCCGGGAGGAACTGGATGCCTGCGACGAAAAATACGCCAACCTCCGGGTGGAAACGGTCCCGGCGTTTCGCTATATCAAGTACGCGGTGATCAGCACCGATCCCGAGGGCGACGCCATCGACCGCGTCCGCGCCATTGCCCGATCAAACAGCGTGGAACGGCCGCAGATCATCGGCTGGGATTTCCCCAAGCTCTCTATGGAACAGGTGAACGTCTATGGTATGCACGGCTATGAGGCTGCATGGATCCTGCCGGAGGGCGTTATGCCCGATGGCATGACAATCCATACACAAAAAGCCCACAAATACGCCGCGATCCACATCGAATGCCCCTTTGAAAACCCCTTTGTGACGATCCCCGGCGCCTATCGTACCCTGATGGATTATATGCGGCTGAATGGTCTGGAACATACGGAAAAGGATGTGATCCCCTGCTTTGAAACCGATGGGGACAGCATGGATATTTATATTGCGTGCCTGTAAGTGCGGCGAACGACGGAGGAACTGTTGCGTAGAATACAGTTCCTCTCTTTTTTTCGATCCTTGCGGCGGCATTCATAATCTGGTATACTTTTCCATATCAAAACACTTCGCAAAGGATGATCGCTATGGCGTGGAGTACGACGTTTTTGCCCGGGGAATCCCGGAAGGAGCGCCTGAAAAAGGCGGCGCATGTGTGCCCCAGTCCGGCACAGCTTGCCTGGATGGAGCGGGAATTTGTGGCCTTTCTGCATTATTCCCCCAATACGTTCACGGGTCGCCAGTGGGGCAACGGCACGGAAACCCTCTCCGATTTCTGCCCGGACAGGCAGGATCCCGCCCAGTGGGTGCGGGTCTGCCGGGAGGCGGGGATGCGCATGGTGATCCCCACTCTAAAGCATCACGACGGCTTCTGCCAGTGGCGCACGGAAACCACCGATTTCCAGACAGCAAATTCTCCCGCCCCGGCGGATCTGGCCGAGGAGATCAGTCGGGCGTGTCAGACGGAGGGACTTGACTTCGGCGTGTATCTCTCGCCCTGGGATATGTACCAGAGGGGCCAGGGCGTCTGGCCGAATCCGGAATACCAGGCGCTCTATCTCCGCCAGCTCCGGGAGCTGATGACCCGCTATGGCAAGGTGGGGGAGCTCTGGCTGGACGGCGCCTGCGGCGATCTGCCCATCTGGGAGCCGGTGGCGAGCTATGACCCCGAGGCATGGTATGACGTGATGGAACAAGAACAGCCGGACTGCGTGGTGCGCCGGTACGATCCCTTTGCCTTCGCCGATGAGGCAGAGTGGGAAGCGCTGCGGCGGGGCGAGTGGGAACTCTCCTGGCGGGGCAAGGCCGTGCGCTGGGTGGGCAACGAGGACGGCGTGGGCCGGGAGGATGAATGGTCGGTCCAGCCGGTGTTCCACCGGGTGCTGGGAAGCGATGCCACTCTTCCGGATCTTGGCCAGGAATCGTACTACGACGATGCTGTGGGTGCCGTCTGGTATCCAAACGAAGTGAACACCCATCTTTTGAACCAGTGGTTCTGGAACGAGGAGACCAGCTATGTCCGCCCGCTTTCCGACCTTATCAATATTTTCTATCACTCCATCGGCAATAACGGGACACTGCTCCTAAACGTCAGTCCGGATCGTCACGGCGTGATCCCCGAGGATCAGATCATCCGCCTGCAGGAATTCCGTGCCTTCCGGGAGGGTACCTTTGGCACGGATCTGGCGGAGGGCGCCGTCGTCGCGGCGGACAGCTGTGCCGCAGGGACGGCCGCGGAAACTGTCCTGCAGGAGAATGGATTCTGGTCGCCGGATTGCGCGGACTGGGACGCCGACCTCCATACGGCTTCGCTGGAGCTGACGCTGCCGGAGGCGCGCAGCTTTGATAACCTCCTGATCCGGGAGGACATCCGCCAGGGACAGCGCGTGGCCCACTGGCGGGCATCTGCCTTTGTGGACGGCGCGTGGCAGCAGATTGCCGAAAAGAAAACCATTGGCTATAAGACCATCGTGCGCTTCCCCGCCGTGACCACCGACCGCGTCCGCATTGAGATTCTACGCAGTTGGGACACGCCGGTGATCTCCCGGGTGAGCCTGCATAAAACCTATCTGCCCGAGACCCAGGATCTGCGGCCCTATCGCCTGATGGAGATTCCCGCCCTCGCAGAAGTGCCGCAGGATCTCCGGCCGGGTCTTCGCTATACGGTGTATCAGGGCGGTATGCAGTCCGCTGCCATGGCGGAGACCTCCGGCCGCGCGGTGCTTGATACCGCGATCATCGCCCGGCCTGTGATTCCGGAGGTTTGCGGGGCGCAGAACTACACCGTCGTGTGGGAGGGCTATCTGAAAGTGCCCTTCGCCCGGGAGGCGCTCTTCCGCCTGGGAAGCGCCGACGGCGCCATCCTCTGGCTGAATGATCAGCGGGTCATTGACAATGACGAACCCCACGACTACACCCAAAAGATCGCCACGGTGAAGCTATCGCCGGGATATTATCGCTTTAAACTTACCTACACCAGTTTCCGCCACCCGGGACAGATGGAGCTGCTTTTTTCAAATCCTGCCTCCGAATTCTGCCCGTTTGATCCCCATGACCTTTCTCACACCGCCGAATAAGAAAAGAGCCAAGGCGCATCCACCTTGGCTCTCATTTTTTTCGTTTACCGGATCTTCAGTGCGTTTGCGGCGATGACCGGGAGATTGTCCGGCAGGGAGACCATCAATACGCCGAATTCGTCGTGATACGGCACGGGGCCATAGCCCAGAAGCTCCACGGAATGGATCTCCTGCCCGGCAAAGCTGCGCAGGGTGACGGTTTCGCCGCCGTGCGCGCCCATCATAAAGGCATACACTGCGCCGTCCTTTTCCACGAAGCGATAGTCGTGGATGTTCCAGTCGGTCTTGTCCTCGGTAAAGCCCTGGATCTTCACGAGGGTTGCGCCCTCGCCAAAGACGCGCCAGGGACGGGTGCCGTATACGGCCTCGCCGCAGACGGCGTACCACTTGGTCAGTTCCGCGAGAATATACTCGGCGTCATCGTCCAGAGAACCGTCGGGACGCTGGAGAATATTCAAGAGCATGGAGCCGTTTTTGGAGATGATATCCACCAGCATCTCCACGATCTGCTCGGGACGCTTATAGGGGTTATGCACGTCATAGAACCAGTTGCCGATGCAGGTATCCGTGTGCCACGGATCGGGCATGATGCCGGGGAGCTGGCTCTTCTCGATATCCAGCACGCCCACCTGATAGATCTCCGGCATACGATCCTTCTGGAGATAGACCGCGCGATTTTCGCCGTGAAGCGCGATGGAGGTGTTATAGAGGTGTGCAATGGCCTCGAGACCCACGGCATAATCGGATTCCGTGATCTCATGGGGCTTTGTGATGTCGAAATACCTGCTGAAGGGGATGCCGCCGTCGGAGTAGAGAAGGTCAGGCTTAAAGGTGTCCACCATCTCGTTGATGCAGCGGAGCCAATACTCGTGGAAATCCTTGTTCTGGGTGTACCAGGTGAAGATATTGCCGGGATCCTCGGTGCCGTGCTCATAGTTATCGAAGTAGAAATCCCGGTAGGCGGGGTCGTTTCCGTCATAGGGCACGCCGGCATAGGGGCCGTGCTTGTCGCATCCCTTGTTCACACGCCACCAGGAGAAGGACGCACCCAGATGCTCACTGATGCCGAAGGGCAGGTGGAAGCGGTCCGCCGCGGCCTTCCACAGGGCGAGAATGTCCTTGTGGGGGCCCACGTTTACGCTGTTCATGCGGTTAATTTTGGAACCGTAGTTGAAGAAATGATCATGATGGCTGCCCTGGGACATGAAATACCGGGCGCCGGCCCGATAATACTTCTCCATGAGGGCGTCGGCGTCGAACTTCTCTGCTTTCCAGAGGGCGCAGAGATCCTTATAGCCGAACTTGGAGGGATGGCCGTAGTGGCGCACATGGTATTCATACTGCGGGGTGCCCTCGATGTACATGTTGCGGGCGTACCAGTCGCCAAACATGGGCACGCTCTGGGGGCCCCAGTGGCTCCAGATACCGAACTTGGCGTCGCGGAACCATTCCGGCGCGGAATACTGGCGCAGAGATTCAAAAGTCGGAGCAAACTGCTGCATGGTGTGACCTCCTGTATCAGGTGATGAGTAAAAGAAAAATGCCTGGCAGATAAGTGTATTATACGGGTTCTTTCCCCATACCGCCAGAGAAAATAAGTGCATCTTGCGGGATTTTTTCGGGTTTCTTGAAACCCATGGGAAAATGGACTATAATGACTCTGTCAGAAAAATAATTTCCTTTTTTGAAGGAGGATTTCCCGATATGGCATACTTATTTGGCGTAGACTATTATCCCGAGCATTGGCCGCGGGAGCGTTGGCGTAAGGACGCCGAGATGATGCGGGAGATGGGCATCTCCATTGTACGCATGGCGGAATTTTCCTGGGCCAAGTGGGAGCCCCGGGAGGGCGAATTCCACTTTGAGGATCTGGACGAAGTGATCGAAATTCTGGCGGAGCAGGGCATCGACTGCATCCTGGGCACGCCGTCTGCGGCGCCCCCCGCCTGGATCATCCGGAAAAATCCGGAGATCCAGCCCATTGACCAAAACGGCCATCGCCGCGCCTTTGGCGGACGGCATCATGATTGTCAGTCAAATCCCGTCTATCGGGCGCATATCCGCCGCTTTGTCACGGCCTTTGCGGAGCATTTTGGGAAAAATCCCCATGTGGTGGGCTGGCAGATTGATAACGAGCTGGGCAACAGCCACGGCGACCTCTGTTTCTGCCCTCACTGCGAGGCACGGTTCCGCGCCTGGCTGGCGGAAAAATACGGCACGATTGCGGAGCTGAACCGCCGCTGGGGCACCGCCTTCTGGAGCCAGGACTATGCCTCCTTTGAGGAGATCGAGTCCCCGAAGCTCACCGTCACCGGTCATAATCCTTCCCAGCAGCTTGACTGGATGCGCTTCTGCTCCGACCTGATTCTGGAGTTCCACCAGTTTCAGGCGGACATCCTCCGCGCCGCCGCGCCGGAGAAGTTCATCACCCAGAACATGATGGGCTTCTCGGATAAGTTTGACTATCACAAGCTGGGCGAGCAGCTGGATTTCGCCTCCCACGATCAGTATCCCGGTGGTCATTTCCGCCCGGTGCAGGGTGTCTTTAACGGCGACCGCATGGCCGCCGAGGTGGACTATATCCGCAGTACTATGGGAAAGCCCTGCTGGATCATGGAACAGCAGTCCGGTATCACCGGATGGGAGATCCTGGGCCGTGCGCCGAAGCCCGGCCAACTGGGTCTCTGGGCCACCCAGTGTATCGCCCACGGCGCGGACACCGTGGTGTTCTTCCGCTGGCGCACCTGCACCGTCGGTACGGAGCAGTACTGGCACGGCATCCTGCCCCACAATGGCGTCCCCGGCCGCTATTACCGGGAGATCCGCGCCTTTATGGAGCAGAATCGTGAGCTTCTGGCCGACTTACAGGGCGCCATGCCCGGAAAGGCCGCGGCCATCCTCTTCTCCTATGACCAGCTTTATGCCATGAAGATCCAGCCCCATCATCCGGAGCTCACCTATATCGACCATCTGGCCAGCTATTATGACGCTCTTTACCGCCGGAATATCCCTGTGGACTTCGTCTTTGAGGAGCAGGATTTTAGTGCGTATCCCGTGCTCATCGCCCCGCTGCAGTTCCTGATGACCCCGGCGCTGGCCAAAAAGCTGCACGACTATGCGGCCGGGGGCGGCACGCTGGTGCTGGATTTCCGCAGCGGCGTGAAGGACGCAGACAACATCGCCTATTCCGAGGGTGCGCTGCCCTGTCTGGTGGACGATCTCTGCGGCATCACCGTCACGGAGTATGACTGCCTGCGGGACTGTATGGGCCGCGTGAACTGGGACGGCGTAAGCTATGACTGCCGCTGGTGGAGCGATCTCATGGAGCTTACCACCGCCGAGGCCATTGCCTCCTACGACTGGGAATTCTACAAAGGCACTCCTGCCATCACCCGCAATCGCTTCGGGCGCGGCACCGTCTATTATGTGGGCGTGGGGATGACGGCGCCCCTGGCCGATCGCTTTGTGGACGAATTGGTGCGGCAGGACGGCCTGCGGCCGCTGATGGATACGCCGGAGGGCGTGGAGGTGGCGCACCGCGAAAAGGACGGTCTGCGCTGGTATTTCGTCTTAAACCACACCGGCGAGCGTCAGGCCCCTGCCATTCCTGCCGCATGGCAGCAGGTCTATGGCGAGGCAGACCGCACGCTGCCGCCCTATTCCGCCGCCGTGTATCAGGAAAGCATCGAATAAGGAAAAATATAAAACCCCCGCAGACCGAAAAAGTCTGCGGGGGTTCTTTCTTCTGCTCAGTCCGTCAGATCATCCAGTGCGGCGATGGCAGCGGCATAGATGGCGCAGCCGACGCAAAGCGACTCGATATCCACGGATTCATCCCGGCCGTGGGCGCCGCCGTGTCCCGCGGGCAGGAAGGCCGCGCGATCGGGCTTTTCTCCCGGCATACCGGGGCCGAAGGAGATGGCATTCGGTACCACACGGGAATAGGTGCCGCCGCCCATGGTATAGGGCTCGTCATCCCGGCCGGTGGCGGCATGGTAGAGCGCCTGCATGGCGACGACTCTGGGATCGTCCTTGGGGATATAGAAGGGGGCCGTGCGCTCAAAGTGGGTGATCTCCGCGCCGCGGCGGGCCCAGTCGGCACGAAGCGCCGCCTCCAGTTTCTCTCCGTCACAGGTGATGGAGGAGCGGCAGTCCACGCTTAAGGACAGCACGCCGTCCCGGAGATGGGCAACCGCGTATACCAGCGTCAGGTCGCCGGAGATCTCGTCCGAATACGCCACGCCCTCGCTCTGTCCATAGGGATCGGCGGTGAGCGCCGCGATCTCCCGGATGGCGTCGGCGCAGTCGCCCGTGAGAATGCCTGCGGCAGAGAGGGCTCTGGCCAGATAGAGAATGGCGTTTTCGCCGCCTGCGGGGAAGGCCGCATGGCCGGAGCGGCCGACGGCGGAGAGTTTCGTGTGGTCGCCCGCGGCCTCGATGGTGATGGGCGCGGTGAGCGCCTCGGGGAGCGCGGCAAAGGCGGCGCGCACCTGATCCGTAGGCCGTGCCACCACGCACTCCGCCAGATCCGGGATCACATTGCGGACGCTGCCCGCGTCAAAGGCCAGGAGATTTCCGCCCGCCGGGAAGGCCAGCATGCCGTCGATGCTGCCCTTCTGGCCGTAGTTCACCGGGAAGAAGGCGTCCTGCACCAAAGAAACCTTGGGGAAGCGCATTCCATGGGCGCGCAGCATCTGCATATCCTGCATACCGGTCTCCTCACTGGTGCCGCAGAGCAGCGTGAGGCCATGGCGCAGGGGATAGCCCTTTTCCCGTAAAAATTCCATGGCGAAAAGGCCCATGATGGCGGGGCCTTTGTTATCGCTGACGCCGCGGCCGATCATCACGTCATGCTCCGGCAGATAGGTCGCGCCATAGGGCGGATAGATCCAGCCGTCGCCC
>SVLW01000060.1 GCA_015067705.1 Oscillospiraceae bacterium
TTCCTGCATTTCTTTTTCAAAACGCATACTTCCGCATAATGTGTATGTCTTCATAATATGTCCTCGTCAAATTCAAGTTTGTCTAATTGTTTAGTTGATTCTATCACATAGCTGCAATATATACAAGAACACTCCCGGCAGATAATCCTGCCGGGAGTGCAACTGTTTTACGAGCACCTGTCATTCCCAGAGGACTTTTTTTATCAGATCTTCTTGCCTTCCACAAACTCCACGATGCGCATCCAGTCGTCCGGGAAGAAGCCGTGACCGCCGGCGCGCATGGCGTAGGCGATGTTGCCTTCGTGGAAGAAATCCCCCGGGATGGGATAGCGATAGCCGGGAACGGGATGGGGACCTTCATAGAGGAAGCCGGGCTTACCCAGGAGTTCATGGGCCGGACTGCCCGCCACACAGGCCAGAAGCTCCCAGTACGGGTCGCACCAGAAGTCCTCAATAGCGCCGGTGATCAGCACATTGCGGGGCGCCAGCGCCGCCACGATGTAGTGGGCGTCAAAGGGCAGGTCGTCCTCCCGGCCGGCATATTCGCCGAACTTCTCACAGAACCAGAAGGGCGCGTAGTTGTAGATATTCTCCACCGTCTCGCCCACCTTGCCGCGGAGAATGGCTGTACCGGCAGTACCGGAGCAGACGGAGGCGATATGCCGGATGCGCTCATCAAAGAGAGCGCCGGCCAGGGCCGTTTTGCCGAAGCGGGAACAGCCGGCGATCACCGTATTGGGCAGGTCGAATCCGCCCCGCTGCTCCAGATACGTGCGTACATAGGTCATGCAGCGGCCCCAGATCATCAGTTTGGCCGCGTCGGTAGGCTTTCTTCCCTCCGGGAAGAGAATGGCAGGCAGACCCTTCTCATAGCCCGGGCCGTCCGGCGAGATATCGGCGCACCAGAGATGCGCCACGGCGAAGCCGCGCCGGAACACCTCCACCGGCGGCATGGCCAGATAGCGCTCGTCATAGGCCATTCCGATGGTGATGATGCAGATGGGGTTTTCACAGTCTGCCGGGCGCGTCAGGGTGAAGGGCATCCGGAAGGAACCGGTCTCATAGCGGAGCTCCAGCGTGATGGCCTCCACGATGATGGCGCCGTCGGCGCGGGTGCCCTGCATTTCCCGGGACACTTCCACGATCTCCATCGGATCCGGCGGCAGCTGGCCCAGCATTTCACTCTTGAGCAGCGAGAGGATTTCCTCCCGGCGTGCGGCCCAGTTCTCCCGGGTCACGGGGCTTCCATCCGCCATCTGCATGACATTCGGTAAATTCAGATATTTCAAAACCTGTTTCATTCCATATCCCTCCCTATTTGTACTGTCTCCAGTATACGAAATGCGGCGGCGCATTGCAAGAGCGGAAAGATGGAGGATATCCGCACATTTTGCCGCGCCGCCTCATAAGATGGGGTATCACCTCTCGAAATCGAGAGCACAAGGAGCGAATGTCTATGGCAAATGATATGGAACGCCTTGCCCGGGCGCTGATGGCCGGAAGCCCCGGGAAACAGGCCGCCGGCAGTCTGGATCAGCTGGGGAATCTTTTGAAAACCGAGGATGGGCAGCGGCTTCTGACCCTGCTGGCCGCCGGAGGTGCGGATACCCTGAAAACCGCGGCGCAGGCGGCTCTGCGGGGCGATGAACAGACCGCAAAGGCCGCTATGGCAAAGTTACTCCGCACCCGCGAGGGCGCGGAACTGGCGAAAAAACTCTCCGGCCTGTTGAACCAGTCCCCCAAAAAGTGAGAAAGGAGGCCCGCCATGGATGAATTCAGTCGGATCCTGCGCCAGCTGACGGAGAATCTCCCCGCCGGGGAGGAGTCTCCGCCGGAACCCGTGGAGAACGCGGAAGCCCCGGACGAGGCCGCCCTGCCTGCCATGGCCGACGGGGATCTCTCCGAAACGCTGGGCGCGCTGCTACCCGCCTCCCTTGGTGGGGATCTCTCCGGCCTTCTGTCCACGCTGGGGGGCGGGATGCCGGAGAATCCCCGGCTGGGCCTTCTTTTTGCCCTGCGGCCTCATCTTCGCCCCGCCCGGTGTGACTGCATCGATCGCCTGTCCCGGATGCTGCAGACTGCCTATGGCATCCGGGGCGCGCTTTCCATGCTGAAAACTCTGTCCTGAAAGAGGGATGCCCATGTATAACCGCTATCAACTGCCCATCGAGGCGGAGCCCTATGAGCCTGCTCTGGCCTTCCCCGGCCCGCCTCCACCGCCGCCCCGCCCGGACGCGCCGGAGGAGGGGATCCTGGCCTCGCTTCTGCGGCATATCCATCTGCCGAAGCTTGAGACCGACGACCTGCTGCTTCTGGCCATCACCTGGCTGCTTTTACGGGACAGCGAGGACGAGGATCTTCTGCTGATCCTGGGCGCGCTGCTCCTGATCGGCTAGGTACATAAAAACCCCCGACGGGAAAATCCGTCGGGGGTATGCTTATATCAGAGATTTTTTTCAGCGAACCAGGTCGATGCCGTCCTGATGAAGCACAGCCTCGTGGCCCTCCAGGGCTTCATTGCGCCATGCCTCGTACTTCTCGGCACGCAGAGCGTCCTCGATGGTCTTGGTCTGATAGTTCTGACCATGGCCCACGAAGTACATGACATGATAACCATAAGTGGTCTCGATGATCTCGCTGTCGCCCTCGGCGCGGGCAGCGTCAAACAGCCATGCGTCGATCTCGTCCACCATCTGGCCCTGGAACACGTCCTCATAGAGGCCGCCGGTGGTGCCGTCGCCGTCAGCGGAATAGGCATTTGCCAGGGAGGCGAAGGCATCCTCAGTGGCGCCGTTTGCTTCCCACTCGGCCTTCAGAGTCTCGGCCTGCTCCAGTGCGGCGTCCATAGCGCCCTCCACCAGATTGCCTTCCTCATCCTTTTCGGGAGTGACCAGGATGTGGCGCATATTGGTGAGCAGATAGTCGTTGTCGCTGCGGGAGACGAAGTATGCCACATAGAAGGCCTCTGCGTCCTCGATGACGATGGTATCGCCCTCTGCGCGGGCCTCGTCAAAGAGCCAGTCGGACATCTCGGCGTTTGCGAAGTAAGAATAGGACAGGCCGCTGTAGAGCGTGGAAGCGCCGTCGGCATAGGCTTCCTTGTTTTCCTCGTCCTGCAGGCTGACCACGAAGTCGATGAAGCTCTCCTCATCGGTCACGGCGGTCTTGGCCTCCTCGGCGGCGGCCTTGGCCTCGTCATAGGTCAGGGTAGCGGTGGTGGAGGTGCCGTCCTCGGTGACGAACATGATGGGATAGATGCGGGCAGTGACGGAGTCCACATCGTTCTTGTGCTCTGCGTAATAGGCGGCGCGCTCTTCCTTGGTGAAGGTGAAGCCGTCATTGATCTCAGCGGAATACTCGGTGGACAGGGAGACGATCTCCACCAGCTTGGTGTAAACCTTCTCATTCACGCCCTTGCCGTAGACGGCCTGGAGATAGTTGTCCACGGAATAGCCGGATGCGGCGGCGTTTGCGTCGATGATCTCATAAAGGTCCTCGTTTTCAGCCACGCCCTCTTCACTGAGGGTATAGCCGGCCTCGACGGCCTTATCGTAGAAGGCGTAGATCTCTTCCAGATTGGAGACGGTGAGCTCGTGGAGATATTCGGCCCAGGTCTGATCCTCGGCGTACATCTGCTCGTCAAGGGGCAGCTCCGGATTCAGCACAGCGTCGGCATACTCGCCGTAGGTCTGCTGGACGGAGGCATAGACATTCTGATAGGCGTTGCCGTAGTAGTAGTTATACTCAGCGGCGCTGATGTCATGCTCACCGATCTCCAGAGCGGTCTTGGAGCGGAAATAAGTCGTGGAGGTGAAATAGGATACCAGCACCAGCGCGACCACAGCCACAGCGGCGGCGGCGATGCCGATCTTCGTCCAGAGCTTGCGGCTCGCGGAGCGATTGACGTTCTTCTTAGCTTCTGCCATTGGTAAATCATTCCTTTTCCTGTAATCACGGGCCGGATCCGGCCCGGGCATCGACTGCGAATCAAATCGATGCACACCCGTTTATTATATCGGAAAAGACAGGGTTATGCAAGAGCCAATCATGAAGTTTTCGCAAACTTTTGGGGTTTTCCCGGGAAAAACCGCCGATTTTCCCGGGAACTTCCCGTATTGACAAGCGTTTCCCCCCGTGCTATTCTACCCTTGTATGGATTTTTTGCCGGGCCCGGCCGGGATCCCCGGACGGACGGCAGCAAGACTGCCCGAAAAGAAAGAAGCGGGCAAAAGGAGAGGGGACGATTAGAAGTGGGAAAACTGCTGGTTCGTGACAATGCGTTTTACAAAACCTTTTTCCGCCTGACCACCATTATGGCCGCACAGAATGTGCTGGTTAGTCTGGTGAATCTGGTGGACAATGTGATGATCGGCACCTACAGCGAGACCGCCATGAGCGGCATTGCCCTGGTGAACCAGATCCAGTTCATGCTGCAGATGCTCATAAACGGCGCGGGCGAGGGCCTTGTGGTCATGTCCTCCCGTTTCTGGGGCGAGCGCAATATCAAGGCGATCCATAAAACCGTGTCCATCGGTATGTGGATGGGTATTTTGTTTGCGGGCATTATGTGGGTGCTGGCGTTCTGCTTCCCCATGCCGCTTTTGCGGCTGTTGACGCCGGAGACCGCGGTGCTGGCCGAGGCGGCGGTGTACTTAAAGATCGTCTGCTTCTCCTATGTGTTCTTTGCCGTGACCCAGCTGCTCATTGCTTCCATGCGCAGCGTGGAGACCGTCAAGATCGGCTTTGCCGTCTCCTTTGTGGCGCTTTTCGTGAATATCGGCCTGAACTATGCCTTGATCTTCGGTAAGTTCGGCCTCCCGGAGATGGGCACGGCGGGCGCCGCCTGGGCCACTCTGATCGCCCGTATGGTGGAGACCCTGGTGGTGGCGGTCTATGTCTTCTTCATTGACAAGAAGCTCCACCTGAAGCTCCGGAATTTCCTCCATATCGACCGGGATCTTCTGGGTCAGTATTTCCATGCCGGTGTGCCGGTGATTCTCTCCAGCGGCGTGTGGGGCATCGGTATGTTCGTGCAGATGGCCATTCTGGGCCACATGGGCGAGGCCGCCATTTCCGCCAACTCCATCGCCACTACGGCCTTCAATATCCTCACGGTCATCACCTATGGCTCTGCCAATGCCTCTCAGGTCATCACCGGCAAGACCATCGGCGAGGGCCGCATCGACGACGTGAAGCAGTATGCCAAGACCTTCCAGATCCTTTTCCTCATGATCGGTGTGGTCACCGGCGCGGTGATCTTCCTCCTGCGTGGCCCCATTGTGGGGATGTACAACATCTCCGGCGAATCCGCGGCGCTGGCCCGGAATTTCATGACGGTACTCTCCGTCACGGTGGTGGGCACGTCTTATCAGATGTCCTGTCTCTGCGGCATCGTCCGCGGCGGCGGCGATACAAAGTTCGTGCTCTATAACGACATCATTTTCATGTGGTGCATTGTGCTGCCGCTGACGGCACTGGCCGCCTTTGTGCTCCACTGGCCGCCGGTGGTGGTCTTCGCCTGCCTGAAGTCCGACCAGATCACCAAGTGCGCCGTGGCGGTTGTCAAGGTGAACCGCTATCGCTGGATCCGCGGCTTCGGCAAAAACGCCCCGGTGAAGGCAGCGAAATAAAAACACATCATCGGCACAGCGGAAGATCCCGCTGTGCCGATTTTTTAGAAAGAGGTGCTGCGCATGAAAACAAACCGTTCCGCATTGCAGTCAATTTGCGTTCTATATGGAAAGGAACACAGCACATGATTCAAATCGTACCTTTATCAAAAACGTTTTTTCATCCGGATTCTCTGGACGAATTTGAGAGAACCCAGCAGGTGAACCGCATTTACCGCTGCCGTGGCGGCGAATACTTTTCGGAAGATTGCGTTTTCACGGAGGACTGGGATTCAGGCAAAAAGCGCGCCGTGGCAGAAGACCTGAGCAGCGAGGATATGATCGCCTGGCTTGCTTTGGACGGGCAAAAAGTGGTGGGTTTCATCGGTCTGCAGAAAGCGCCGGTGGGAACCTGCATGATTTTGGATGTGATCCAGGTCTCGGCCGCCTATCGGGGGCAGGGAATTGGCAGAAAACTCTTTGAAATCGGCCGTCGGGAAGCCCGAAAAGCCGGTGCGGAAGCACTGTATATCTCGGCCTGCCCGGCGGAGGAAACCATTGCCTTTTATTTTGCCATGGGCGCAAAACCCGCAGAGTCTCCTATTCGGGAGATCGCAGAGGCAGAGCCTGATGATCTGCAGCTGATCTGCCCGCTTTTTCCCGACCGGGAGTAGTGCAGAAGATCCCGTCCGACAGGAAGGGATCTCTTTTCGATACGCCGTTTTTCCGTGGGGATCTTGCGGTTTTTCTTGCAACCCACGCACTTTTGTGCTATCATATCCTATGTATATTTCTCTATTCGGAGGCACAATATGGATTATAAGGCACTTGCCCAGCTTCTGTTCCCGGAAGTCACCGATACTCCCGAGGATATGGAGGCACGTTTCCCTGCCCGCGAGCTGCCTGAGGGCGCATTTGTATCGCGCATGGCCCCGTCTCCCACGGGTTTTGTCCACCTCGGCAATCTGGTTCAGGGCTTCACATCCGAACGCCTGTCCCACCAGTCCGGCGGCGTTTTATTCCTCCGCGTCGAGGACACCGACGCCAAGCGCGAAGTGCCCGGCGCTGTGGAAATTCTCATCGACACCCTGAAACACTATCACATCAATTTCGATGAAGGCGCCACGGTAGACGGCGACCAGGGTGCTTACGGCCCCTATCGACAGAGCCAGCGCGCCCCCATCTATCATGTATATGCCAAGCTTCTGGTGGAACAGGGACAGGCATACCCCTGCTTCTGCACCGAAGAAGAGCTCACCGCCATGCGAGAAGAGCAGGAAGCCAAGAAGGAAAACTTCGGCTATTACGGCCGCTATGCCATCTGGCGCGACCGCTCCATTGAGGACGTAAAGGCCGCGATTGCCGCCGGCATCCCCTGGGTGCTGCGCTTCCGCTCCACCGGCAACATCGAGAACAAGTTGAAATTCACCGACCTCATCAAGGGCAATCTGGAGATCACCGAGAACGATATCGACCATGTGCTCTTGAAGTCCGACGGTATCCCCACCTATCACTTCGCCCACGCTGTGGACGATCATCTCATGCATACCACCCATGTGGTGCGAGGCGACGAATGGCTCCCCAGCCTGCCCTTCCATGTGCAGCTGCACCGGGCCCTGGGCTTTAAGATGCCGAAATACGCCCACATCGGCACCCTCCAGAAGATGGACGGCAGCTCCAAGCGCAAGCTTTCTAAGCGCAAGGACCCGGAGCTTGCCCTCACCTATTACCGGGAGCAGGGCTTCCCCGTGGCCGCCGTCAGCGAGTATCTGATGACGATCCTGAACTCCAATTTCGAGGACTGGCGCCGCGCCAATCCCGATGCGGATCTCAATGACTTTAAGTTCTCCACCAAGAAGATGAACCCCGCCGGTTCTCTCTTCGATATCACAAAGCTCCGCGACGTGTCCAAGAACGTCATCTCCCGCATGAATGCCGCCGAGGTCTATGCCTACGTCCTCGACTGGGCACAGGAGTATGACCCGGACTTTGCCGCAGCACTGGCGTCTGATCCCGCCATGAGCACCGCGATCTTCGCCATCGGCCGCGGCGGCAAAAAGCCCCGTAAGGACATCGCCATCTGGAGCGAGGCCAAGGCATACATGGGCTTCTTCTTCGATCAGTTCTTCCGGATGGAAGACGGCATCGACGAAAAGTTCTCGAAAACCGATGTGAAGGTGGCGCTGCAGGCCTTTGCCGCCCACTATAACCCCGACGACGAACAGACCACTTGGTTTGACAAGATCAAGTTCATCGCGGAGACCCTGGGCTATGCCACCGACATGAAGGCCTACCGCGCAGAGCCTGAGAAGTACCGCGGCTCTGTGGCCGACGTGAGTATGTTCCTCCGCGTGGCCGTCACCGGCAAGCTGAACTCCCCGGATATGTACGAGGTCATGCGCGTGCTGGGCCGCGAAAAGGTCTCGGCAAGAATCAATGCTTTGCTTGAAACTTTGTAATAAAGGATAAAAGACTATGGACGAGAAAATGACTTCCAATTTTATTCACGATTTTATCGATGAAGATCTGGCCGAAGGCCGTGTGACGCATATTCACACCCGCTTCCCGCCGGAACCCAACGGCTATCTCCACATCGGCCACTGCAAGGCACTCCTCATCGACTTCGGCACCGCCCGCAAGTATAACGGCCTCTGCAATCTCCGTATGGATGACACCAACCCCGCCAAGGAAGACACCGAGTTCGTGGACGCCATTCAGGAAGATATCCACTGGCTGGGCTTTGACTGGGACGACCGTTTCTTCTACGGCTCTGACTATTTTGAAAAGACCTATCAGTTTGCCGAACAGCTCATCCTCCACGGCGACGCCTATGTCTGCGAGCTGACGCCGGAGCAGTTCCGCGAGTATCGCGGCGACCTGACCCATCCCGCCATCTCCCCGTACCGCGACCGTCCCATTGAGGAATCTCTCGACCTCTTCCGCCGGATGCGCGCCGGCGAATTCCCCGAGGGCAAGTATACCCTCCGCGCCAAGATCGACCTGGCCTCCGGTAACTTCAATATGCGCGACCCGGTGTTCTACCGCATCCGCTATATTGAGCATCACCGCCAGGGAACCCGCTGGTGCATCTTCCCCATGTATGACTATGCCCATCCCGTGCAGGACATGCTGGAGGGCATCACCCATTCTCTCTGCTCTTTAGAGTACGAGAACCATCGCCCGCTTTATAACTGGGTGGTGGAAAAGGTCAGCTCTTACTGCGGCCTGGACGCCCATCCCCGTCAGATCGAGTTCGCCCGCCTGAACCTGACCCACACCGTCATGTCCAAGCGCTTCCTCCGCAAGCTGGTGGAGACCGGCGTGGTGGATGGCTGGGACGATCCCCGGATGCCCACCCTCTGCGCGCTGCGCCGCCGCGGCTATACCCCCACCGCC
>SVLW01000061.1 GCA_015067705.1 Oscillospiraceae bacterium
GGGATCAATAAGGGCAACTTCAAGATCTACTCAAACGACGGCACGGAGCAGCTTGCCCTGCAATTAAGCTACAGCCGCCCCGCCCTCTGCGTGGCGGGGAAACGCATCATTGCCTATGACCGCGGCGGCACCAAGCTCACCGTCACGGACCAGCATTCGCTGATCTCCACCCTGGAGATCCCCGGCAATATCATCTCTGTCTCTGCAAACCAGAGCGGGTATTTCGCCCTGACCCGTGAGGACGAGCGGTATCGCGCCGTGGTGTCCGTCTATGACGATCATCAGAATCTGGTGTACGAGTGGCGCACCTCGGAGTATTACGTCATGCGCGCCGCCATCGCCCCGGACGGCAAGACCCTGGCCGTCATCGCCTATTCCCAGGACGACGGCAACTTCATCTCCCGGATCTTCTTCTTTGATCTGAACCGGGACGACGATTACCGCGCCGTGTCCGATATCAACGGCACGATCATCACAAACGCCGGCTATATCGCCCCGGATGTGCTCTGCCTCATCGGCGACGACCGGGCCATCGTCATGGACGTCGACGGCAACATCCGCTATGAATATGCCTACGGCAACGATACCATCAAAACCGGCGAGCTGTCCGATCAGTATGTGGTGCTGACCATGCTGGACCGCACCTCCGGCCTTGGCGGCAAGATGGTGCTCTTTGCCCCTGACGCGGAGGCGGCACAGGTGTCCAGCGTGGGCGATGACGTGCGAAAGCTGGCCGTCTGCGGCAATTACATTGCCGCGCTCTATACCCAGAGCGTCCAGCTGCTGGATCAGACGCTGCGGCCCTTAAGTGATGAGGTGGGCGTGTCGCAGGTGCGGGACGTCCTGGTGAACGAGGATGGACGCGTCCTGCTGATTTATGCTTCCGATGCGGGCTATGTGGATCTGCTGTCCGCATTCACCGGGAAGGCAGAACCCCTTGATCAGGAGGTGGATGCATGAATTACGGAATTTTAGTGGATTTGATTCTGGCCGCGCTTTTTTTGGGCAGTGTGTATCTCTGCGCCCGCAGCGGCTTTGTGAAGACCGTGGCGGTGGGTCTGGCGGCCTGCATTGCGCTTGGCTCCTCTTATTTCATTGCCCAGCGCCTGACGCCCTATGTGGCAAACGGCGTGGTGAATCCCCTGATTGAAAAGGTGCTGGAAAGCTCCTTTGAAAAGCATCTGACGGAGGATACCCTGGGCGCGCTTGACTCCGGCATGGATACCGTGGAGACCCTGATCCGCAAGGTGCGGGAGAAATTCGCGGATCCGGAGACCATCGCAAAGGCCGAGGCGGAAGCGGAGGAGAAGGAGGCCGAAACCGAAGCCCTCTTCAGCGACAGCGAAGCCGTGGCCAAAAAGATCACGGCCATCATCGGCGGCGCCATTACGGCGTGTATTCTGTTCTTCCTGTTCTTTGCCCTGATTCTGGCGATCCTGCGCACCCTCATCGATCATCTGGATTTCTTAAACCGGATCCCCATCATCGGGCCGGTGAATGCGATCCTGGGATTTCTCGTGGGCATCGCGGTGGGCTATGTGCTGCTGGCCGGGCCCATCTGGGCGGTGTGCCGCCTGGTACCGGAGGTTCTGGGCGATATGGAGCTTTTTACTCCGGAGACCCTCCAAAAGAGTCGCGTGGTTTCCTTTATGCTGAATCGAATGGGCTGAGGCCCCCGCTTTTTCACCTGTTGGGAGGATTCTTATGGACAATCCTTTTTATAAACTGGCGCCCTTTATTCAGGAATATATCTATTCTCACCGCTGGACGCAGCTGCGTGCCGTACAGACCGCGGCCTGCTATACCATTTTTGAGACTGACGATAACCTGCTGCTCTCGGCAGGGACTGCCTCCGGCAAAACGGAGGCAGCTTTTTTCCCCATCCTCTCGCTCTTTGACGAGGATCCACCCGCATCGGTGGGAGCCCTCTATATCGGCCCCCTAAAGGCGCTGATCAACGACCAGTTTCTGCGTCTGAACGATCTCTGCGAGGAAGCGGATATCCCGGTGTGGCACTGGCACGGGGACGTGAACCGCTCCCATAAGGATAAGCTGATCCGCCATCCCTCCGGCATTCTGCAGATCACCCCGGAATCTCTGGAGGCCATGCTGCGCCACCGCCATCAGGATATTGTGCGCCTCTTCGGCGACCTGCGCTTTGTGGTCATCGATGAAGTGCATTCCCTCATGCGGGGCGACCGCGGCGCGCAGGTCTTATGCCTATTGGAGCGGCTGCAGCGGATGTCCGGCGTGATCCCCAGACGCATCGGCCTGTCCGCCACCATCGGGGATCTGGACAAAGCGGGGGAGTGGCTCTCCTCCGGCACGGGACGCAAGACGCAGACCCCGAAGATCGAGGCCCGCGGCACCCGCTGGCGCATCAGTATGGAATACTTTAACATGGTGGACACCGTGGGCTTTGGCTATAAAAAGATCGTGAAAAAAGATCCCCTGGCCCCCAAGAGCTTCCGCCTCTCTGCGCCGGAATATCTGGATCTCACGGAGGATCCGGAGCCGCCCACGGACATTGCCCCCGCGGACGCCGATCCCGGCATGGGCTATATCTTCGAGCATACCGCCGGGCGGAAGTGCCTGGTGTTCTGCAACAGCCGCGAAGAATGCGAAGTGGTCACCACCACGCTGCGGCACTACTGTGACCTGAATAACGAGCCGGATCGTTTCCTGATCCACCACGGCAATCTCTCCGCCTCTCTCCGGGAGACGGCAGAATCCGATATGCGGGACGAGAGCCTTTCTCTCACCACCTGCACCACGGCGACTTTGGAGCTGGGCATCGATATCGGACGGCTGGAGCGCGCGTTCCAGATCGACGCGCCCTTTACGGTGAGCTCCTTCCTCCAGCGCATGGGCCGCACCGGACGGCGGGATACGCCGCCGGAGATGTGGTTCGTGATCCGTGAGGAACAGGCGCTGCCCACGGCGCCCCTGCCGCAGCTGATCCCATGGAAGCTATTACAGGCCATTGCGCTGGTGCAGCTTTATATGGAAGAGCGCTGGGTGGAGCCGCCGAATCCCGACCATCTGCCCTACAGCCTCTTATATCACCAGACCATGTCCATTCTCGCCACCTCCGGCGAACTGCGGGCAAAGGAACTGGCGGAGCGCGTGATGACGCTCTCGCCCTTCAAAAATGTTCCGCTGGAGGACTTCCGGGAGCTGCTCCTGCACCTCATTGAGATCGACCACATTCAGAAAACCGCCGAGGGCGGTCTCATCGTGGGACTGGCCGGAGAACGGGTGGTAAATTCCTATAAGTTCTATGCGGTCTTTAAGGAGGACGAGCTTTTCACGGTGCGCTGCGGCTCTCAGGAGCTGGGAACCATAGTCCAGCCGCCGCCCCTCGGCGAGCGCATCGCCCTGGCCGGTCATGTGTGGATCAATATCGAGATCGATTATAAGAAAAAGCTCATCTTCGTGGAGCCCGTGGGCGGCACCATTCCGGCCTTCTTCGGCCTCTGCCCCGGCGATATCAATACGAAGATCCTGCGCCGGATGGAGCGCCTGCTCCGCGAGCGCGACACCTTCCCCTATATGCGCCCCGCGTCCTTAAAGCGTCTTGCGGATGTGCGGACGCTGGTGACAAATGCCGGGGGACTGCGGCCTTTGATGCATTTGGGCGGCGAGATGTGGGCTCTTTTGCCGTGGCTGGGCACCTATGCCTTCCTGGCGGCGGAGCGCTTCCTGAAAATCAAATGTGCCAAAGAACTGGGGATCACGGGCTTTGAAAGCGCCCGTCCCTATTTCATGCAGTTCAAGATGAAGGCCACTGCCCGCGAATTCTGGGAGGTCACCGGACGCATGGCGGCGGAGGATTTTGACGCCATGGAACTGGTGTACCCGAAGGAAGTGCCGTACTTTGAAAAATACGATGAGTACGTGCCGGAGGCCCTGATCCGCAAGGGCTTTGCCTATGATATCCTGGCGGTCGATGAGATGCGCGCCTATTTTATCGGCGCATCCCGCCCCGGATTACCGGAGAAAAGTACCGCGCTGGACGATTGTTCATGAATTTTCAATTGATTTCACAGGAAGGCAATGGTATAATGTCGATATGCCTGTGCCGGGTAAAACAGCACTTTTTCCGGCGCAGAATCGAGTTTCTGTTTGCGAAAAACGCAATCAATCACTTGGGAGGAAAAATCTATGAATACAGTTGGTTTCCCCGGACTGGGAATCGAAGCGTTTGAACTCAGCCGCAAGGCATTCAGCGTGTTCGGTCTCGATGTCTATTGGTACGGCATCATCATCGCCCTGGGCTTTTTGCTGGCGGTTTTATATGCCAACCACAGAGCCGAAGAATTCGGCCTCAAGAAGGACGATCTTCTGGATATGCTGATCTTCGCGGTGCCCATGTGCATCATCGGCGCCCGTGCTTACTACGTCATCTTCATGTATGACGAGTATTATTACGGCAACCCCCAGCTGATCTATCAGATCTGGGATGGCGGCGTGGCCATCTACGGCGCCATTATCGCCGGTGTTTTGACCGTCTGGATCTACTGCATGGTGAAGCGCATCCGCGTGGGCGCGATCCTGGATATCGGTGTGCTGGGCCTTCTGATTGGCCAGTCCATCGGCCGCTGGGGAAACTTTGTGAATGTGGAGGCCTATGGCACCACCACCAACCTGCCCTGGGGCATGCTTCTGGCAGACGGCTCCATGGTGCATCCCTGCTTCCTGTATGAATCCCTCTGGAATGCCCTGGGCTTCCTGATCCTGCATTTCTACTCCAAAAAGCGCCGTTACAGCGGCGAGATCTTCCTGATCTACACCGCATGGTATGGCTTTGGCCGCGGCCTCATTGAGGGTCTGCGTACCGACAGCCTGTATCTCTTCGGCACCGGCCTGCGCGTTTCTCAGTTCTTTGGCTTCTTCACCTGCATTCTGGCACTGGCCGTGCTCATCTATCTCTATCTCTTCCGGGATCAGGATCCCGACGCCCTCACCAATCCCTATCTGCCCAAGCGTGTGCGGAAGTCCCGCCGCGGTGAGGAAGAAGAGGATGAGGAATATGAGGATGAGGACGCTCCCGAATACATGGAGCTGGATGGCGAAACCGCTGACGGCGATCTCATGAAGGGCGACGAGGAATCCGACGAGGACGACGCCTCCTTCTACGGCGAGGAACCCGAGAAGGATACTTCCGCCGAGGAAGCTCCCGCCCAGGCAGAAAAGACCGGGGAGGAGCAGGCATGAGTGCAGTCATTTTAGACGGCCGCGAGGTCTCGAAGCAGGTACGCCGCCGCGTGAAGGCGGAGGCCGCTGCCTTTGCCGAGGCCACCGGTGTCACGCCCTGCCTGGCCGTCATCATCGTGGGCGAGGACCCCGCCTCTCAGGTGTATGTCCGCAATAAGAAAATCGCCTGTGAAAAATGCGGGATTCTGTCCCGGGAGTATGCCCTGCCGGAAGAAACGACTCAGGACGAGCTAGTGGCACTGCTCCGGGAACTGAATGAAGATCCCGCCGTGCACGGTATTCTGGTGCAGCATCCGCTGCCCCGGCATATCGAAGAATCTGTCATCAATCACACCATCGATCCCATCAAGGACGTGGATGCGTTCCATACCGAAAACGTGGGCAGTCTCTTTGTGGGAGACGCCAAGTTCCTGCCCTGCACGCCCGCCGGCGTCATGGAGCTTTTAGATGCCTACGGCATCGAGGTCTCCGGCAAGGAATGCGTGGTGGTGGGCCGCTCCAATCTGGTGGGCAAGCCCCAGGCCATGCTGCTTCTCGGGCGCAACGGCACCGTTACGGTCTGCCATTCCCGCACCCGTGACCTGGCCGAAGTGACCCGCCGCGCCGACATTCTGGTGGTGGCCATCGGCCGCCCGAAGTTCGTCACCGCGGATATGGTGAAGGAAGGCGCCGTGGTCATTGATGTGGGCGTCAACCGCCTGTCGGAGGGCCTCTGCGGCGACGTGGACTATGAGCCCGTGGCAGAGAAGGCATCCTATATCACGCCTGTTCCCGGCGGCGTGGGCCGCATGACCATCGCCATGCTGATGAAAAATACTATGGAGGCTGCCCGTCTGCAGGTCAAGGCCTGAGCGGTGCAGAAGATACGAATATGGTAAAGAAAAATTCTCTCTTGAGACTGACTGCGCTGCTCCTGATGCTGGCCTTTGTGCTGCTGCTGCCGGGCTGCAGCAAGAGCAATGTGATCACCAATCCTGATGATCTGCCCATTGATTACGACACCTCCCGTCTCATCAAGTTCGAGATCGAGCTGGATGACGGCGACATCGTCTCCGGTGAGCTGTATCCGCTGGCAGCGCCCATCACGGTGCGCAACTTCGTCACGCTGGTGGAAGACGGCTATTATAATGGCAAGACCTTCGACCGCGTCATCGCCGATAAGCTGGTGCAGTGCACCGGCACCGGCGACAAGCCCTACACCATCCGCGGTGAATTCAAGGATAACGGCTGGAAGAACACCCTGTCCCATCTGCGCGGCACCCTCTCCATGTCCCACATCGGCGACCAGATGGACTCCGCCTACGGCACCTTCTTCGTGCTGCTGGAGAACCGCACCTACTATGACGGCGAGTACGCCGCCTTCGGCCGCATCACTGATGGCCTGATCCACCTGGATCACACCTCCCGCGTGGAAGTAGAAAACGAAACCTCTCCCGTGGAGCCCCAGACCATCAAGGAAATCCGCATCCTGGGCAACTAAAGAACAAATGAGAAAGACCGGAACCTATTCGAGGTTCCGGTCTTCTTTTGCAAATAGATACCCTCGTGTGAGTATTCACACGAGGGTGATTTCTTATGCCTCATCCGGGACCATATCGCCCCGGGCAAAGACTTTTTTTCTGGCGTAGAAGTAACTGATGACCTGACCGACGGCGGCAATGGACCAGGTGACGGGATAGCACATGAAGAGCACCATCACCGTGGGGTACCAGGCAAATGCCGTCACCAGCCACACGATCCGCATCACACAGCAGCCGATGAGCGTGCAGAACATGGGCAGCATGGAGAAGCCCATGCCGCGGGTGAGACCCGGGAACACGTTCATGATGCCGCAGGAGAAGTACACCACCATCATGACCCGCATACGGATCATGCCAAGCTCCACAACCGCAGGGTCGGCCGTGTAGATCATGAGTAAGGGCTCGCCAAAGATCAGGATCACAGCGCCCAGAATGATCCAGGTGGCGAATACCAAAACCGTACAGCACTTGGCCACCCGGTCGATCCGGGTATACTTCTTCGCGCCCATATTCTGACCCACAAAGGTGATGGCCGCATTGGAGAAGGCGTTCATGGTGGTGCCGATAAGGCCCTCGATATTGCCGGAGGCAGAGTTCGCCGCGATCAGCGTGGAGCCGAAGGAATTGATGGCGGACTGGATCAGCACATTGGAGACGGAGAAGAGCGCGCTCTGGAGACCTGCCGGAAGGCCGATCTTCACGATGCGGAGCGTCTTTTCTTTATCAATACACAGATGCCGCAGGCTCAGCTGAATGGCGCCGTCGGAACGCATGAGACAGACAATGATCAGCACTACGGAGATGTACTGGGAAATAATGGTGGCCAGCGCGACGCCCACCACGTTCCAGTGGAATACGATGACGAAGATCATATTCAGCACCACATTGATGGCGCCGGTGATGATGAGGTAATACATGGGGTGGCGGCTGTCGCCGACGGCGCGCAGCACCGCCGCGCCAAAGTTATAGATCATGCTGGCCGGTACGCCGATAAAGATGATGATCATATAAATATTGGCCAGATCCAGAATGTCGTCCGGCGTGCCCATCATGCGAAGCATGGGGGAGGAGAAGAAGAGGCCGATCAGCATCACGGCCACGCCGCCCACGGCACTTAAGAGTATCGAGGTATGTACCGACCGGTTCACGCCGCGCCAGTCTCTGGCGCCGTAATCCTGGGCAACCACCACACTGGTGCCAACAGACAGACCCATAAAGGTGTTGATGATCAGGTTAATGAGTGCGCCGGTGGCGCCCACGGCGGCCAGTGCCTCACTGCCGGAGAAGCGGCCCACCACGATCATGTCCGCCGCATTGAAGATGAGCTGCAGGAAATTCATCGCCATAATGGGCAGGGAGAAGCGCAGGATCTTCATAAAAACAGGACCGCTGCACATATCCATGTCCCGTGTTCGCTGTAAACGCATTGCAAAACGCTCCTTATCTTTGATTTTCTTTCTATTTTATGGTAGCACGCTTTCCCCGGAATGGCAAGCAAGCCCACGTAGAAAATGGGCGGAAAAAAGGCGGAAAACTTATGAATGTTTTACCGCCCGGAATGAAATCATCATAATATCCCGCGTTTTTTAGAATTTCTTTTCCCCCGCAGATGGAATAAGGACAGGATTCTGTCTTTTTCGCTTGCCATTTTCCGGGTTCTTTGGTATAATATACTATCCATAGTTATCGCTTGCGAAAGGGTGGTGGAAGAGCCTTGACTGATAAGAAAATCAAACGGCTGACCGAACCGGGATATGATGTATTTTTCCTTGTCATGCTTGTTTTCAGTGTCGTGGGTTTCTTCTTCCACGGCATATTAGTGGGCGTACTGGAGACTGTGGCGGTGTTTGTGCTGTGGTGTCTCTATCGGCGCTCCAGCAGCAGAAAGCACCGTGAGCTCCTTCATTATATGGAGTCCATAACCATGGAGATCAATTCCGCCGGCAGTCTGGCGGTGGCGGATTTCCCCATGCCTCTGGCAGTGGTGCAGGTGGACGACGGCGAGATCATCTGGGGCAACGAGCCATTTAATTCCCTGATGATCAAGTTCTCGAATATTGACGACCTGCGGATCACGGAGGCTCTGGACGATTTTTCTTTGGATTATCTTCACGCGCCGGCCACCG
>SVLW01000012.1 GCA_015067705.1 Oscillospiraceae bacterium
AGACGGCGACGCCGGTGTGCTGGTCGCCGTAGTCAACAGCCATAATTCTCATGGCGATTACCGATAATAGTTGATGAGGCAGCCGGCCAGCAGGATGTCGCGCTCTTCCTCGGTGAATGCCGGGAGAGAGAGCTTCACGGGGCTGGTCTTGTCGCCATTCAGAATCAATGCCTCCACTTCCGTCAGGCCGTTCTTCAGTGCCTCGCGGATACCGGGCACATAGACATACTGGCCCACGGTAAAGGTGGCGGGGCCGTCACCGGCAAAGGTGAAGGGCAGCATGCCCCAGTTCATCAGATTGGCGCGATAACGGCGGGTGGCGTACTCATAGGCGATGTTGGCGCAGCCGCCCAGCACGCGCTGGCAGGATGCGGCCTGCTCGCGGGCAGAACCGTCGCCGGGACGCACGGCATAGATGCAGCTTCCCACGCCGAAGTCATCGGCGGCAATACCGGCAGCGGCCAGCACGGCTGCAGCGTCCTCGTGGGACATGGCGGCCACTTCCTTGGCGCGGCCCACATAGCCCGGATCCTTACGGGACAGGGCAAACTCTGCCAGGCCCTTCGGATTGGAACGATAGGAAGAGGTCTCGCCGGAGGGGATCAGTTCGTCGGTGGTGGTGACCGGGTCGGAGATCACGGACACCATACGCATCAGGAGATTTTCCGGCAGTTCCGGCTGTGCGGGCCAGTCGGTGATGTTGGGTCCCAGAACCAGTTCCTGAGTCTTATCAGGCTTGCCGTAGCCGTTATAAACACGGGAAGCATAGGGTGCATCATCATAATGATAGCCGCCCTCGTACTCCCCGATACCAAGCTCGGTAGCGGGCGTGATGGCACCGCCCATCAGTGCGGAGGCCGCGATGGAGCGGGCATCCATCAGGGCAACGGATGCGATCTGGCCGTTACCGGGCTTGGAGCCCTCACGGTTGGGGAAGTTACGGGTGGAATGACGGATGCTGAGGCCATTATTGTTGGGCGTATCGCCGGCGCCGAAACAGGGGCCGCAGAACGCGGTCTTACAGCCAACGCCTGCCGCCATGATGCGGGACAGGGCGCCGTTGCGGATCAGCTCCAGGAATACCGGCTGGCTGGCCGGGTAAATGCTCATATCAAAGTCGCCGCTGCCGATGCTCTTGCCGTCAAGGGCGCGGGACAGATACATCAGGTTCTCAAAGCCGCCGCCGGCGCATCCGGCCACGATGCCCTGCTGGGCATAGAGACGGCCGTTTCTCACCTTATCACGCAGCGTGAAAGTGACGCCATCGGGCAGCATCTGGTTGCCCTCGGTCTCGACCTTATGAAGGATATCCTCCATATTCTCATTGAGCTCCCGGATGGAGTAAACATTGGAGGGATGGAAGGGCAGGGCGATCATGCTTTCCACACGGGAAAGGTCGATCTCCACGGCGCCGTCATAAAGGGCGCCCTCTTCCGGGGCAAGCGCGGTATAGTCGCCGCCTCTGCCATGGAGAGCCAGCCACTCATGCACCCGCTCGTCGGTCAGCCAGATGGAGGACAGGCAGGCGGATTCGGTGGTCATGACGTCGATGCCGATGCGGTAGTCAACGGACAGATTGGCAATGCCGTCGCCCACGAACTCCACCACACGGTTCTTCACGAAACCGGAAGCGAACACCTGACCGATGAGGGTCAGAGCCACGTCCTGGGGGCCAACGCCGGGACGGGGCTTGCCGGTGAGATGGACGGCGATGACCTCGGGACGGTCGATATCATAGGTCTTGCCCAGGATCTGCTTCACAAGCTCCGGGCCGCCCTCGCCCACTGCCAGAGTACCCAACGCGCCATAGCGGGTGTGGCTGTCGGAGCCCAGGATCATCTTGCCGCAGCCGGCGAAGCACTCACGCATGTACTGGTGAATGACGGACTGGTGTGCCGGGACGAAATAGCCGCCGTAACGGCGGGCAGCGGAGAGACCATAGCGATGGTCGTCCTCATTGATGGTGCCGCCGACCGCGCAGAGGGAGTTGTGGCAGTTGGTCAGCACATAGGGCACCGGGAAGCTCTCAAGACCCGATGCGCGGGCAGTCTGGATGATGCCCACATAGGTGATATCATGGGAAGCCAGGGCATCAAACTTGATGCGCAGCTTCTCCTCCGTACCGCTGTTGTGGGCGGAAAGAATACGGGAAGCCATGGTGCCGCGCTGGGCCGCAGCCTCGTCAAAAGACTCGGCAACAGCGGATACCGGAACCAGTCGGCCGCCGCGATAAATGACTTTTTCCTGAATGATGCTCATAAATGCACCTCGCATTTTACAGATTGCGCTTATTATACCATACAACCGACAGAAATGTCAGCAGTTTTGTGCCTAGTTTTTTTGTCGGATTCATTGTATAATGGTGCAGGTTGTGCAAAGAGGCAGAATTCTCGCCATTGCACGCCGGATATGCAAGAGAAAATCTGTCAGAAACGAGGGGTTTTATGAAAATATTGATTATCGACGGCCAGGGCGGCCGTATGGGAAAAACACTGGTGGAGCTTTTGAAGGAACAGGCGCCGGAGCAGGAGCTCATCGCCATCGGCACCAACACCATGGCCACCGCCGCCATGCTGAAGGCCGGCGCGGACTATGGCGCCACCGGCGAGAATCCCGTGGTGTACAACGCCGCGGACGCCGATCTGATCGCAGGCCCCATCGGCATCATCGCCGCAAATTCCCTCCTGGGCGAGATCACCCCCGCCATGGCAAATGCCGTCAGCGGCAGCCGCGCCCATAAGGTTTTGATCCCCGTCACCCGCTGTAACCTGACCGTGGCCGGCGTTTCTGACATGAATCTGAACGAGTATGTGCGACGTGCTGCAGAAATCATTCTGGATATGCGAAAAAAGTATTGATTTTTCCGGGAACTTTTTCGATGGGATCGTCGTCTTAGTACATGGCTGAGGCCAATACCCAAAATCAAAGGAGAAAAAACAACATGATGAAACTTCGTAACCTGCTTTCCCTGCTGATGGCGCTGCTTCTGATGTGCTCCCTGGTGGCATGTGCCGGCAATACCGATGACAAGAACGACGCTGCGAATGATGACGCCGCCGTCGAAGATAACACTTCCGATAACACCACTACCGATGATCCCATCCTTGACGTTCCCGCCGAGGACGAAACCACTGAGGACGAAACCACCGACGACGTGATCCCCGAGGACGAGACCGCAGAGCCCGACGTGGAAGAGGAGACCAACGAGCCTGAGGTGGAGGGCGACGCCCCCGCCGCCGAGGGCACCCTGGGCGCTTTCTTCAACACCCTCAGCGAGAACTATGAGATGGCCATGCTGGCCGATATGGACCGCGACCTCATCGACGCTTACCTGCCGGGCCTCAACGACATCACCCTGGTTCAGTCCGTCATGAAGATGCCCATGATGAGCGCCGTGGTGTGCGAGATCTACCTGGTGGAGTGCGAGAATGCCGATGACGCCGCAAAGGTCGCCGAGATCTTCGAGGCACGCAAGCAGGCACAGGTGGACGGCGGTGCCTGGTATCCCGAATCCATCGCTGCCTGGGAACTGACCGAGATCGTGACCTCCGGTAATTTTGTTGCTCTCTTTGCGCATTCCCACGCCGCCGACATGGCCGCCGACTTCGACGCTGCATTTTAAGCGATCAATGAACTGATTTTAGGAGGATCTATGGTTTTCTCCAGTATCCCGTTTTTGTTCTTATACTTCCCCATTGTTCTGGCAATCTATTACATTGCGCCGCTTCGGTGGCGGAATGCCTGGCTCTTTGCCGCGAACCTGGTGTTCTATGGCTGGGGGGAGCCGGTCTATATCCTCCTGATGCTCTTTTCCATTACCATCAACTATGTCAGTGGACTTCTGATTGAAAAGTACCGGGCCAACGACCGTTTGGCCCGGCGCTTTCTCATAGGGAACACCGCGCTGAATCTGCTGCTTCTGATGTTTTTCAAGTATTTCGATCTCTTTGCGGAAACCCTCAGTCTGATTCCCGGGATCGAGATCGCGCCGCTGGGGCTCACGCTGCCCATCGGCATTTCCTTCTATACCTTCCAGACCATGTCCTATCCCATCGATCTCTATCGGGGCGACAGCGCCGTGCAGCGCAATTATATCAGCTTCGGCACCTACGTCACCCTGTTCCCCCAGCTCATTGCAGGCCCCATCGTGCGCTATAAGGACGTGGACGACCAGCTTTCCTATAGAGAGCACAGCACCGCCAAGTTTGCCTCCGGCGTCACCCGTTTCCTGGTGGGCGTTGGCAAAAAAGTGCTCATCGCCAATCAAATCGGCCAGCTCTGGGATACTTACGCCGTGATGGGCGCGGGCGAGCTGACCATGATGGGTTCCTGGCTGGGCATCATCGCCTTCTCCCTGCAGATTTACTTTGACTTCTCCGGCTATTCCGATATGGCAATCGGTCTGGGCCGTATGCTGGGATTTGAATTCCTCGAGAACTTCAACTATCCCTATATTTCCCGCTCCGTCACGGAATTCTGGCGGCGCTGGCATATGTCTCTGGGCACCTGGTTCCGGGACTATGTATACATCCCCCTGGGCGGCAATCGCCGTGGCATGCCCCGCCAGATCTTCAATATTCTGGTGGTCTGGGCCCTTACCGGTTTCTGGCACGGCGCCAACTGGACCTTCCTTCTGTGGGGTCTTTATTACGCCCTGTTCCTGATCATCGAAAAACTTTTCCTCTTAAAGTGGCTGGATCGTGCGCCCCGGGCCGTAAGCCATATTTATGCCCTGCTCATCGCCGTCTGCGGCTGGGTCCTCTTCCAGCTGGACACCCTGCCCCAGGTATTCACCTATTATGCCGCCATGTTCGGCATGGGCGGCGCGGGCCTTTCCTGCAGCGCCGATCTCTACCGGCTTTTGAACTATGGCCCCATCCTCCTGATCGCCGTGCTTTCCTGCACGCCGCTGGGCAGCAGACTCTATGCGCGTCTGCCGGAGCGGGCGCGGGGCATTGTGGCCTGTGCACTGGTGCTTCTGGGTATGATCCTCTCCACCGCGTATCTGGTGGATGCCACCTATAATCCCTTCCTGTATTTCCGATTCTGAGGTGCCGTATGAGCAAAAAAAGTCAATTTGCCGTGATTGCGGTATTTCTCACCTTCCTTGTCGTGTTCTTTGCGGCAAGTCTCATCCTCCCCGACCGGGATTTTTCCGAGCGGGAAAACCGCTTCCTGGAGGGCCGTCCGAAGTTCTCCTTCGAGGCGCTCTTTTCCGGTAAGTATATTGCGGAGTATGAAACCTACTCCACCGACCAGTTCCCCTTCCGCGACGGCTGGATCACCCTGAAGGCCCGGGTGGAGCGGATCTTAGGCAAGCAGGAAAATAACGGCGTATACCTGGGCGAAGGCGACACGCTGATCGAGCCCTTCCACGCACCGGAAACGGACGTGATCCAAAATAACATGACCGCCGTGAACAAACTGGCGGAAGGTACGGAGGTGCCGGTATACTTTGCCCTGATCCCCGGCAAGGCCGAGGTCTGGGCGGATCGGATGTCCGCACTCACGCCAAACGACAGTCAGAAGGATCTGATCGACGCGGCCTATGCCCTGTCTCAGGCCGAGACCATCGATATCCACGCCGCCCTCTCCGCCCACCGGGACGAAGCGCTCTATTACCGCACCGACCACCACTGGACCACTCTGGGTGCCTATTACGGAGCCGCCGCCATTCTGGACGCCATGGACAGGGGTTCCACTCCCCTCGCCGACTATAGCCCCCGTATCGTCTCCGATTCTTTCTACGGCACCACCTACTCAAGCTCCGGTTTTAGCTGGATCGCGCCTGACGAGATGCGCGTATATGTAGAGCCGTCTGAGGCTCTTACCATTACCAATTATTATTCCGGCGCTCCGGAGGCGGGTCTTCTTTACGACGAGTCGTATCTTGGGAAAAAGGACAAGTACGCCATGTTCTTCGGCGGCAACACGCCGCTCCTGACCGTGGATACCGGCATGGAGGGCGAACGCCTTTTGATCCTCCGGGACTCCTACACGGACTGCATGGCCCCCTTCCTCTTCGACGCCTTCTCAGAGATCCATCTCATCGATCTGCGCTATTACCGCGCCAGCATCCTGCAGTATATCGAAGAGAACGCCATCGACCGGGTTTTGGTACTCTATAACGTAGACAATTTCTCCACCGACACCAATTTCTTCCTCATGGGAAGATAAAGAAAGCGCCCTGTATGAAGCTTCATACAGGGCGCATTTTTTGCGCTCAGCGCTTGGCGTCCTCGACGGAGCGCATCAGGTTCACGTTATAGCGCTCATAGTCGTTGAGAATGTCATAGTTAAAGCTGTCGGGATCGGTGGTGCCGATGTACCAGTCCTGGCTGTCGAAATATGTCTGCAGGTCGGCGCTGTCAAAGCGGCGGCCGTGGCGGGCATAGATCTCATTGCGGGCCAGGCGGAGTTCGTCGGCGGTGAGGGATTCCAGCTCGCTCTTTTTCAGGTAGCGGCTGTTGCTGTCCTGGAAGAAGTAAGCGGCGACATCGGGAGTCTCATCAGAAACCGGCTCATCATCCGGCTGCTTCTCCGGCATGGTGCCGTCCAGCGTGCGGATATCTTCCGCACCGGTGGGGATATGCTCGGCGTCGGTACGCTTGGCGTCACAGATGCCCAGGACGGAAGAATGCATGGTGAAGCCATTCTCGTTCTTCCACACCAGCGGGATCCGCTCCCCGGCAAGGGTCAGAATCCCGGTGTCCTTTTCGTATGTATAGTCGCCGGGCCACTGGGTGAAGGGATTCTCAAATTCGCCCAGGCCGAAATAGTAAATGGTCAGGCTGCCGTCCTCGGCAAACTGCCACACGGTTTCCTTCATGAGGGCCATGTCCGCATCCCAGATCCAGACACCGGCCAGATCATAGGTCAGAACGTCCTCCGGCTGATCGTCCACCGGATCGTCCTCCGCCGGGAGATCGGCGTCGGGATTTGCCTCGGGCTGGGTGGAGACAGGATCCTGCTCGCCCAGATCATCGGTCTCGTTCCCGTTATGCAGGATCTTCACACCGATGAAGATCGCCGCCGTGAGAAGGCCCAGGATCACCAGAATCAGCACCACCAGACGCACGGTTCTGAGATTCCGGCGATGGCGGGCCGCCTGGCGGGAGGCGCCGCGATCCGGATAGGCCGTGCGGGGCCGCTGGGGGATCGTCTCGGAACGAATGGCGGTATGGTCGCGCTGGGGCTCCGCCGGTTTTTCCGCAGCCGCCGGATTCTCCGGCAGACTCTCGCCGCAGTCCGGACAGGTTTTTACATCATCAGGCAGCACTTTGCCGCATTTTTCACAAGTCATCTGGGGGTTACTCCTTTCGTGACGGGGGATTGCCTGCACCGGAAAGCCTTTCTTTCCGGATTATGTTAATTATACCATAGTTCTCCTCCTGCCGCAAGGCATTGGGGAAGAATCCGGCAGGAAATCATTTCCTGCCGAAAAGATAGACGCAGTTCCGACAGAAATTCTTTCATAATATCCGTCAATTCCCGGAAAAGGCGCAGAGGGGCCGGACATAAGCCTTGCAGTTTTCGGCAAAAACTGATAAACTGTTTTTATCTATCCTTTCAAGAGTGATTTGCGTGCAAGAAACAGATGAGGTGAGACATGACCATCCACGATAACCGATATCAGCAGTATGTCAAGATTCTCCGGGAGGAACTGGTGCCCGCCATGGGATGCACGGAGCCCATCGCCATTGCCTATGCCGCGGCGCTGGTCCGCCATACCCTGGGTGCTCTGCCGGACCGCGTGACCGTGGAGGTCAGCGGCAATATCATCAAAAACGTCAAAAGTGTCGTGGTGCCTCACACCGGCGGTCTGCGGGGCATTGCCTCCGCCGTGGCGGCGGGTGTGGTGGCCGGTGATGAGGAAAAGGAACTGGAGGTCATCTCCCGGGTAACGGAAGAAGAGATCGCGGCCATCCGGGACTATGCCGCTCATGCGGAGATCCATGTCCGTCACGCCAGTACCCCCCACATCTTCGACATCATGATCACCGCAAGCCGCGGGGCGGAGTCCGCCTTCGTCCGCATTGCCCAGCATCACACCAATGTGGTCTGCATCCGCCGGGGCGAGGAGATCCTTCTTGAGAAGGAGATCGCCCGGGAGGAAAACGGCCTCACCGACCGCAGCACCATGAATATCGAATCCATCATCGAGTTCGCGGACTGCGTGGAAATTCCCGATGTAGAGGCGGTTTTGAACCGCCAGATTGCATATAATATGGCCATCGCCGAGGAGGGACTCAGGAATCCCTACGGCGCCAATATCGGCAAAACCCTGCTCCGCAATCACGGCGGCGATTTATTCTATAAAATGCGCGCCTATGCCGCGGCCGCCAGCGACGCCCGCATGAACGGCTGTGAGCTGCCGGTCATCATCAATTCCGGCAGCGGCAACCAGGGCATCACCACCAGTGTGCCGGTGATCGTCTACGCCAGAACCCAGCGCATGACCCAGGAAGAGCTGCTGCGGGCGCTGTGCGTCTCCAATCTGGTGACGGCGCACTTGAAAACCGGCATCGGCCGGCTCTCCGCCTACTGCGGTGCCGTCAGCGCCGGATGCGGCGCGGCGGCGGGTATCGCCTATCTCATGGGCGGACGCTATGACATGATCGCCCACACCGTAGTGAACGCCCTGGCCATGTGCTCCGGCATCGTCTGCGACGGTGCCAAGGCCAGTTGTGCCGCAAAGATCTCCTCCGCCATCGACGCCGGACTTCTGGGCCTTGAGATGTATCAAAGCGGCGACCAGTTCTATGGCGGCGAGGGTCTCGTGAAAAAGGGTGTCGAGAACACCATCTCCGTCATCGGTGACCTGGCCTCCAAAGGCATGAGCGAAACCGATCGGGAGATCATCCGTCTCATGATGGACTAAGGAAACGAATCAGGAAAAGGAGACTATCCTATGGAAATCGGAACTGTTTGTCAGAATTTCCGCGTCACCCGGGTGCGCAGACTGGAAGAACTGGACTGCAATCTCTGGGAAATGGAACATGAAAAAACCGGCGCGAAGCTAGCGTGGCTGGATCGCGCCGATGAGAATAAGACCTTCGGCATCGCCTTCAAGACCCTGCCGGAGGACTCCACCGGCGTCTTTCATATCTTGGAGCACTCCGTGCTCTGCGGCTCAGAGAAGTATCCCGTGAAGGAACCCTTTGTGGAGCTTTTGAAGTCCTCTGTCCAGACCTTCTTAAACGCCATGACCTATCCGGACAAGACCGTCTATCCCATCTCCAGCCGCAACGATCAGGACTATCTGAATCTTCTCGACGTCTATATGGACGCCGTGCTGCATCCCGCCATTTACAGGAAGCCCGAGATTTTCCGCCAGGAGGGCTGGCGCTATGAATTGCAGGACGGCGAACAGCCGGTCTATCAGGGCGTGGTGTTCAACGAGATGAAGGGCGCTTACGCCTCCTCCGACACCGTGCTGGAGTACGCCATGAACCAGCTCATGTTCCCGGATAACTGCTATAGTTGGGAGTCCGGCGGCCATCCGGCCTGCATCCCGGATCTCACCTATGAGCAGTTTATCGCCAATCATCAGAAATACTATCATCCCTCCAACGCCCGCATCATGCTGGCGGGCAGCGTGGATCTCGTGCCGGTGCTTGCACATCTCGATGCTTATCTCCGGGACTACGAACGGCAGGAGGCAGACTTCCCCATCGCTATGCAGCAGCCCGTAGCCTATCGGGAGATCACCACGCCCTATGAGATCGGCGCGGAGGAATCCCCCGCCGCCCGCACCATCGTCTCCTGCGGCCACATGCTGGGTACCTATGAGGAACAGGAGAAGATCTATGCCGCGGCCATCCTGCGGGACTATCTGGCTGGCGATAACGACGCCCCGCTGAAAGAAGCCATTCTCAAAGCAGAGCTGGGCCAGGACGTGAAGGTGAATGTCCACGACGGCATCCAGCAGGCCTGGGTCTCCTGGGAAGTCTGGAACACCGACCCCGAAAAGGTGGAGGAGGCCAAGGCGGCCGTTCTCCGCGTCCTCACTGATCTGGCCGAAAATGGTCTGGATCAAAACCGTCTGGAGGCCTGCTATAACCGCTTCGCCTTCCAGCTTCGGGATCGTGACGGCGGCTGGGCGCCCCGCAGTCTGGCGGAGGCCCTCACCATGCTGGATTCCTGGCTCTATGGCGGTGATCCCGCCCAGTATCTCCTGGCAGAAGCCCCCTTAAACGCCCTGCAGGAAAAGCTCTCCACCGATTATTACCACACGCTCATCCGCGAGCTGTTCTTAGAAAATCCCCACAAGGCCATGGCGATCTTAGTGCCGTCCCAGACTCTGGGCGAAGAGAAGCAGGCCGCCGAGGCCGCCCGCATTGCCAAGGAATGCGCCGCCTGGACCCATGAGGACCGCGCCCGCATCACTGCCCAGGGCGAGGCAATCCGTCTGTGGCAGCAGACCCCCGACAGTCCCGAGGCGCTTTCCACCATTCCCATGCTGAAGCTCTCGGACATTGACGCAGAGCCCAAGGAGATCCCCATCGAGATCACGGAATCCAACCAGGTGCCCGTGCTGCATCACAGCGTGAAAAACGGCCTGGTCTATCTGAATCTCTACTTTGATGCCTCCGATCTTTCGGCGGAGGAGCTGTCCGCGGCCGCACTGCTGGCCGCCGTACTGGGCGAGCTGCCCACCCATCAGCACAGCAGCGCAGAACTGCAGATGCTCTTAAAGCAGAAGATCGGCAAGTTCGGCGTTTCCGCCATCCCCTATGCCGGAAAGAGCCCCGAGGACTGCCGCATCCGTTTCCTTGCGAAGATGGTGGCGCTGAGAAGCCAGGGCGAGGCCGCCGCGGATCTGGTCCGCGAGATTCTGACGGAAACCGATTTCCGTGACAAGACCCAACTGAAAAACCTCATCAATCAAGCCATGATGCAGCTGCAGATGGCATTTGTCAGCTCCGGCCATCAGTACGGCTTCATGCGCGCGCTTTCCAGCCAGTCCGCCGCAGGTGCGGTGCGGGAGGCCATGAACGGCTCCACCTTCATCAGCTGGATCAAGGCGCTCACCACCGCAGACGATGCCGCACTGGATGCCCTGATCGACACCCTGGAAACGCTGGCGAAGCGGATCTTCGTGCGGGAGCGTCTGGTGGTCAGCGTGTCCGAAAACGCGTCCGATCTGGCGGAGCAGGCCGCCGGGATGTTCCCCGCCGGCGTCGCCGCTGTACCGACACCGTTTGCACCCCAGCCGGTGACGCAGATCGGTCTGCCCATCCCGGCGCCAGTGGGCTTTGCGGTGCGTGCCGCCAATCTCCGGGAGGACGGCGGCCGGATCCCCGGCAGCGCCCATGTCCTAGCCAATATTCTGGACTTCAACTATCTCTGGAACGAGATCCGCGTGCAGGGCGGCGCCTATGGCTGCGGCTTTGCGGCCCGGGAGGACGGCGACCTGATCTTCTATTCCTACCGGGATCCCCAGCCCGCCCGCTCCCTGGACGTCTTCTCTCAGGCATCCGCCTTTGTCCGTGAATTCTGTGCGGAAGAGGATCTTGACCTGACGCCCATGATCCTGGGCGCTCTGGCCGGCGCCGATCCCCTCCTCAATGCGGAGGCACGTATCGCCGTGGCGGAGGCCCGCTATCTGAAGGGCACCCGCTTCGAGGATATCCGCCGCACCCGTCAGGAGCTGATCTCCACCACCCGCGAGGATCTTCTGTCGCTGTGCGGACTGCTGGACACGCTGGCGGCAGAAAACGCCGTCTGCGTCGTGGCGGGCCAGCCGCTTCTGGATGCCTGCGGCGACAAGCTTGCAGAAATTCAGCAGATTCTCTGAATATAAAAACCCCCGGACGGAACCAAAAATCGTTCCGCCCGGGGGTTTTTCCTGCATTTACTTTTTCGCGGTGTCCAGGCTCTTTCGGAACACCACGAAGCGATCGTAGAGGTATTCCGTGGTGAAATTGACCAGCATCGTCAGCGCCAGCACCAGATATTCGTTCCAGCCCACCGCCGCGCCGGTGAGCACCGCCGTCCACCAGGTGGAGAGCGGCGTAAAGATCAGATAGAAAATCGCCACCTGCAGCATGGCAAGCGGTACATTTCCGGCGGAATAAAAGGTGAACTTCCGGTTCAGCGTAAAGTTCCACAGCACGGAAAGAATCAGCGCCAGAAGATAGGACAGCCAGTGCACCCAGTGGAACACTTCTTCAAACAGAGCAAAGCTCGCCACCTGGATGATCCCCGCGCTGGCGGAAAACAGGACGAATTTAACGGTACGCAGCAATTCTTTTTTGGAATTCATGGGAAATCCCCTCCGGAAATCGATCTATTCTCAGTATACCACAGCCTGTCAAATCCTTCCAGCCCGGAATGGCAAGAAGCCTCACAGAAAAAGCATTCTGTGAGGCCAATTTATTTATCGGATGGCATCCCGGAGGGGCAGGATCCGGATTTCTGCGCGGTCTATCTCGTCGCCGCAATCCGGGCGCAGACGTTCTATGGCCTGTGCCCTGGCGTCCTCCGGCGTTTCCGCCCGCAGAATCAACCGAATCGCATCCGGCCAATCCGGAATCTGTACAATCGCGGCGTAGAGCGTCGAAGCAGGCGCTTCGGATACCTCCTCCAGCCGCCGAAGGAAGCGCTCGGCCTCCCCGCGATCCCCGAAAAGAACCTGCTGCTTCTCCGGATACCGCTTCAGAAGCTCCAGCACCACCGGGCGGCTTTCCGTCCGGTAATTCTCAATAAACCGGATGAATTCCTCGTCGCACTCCCCCTCCTGCTCCACCCAGGGCATGTCGGAGCGGGACTTTCCCCGTCTCTCCCGAATCCCGTCGAGACATACCTCCAAAGGATAATCCAGGAAAAACACCGTATCACAGGCCGCAAGACGCAGCTCTATGGTGGAGGCATAGTTGCCGTCGATGATCCATTCCTCCCCGGCCATGGCGTCCTCGAGACGCCGCAGAAACAGCGGTTTTTCCACCTTGCTGCGGTCACTGTTCCAGTACATCAGGTCGAGATGATAAAGCGGGATCCCGGTGATCCGGTGCAGTTCCTTGGCAAAGGTGCTCTTTCCCCCGCCGGGGCAGCCAATCACGATGATTTTCCGCATGGACGATACTTTCCGATTCTCAAAAGACACAACAGCACCCCCTTCGGAGAAACTATAGCATAGATCAGGGCGTGATGCAACACGGAGACAAAACAGACGACCGGATCTGTCTGCGCTACTCCGCCAGGTAGGAATACAGCTCTTCGATCAGCGTATCAATGGCCGCATCCATCTTTGCAGGATCCTCGCGATAGGTTCTGGTGCAGGCGCCAACCAGAGACTGCACCACTGTAGGGAACTTCATGTCCAGCATCTCGCCGTACATCATGGTTTCAAACGCAGCCAGGAAGCGCTGGTACTGCTCGCTCTGACCCGGCTCCTGATTGGTCGCATTACGGAACGCCACATCAAACTGCATCTTCGCCACATCACGGTTTGCAGAAGTATAACTGGGACGCACCATGCCCGCGGTGCCCTGCTCAATAGGCGTGTCCATGAGATAGCGGATGACTTCATAGGCCGCCGTCGGTGCATCGGAAGTACGGTTCACTGCCGCCATGAGAGGCTGTACATAATAGGTATTCGCATCCAGATACCCGGGCATATCCTGCAGGATCGGCGTTTCTCCAAACGTTCCCTCCATAATCACCGCATTCCGCAGCATTTCCTCCAGCGGGGAAATCACACAATGATAGAAGGTGGCGGCCTGCAGACGACGGTTCGGGTCGTTCTCAAAGCGCGGATTGCCAACGATCGTCCCCATGGCGCGGTTGTGTTCCACAAGCGCAGCGTTATAGTGTTTCACCAGGTTCTTGAGCGCCTCCCGGTCAAGCTCCACCGTCTGGTTCTCATAATCCAGCCGCACGATGCCGCTGGACACCATGAAAAACGGGAAGCTGTTCTCCTGCTGCAGATCATAGTAACCAAAACGTTCGGCATCGTCCTGCCAGCGCTCTGCCTCATCGGCAATGATTTCCAGAATCTCGCTGGCGGAGAGTGCATTTCCCTCATAAGAATAACCTGCATCCGCAAGGCGTTCTTCCGTGGTAAGCACCATGGGAATTTCAAAACCCAGGGGCAGCAGCAACTGCTCTTCCCCGTAAAGGCCCTCGTTCAAAAGTGCCTCATTATAGCTTTCGCGGCCAAAGCTTGCATCTTCCTCAAGATAAGTGCCGAGATCCCGGAAATACCCCTGTGCCGCCAGTTTGTGGAGATCGAAACTGTTTTGCCAGGAATAGAGGATCAGATCGGGCCCCATGCCCTGCTGGAGTTCCTCCAAAAGCTGTGCATCCATCGCCGCAGGGTCGGAAAATTCTACGATATCCAGGATCACCTCTTCCTGACTGTCTGCAAACTGGTCAAGCGTATAACGGTACACATCATTCATGCTCCACTGCATGGCATTGGGTGCCAAAGTGTACACCGTCACCACCTTGGATTCCTGCTCCGGCGCACCGGCACAGCCCGAGAACAGCGTCAGGCACAGGACGAACAGCATCAGGATCGACATCCATTTTTTCATAAGCATCTCCTTTTCCGATCAATGCGTTGCTTTCTGATCTCATTCTAACACATTTTATAAAGTTCGTCTATATGTGGATTGTGCTATATGTGGATTGTGTACAATAAATTGCCTGCCGCAGGAGCAAAGCTCACTGCGGCAGGCAATTTGTTATATGATATTCGTTCTCTTCCGGAAAAACATCCCTCCCCCAATCCTTCGCACACCATCTTGCGTTTCGACGGAATCCAACGTATAATAAACCTATATACTACCTATGTGAGGACACGACTGTGGCAAGAGTTTCTACCAAGGAAAATAAGAATATCTACCAGACCACCCGGGAGGGCCTGCAGCTGAGCCGGGAGGCAGCGTCGGAGCTTTTGGAATGCATTGCGCCGGAGCGCATTGAGAAGATCGAAAACGAGCGCTCTCTCCCCCATCCGGACGAAGTGCTGGTGATGGCGGAAAAATATAAACAGCCCAGTCTCTGCAACCATTACTGTGCCAACCAGTGCCCCATCGGCCAGCAGTATGTGCCGGAGGTGAAGATCAAGGATCTGTCGCAGATCGTACTGGAAATGCTGGCGTCCTTAAACGCCATGAACCGGCAGAAAGAGCGCCTCATTGAGATCACCGTGGACGGCCGTGTGACCGGCGACGAGCTCCGGGATTTTGTCTACATCCAGGAGGAACTGGAGCGCATCTCCATCGCCGTGGAGACCCTGCAGCTCTGGTCGGAGCAGATGCTGGCCACCGGGGCCATCGATGAGGAGCAGTACCACGCGCTGAAGGGCGAGTGAGGCCGCGATTCCTCCTGAAAAGAGCAAAATAACCCGCCTTATTTTGCTGCGGGAATCCTTTATTTCCCTGCCCTTCCGCGGTACAATCACCTCATAAGCAAAACGCTTATGATCTTTTGTACAAAGGAAGTGATCGGAATGTGTGCGAGGGAAAGGATCCTGACCATTCGGCTTTTGGATAAAGTGAAGCGAAATCCCGCTTATGCCGCGGCGCTGGGTATCGAGTGCGTACCGGATACGCCCGGCACAGAAGAGCAGGAGGAACCACCCTGAAGAGTCAAATGTTGTCCGTAAAACCAAAAGGAAATAGAGAGGAGAAAACGAAATGGATTACGTCATTGGTATTATCGCAGTCATAGTCGCGCTTGCGGCACTCATTATGATCGGTTATGTGAAGGCTCCGCCGGATACGGCCTTCATGATCTCCGGTTTCCGCAAACCCCGCATCCTGATCGGCAAGGCCGGTATCCGCATCCCGTTTTTAGAGCGTCTTGATAAACTGTCCCTCAAGATGTTCTCGGTAGACGTCAAGACCACGGACTTCGTTCCCAATGCCGAATATATCAACGTCAAGGTGGACGCCACCGTCAAGATCCGCATTGGACAGAGCGAAGAAATGATGTCCCTGGCCTCCAAGTTCTTCCTGAATGAAGGCGAAGATATGATCATCCGCCGCGTGCAGGACACTCTGGAAGGCAACATGCGTGAGATCGTCGGTCAGATGCGTCTGGAAGAAATGGTCACCGACCGCAAGGCCTTCGGTGAACGCGTGCAGGAGAACGCCATCCCCGACCTGCAGAAGATGGGTCTTGAGATGATCTCCTTCAACGTCCAGTCCTTCTCTGACCAGAACAACGTCATCGACGACCTGGGTATCGATAACATCTCCCAGATCAAGAAGGGCGCCGCCGTTGCCAAGGCCCAGGCAGATCGTGACATCGCCATTGCCCAGGCGTTGGCCGCTAAGGAGGCCAATGATGCCAAGGTGCAATCCGAGATGGAGATCGCCGAGAAGCAGACCTCTCTGGCCATCCGTCAGGCCGAGCTGAAGCAGCAGTCTGACGTGAAGAAGGCAGAGGCCGACGCCGCCTACTCCATCCAGGAGCAGGAGCAGCGCCGCTCCATTGAAGTGTCGTCCGCAAACGCCGATATCGCCCGTGCGGAGCGTACCGCCGAGCTGCGTTCCCGTGAAGTGGAAGTCACCAAGCAGACCCTGGACGCCGAGATTCGTGCCAAGGCCGACGCCGAGCGCTATGCCGCCGAGCAGGAAGCCGAGGCAGAACTTTACCGCCGCACCAAGGAAGCCGAGGCCAAGATGATCGAGCGTCAGCGCGAGGCAGAAGGTATCCGTGCCGTGGGTGAGGCCGAGGCAGAGGCCATCCGCCTGAAGGCTCTGGCAGAGGCCGAAGGTATCGACAAGAAGGCCGAGGCCATGAAGAAATACGGCGAAGCTGCCGTCATTGAGATGATCATGGCCGCGCTGCCCGAGATCGCTAAGAACGTTGCCGAGCCTCTGAGTAAGGTTGATAAGATCACCATGTACGGCGAGGGCAACAGCGCAAAGCTGCTCAGCGATATCGTCAACGGCACCACTCAGGTCACCGAAGGCATCAGCGCCGGTATGGGCATTGATATCAAGAGCCTCATTATGGGTGCTCTGGGCGGCAAGATCGCCGCAGAGAATCCCGCCCCCGTGGTAGTGGTCCAGCAGCCCACCCGGGAAGAGACCGAACAGGAGTAAGCAACAGCAAAGGGGTCTTACTGACCGGTGAGACCCCTTTTTGAACCAACAGGAGGTGTATGATGGGTTTTTCGTATGGAATGGGCTTCAATCAGGGATTTAGGATGTTCCATCTCTTTGGCACCCTGTTCACTTTGATGTTTGTGCTGGTCTTCGGCATATTCATTGTCATGGCCGTGAAGGGCATCCGCCAGTGGAATCGGAATAACCATTCTCCCCGCCTGACCGTACCCGCCACAGTAGTGGCCCGGCGCACCAATATCACCCGCCGCCATCACCACGGCGCGGGCAGTCTCCATCACCACACCTCCACCACCTATTACGTCACGTTCCAGGTGGACAGCGGCGACCGGATGGAGCTTTCCATGGACGGCGCGGAATACGGTCTCCTGGTAGAGGGCGACCGCGGCCAGCTCACCTTCCAGGGCACCAGATACCTGGGCTTTGAACGGGTGTAGGAAGCGTCGCACATCTATTGAAAAAAGATATCTCAGAATAACCCAAATTCAGAAAGGATCGGAACTTGTTCGAACTGATCGTTGTCATTATATTTTTCTGGCTTTTGATCCGGGCCGTGGGCTTTGCGTGTCGGCTTACCTGGGGCATGGCAAAGGTGGCCGCCGGGATCCTGATGGTGCTGGCGCTGCCGCTCTTACTCGTCTGCCTGCTCTTCGCAGGCGGCATCCTCCTGCTCCTCCCTCTCGGCATGATCGCCATGGCGGCCGGCATCACAAAAGCCTGTATCAGAATCTAAACGCAAAAAAGCGCAGCAAAAAGCTGCGCTTTTACTTTTTTCCGATTATTGCGGTTCCACCGCCGTAATCACGCCGCCCTCCTGTTCCACATCCTGCATGAGATAGAGTCCCGTACCCACCAGGGACGCGGTGTAGCACGTTTGCCCGGTGGTGCCGCCGGTGCTGTCGAGATAGAGCGTTCCGGCGAAAAGCGGCGCCTCCCCGTTTAAGACGGTGAAGCGGATCGAGGCGTGCGCGGCCTGCAGGACATCCTCCTCCCGGGGCGACCAGCAGATGGCCTCGCCCTTCCGATACGTCATGACGGTGTCGGATGCTTTCTCCGCACGTTCCCAGTCCACCAGACATCCATTCTCGCAGGACGCCACGATCCCCGTGTAGTCCAGATCAAAGGCAAAGCGGAAAACCGGCAGCCGGGAACTGAAATACGGCGCATACTCCCACTGTGCCGCGCCCTTTTGGGACTCCGGCACCAGGGAGAAGATGCTCCAGAGATAAGCACCCATCTGGGGATTCGACGAAAGCTTCACCCGCCACAGTGCGCCGTCCACCCGCAGCAGGAACTGATCCAGCGTCAGGGGCAAATAGAGGATCTCGTCATACTGCTCCCGGATCTGGGCGATGCCGCCGAATCCCTGCGGCACATAAAGCGCCGCCCACTCCTCGTCGGTATAGGGAAATTCCTGCCAGTCCCAGCTTTCCACCGGGTATTCGCTGCCCGTCGCAGCGCTTTCGGCAGAATCATGGTTCGGATTCATCTTGACGGCGAGCACTTTGTCGCTCATGCGGTTCTGCACGACAAAGCCGTTTTCCCGGAAGAAATAGCGGCAGCCGGAGTCGCCGCCCGCCGCAGAGACAGAACTGAGCGGGTTCATATAAAGACACGCCTCGGACACATAGGCATTGCCGAAAGACAGCATTTCGATCGCGCCGGACTCTTCCGGCGCGGTGTCTTCCGCCAGCAGATAGAGCCACCGGAGATAAGTGTCATCCGAGGCGGGATCGTCCTGCTCGGAGGCATCGTAATACCCGTACGCCAGATAAAGCTCGCCGTTTTTCTGCTGCAGGAGATAATAGAGCGTGTCCTCGTCATAGATCACGCGCCAGGCCCGGGCGGTACCCCGGCGAATCCCGGCGGCGGACTTCCCGCCGCGCCACGCCATGCCGCTTTGATCCCGGAAAAGCCCGTCAAAGTTCTCCCGGGTGAGGGAGATTTCCTCCGGCCGACCCAGATCCGTCCAGGCGGATTCATCGGAATGCTCCCGGATGGAGGAAAGATGCCCGTCCAATCCCATGCGGTAGGACGGCGTATTCTCCCCTGCCACCATGGAAAAACTGGTGATCCCGCTCTCATAGGTGACCTCCGCTACACTGTAGGTCCGGTTCGCGGGAAGCGCACCGGATCCGGCAAATGCATACTGCGAAAGCCAGGCCCGCAGGGCCGCGTCGAAGTCGTATTCCATCCGCCAGGCCCGCTTTCCGCCCTCTTCGGCATCATAGAAGGTCAGAATACTGCGGTAATCATCCTCCCCCGCATGGCGCGGATGGAAGGAGAAGCCGCTATAGTACTGATAGTGAAGGAGGTAGAAATCCCCGTTTCCGAGATTCAGCCGAACCGTGCGGGAAAGACTGTTCGGGTCGTCAAGTCCCACGGGGAAGAACACGCGTCGATGGTCGAGAAGCAGCGCGGTAAGCTCCGCCGCCGCCTCGTCCGGGACAGGGACTTCATCCACCGTCACGGATTCCACACCGTCAAGCGCCAACTCCTCCGCCGGATTCGTCAGGATACTGACCACCAAAACCGCACAAAGCAGCACTGTCAGCGCCACCGTCCAGATCGCGGGCTTTTTCCAGCGGGACAGATTCAAAATGCGTCCCCGGGTATCGCCCTCGCCAAAGGCCAGGGGCGTTCCGGCAATGATGCGCCGTCCGGTGGCAAGAGTCAGAAGAGACGCGGAGTAGTCCGCCCGTACATCGCTGCCCAGATTGCGGATCACCGCCTCGTCACAGCTCATCTCCATATCGCGCCCGGCCAGCAGGAACGCGGCCCACACCAGCGGATTGAACCAATGGATAGAAAGTGCAAGGAAGCCCAATCCCTTCATGAGCGGATCCAGCCGCCGGATATGCTGCTGTTCATGGAGGATGATATATGCCCTTTCTGCTTCGCTCAGATGATCGGGCAGATAGATCTTTGGACGAAGGATGCCCACCACAAAGGGCGATTTCAGATCATCTGCAATCCAGATGTTTTCCCGCAGCGGAACTGCAATGAACAGTCTGCGCTGCAGACGGGTATAGGACACGATACTGTAGATGGCCATACCCCATACACCCGCCATCCAGACAAGGGTGCCCAGAAAGATCGGCCCCTCCAGGGGATCGGCCCGCAGCTGTTCCTCGCCCTGCGGCAGGGCGTCGTTGATCACATTGCTGACACCGGGGAGCGGCAGCGTCACTTCGGGAAATTCCGTATGGACGATATCTTCCGGAATGTATTCAATCACTGAGGTTCCCCCGGCGGATTCTCTCGCTGGGGCATCAAAGATCGCATAGAGCGAGAATGCAGATCCGATGGACACCGGGCATAAAAGCCTGAACAGCACCACGCCCCACAGCGCATAGGAGATGGCTTTGGGGGCCCGCCGCAGCAGCAGACGCAACAGCATCACCAGCAGGATCGCTGCGCTTGCCGTCAGGCTCATATTGAGAAGTTTGGGAAGAAATGCGTAAAAGGACACTGTTTCACCCCCTCATGCGATCAATGACCGATTTCAGCTCGTCGATCTCCTGCTGGGACAGTTTTTTCCGGGTGCCGAAGGCTGCCAGAAATGCAGGCAGCGAGCCGCCGAAGGTCTCCTCCACGTACTGTTCGCTATGCCGGGCGTAGTATTCCTCCCTGGAGATCAGTGACGTCACCACACCGTTCACGTTTTGAAAGAGTCCCCGCTCGCAGAGCCGCCGCAGGACGGTATGTGACGTGCTTTTCTTCCACCGGAATTCCTCCGCGCCGATTTTAGCCAGTCCGCCGGAGGTGATGGGCTCCCGTTCCCAGATAAAATCTGCAAACCGTGCCTCCGCAGTTCCCATTTTTAAGTCAGACATCCATCTGTCCCCCTTGTGTTACAAGCTGTAATACAATTATATACTACAGCTTGTAACACAGCTTGTCAAGAAGAAAATAAAAAACGCAGAGACGATGCTGTCATCCCTGCGGATTTCTTTTATTCTGTGGCGTATGCTTCTGCATCTTCTGCATCCGGATATCCGTTAAGCTCATAGAGCTCGTGGGGAATAGAGCTGACGGCGCGCTGTTCTTCCTCGCTGAGGCTTTGGTACCATGAAAGCCACTCCAGCGTTTCCTCGGACAGCTCCGATTTCTCAAAGGTTCTCCCGGCAAAGGTCACGGTTTCCGCGTCCTTCGGCACATAGGGCGTGCAGAGATGCCACTCATGATCGTAAAGGATGGCAATGCCGCCCTCTACTCTGGCATAGGGCAGATGCAGCTCCCGATTGAAATTGGTCTGGCCATCCTTTTTGGGGAAGGTATCCGTGTAGGAGGTGGTATAGCCGATGATGGCGCTCTCGTCGATCTCCCCCGGCAGCGCCGTGACAGACAAGAGATAAATCTCGCCCTCCACCATAATGGCCGCCGGATAATCCGACTCCACATGCGCACACCCGGAAAGTGCAAGAATGCAGCAAAGTACCAGAAGGACACTGAAAAACTGTTTCATAGGAAGCCTCCTTACATTCGTTTATCCTTTAGACGAAACTTCCTGCCACTATGTTCCGGTTTTCCCTCACTCCCTCGCTACAACTACCGGGGCGGAGAATGCCGGGCGTTCCAGCCAGCCGTCTTCCACCACGGCGTGATCCGCGAATTCCGCCGTCCGGCCAAGATTGTCCGTAACCAGAAGCTTGACGTCCAGCGCGTCGCCCTCTTTCATGGTGAGATCGACGTACACCTCCTCGAGAGATGCCAGGAAAACACCCTCCTCCCGGTCGGATTTCCGGATCGACATGACCTCGTGCAGAATCTCCTCGCCGTTCAGAAAAGCCGTCATCACGGCCTTTTCCGGCTGGATGAAGTCCGGGAACGCAGACGCAATCTCCACGTCGGCCCGTTCCGTCTTAGCGGTGGTGGAGGTGATGCCAAAGCCTGTGACCGTCACGGCAAAGGGAAGCGTGAGGTTATAGGCCGAGAGATGCACATTCTCAGGATGGAGTTCCAGGATCGGCTCCGGCAAAAGCTGCTCCCGGATGTTCCCTGCCGCATCCTCCACCCGGATGGTGATCTCTGTCTCCCGGTTCAGCGGCAGCGTAAGCTCCGAGCGGAAGTTCGGTCCCTCCGCCCAGTCGCCGGTGCTCTGTCCCCGGGATTCATCCACCTTCTCCCACGCCGCGCAGAATTGCAGCCGGCTGCCGGCGGTGTATTCCTTCATCGTGGCAGAAAGACGCAGTGTGGCGGTTTCCTGTTCCACATCAAGTGCGATAATCTCCCACTGGAAGGTGCTGAGCATCTGCTCTTCTTCTGCCAGCACCTCATAAATCGTGTTGCGGATCTGGCCGGAGAGGCTCTGCTGATTGAGAGACACAATATCCCGCAGGGTATAGAGATCATTTCGCAGGAGCTTTACCGTATCGCGCAGAGAGCCAAGCTGGGCAAAAAGCACCACGAAAACCGCCGACAGCAGTACTGCCGCCGCGATGATCCATCCCCGATGGGTGCGCCAGGGCGATTCGTCCCGCTTTGCGGTTTCCTCCGCATACCGGTGCAGCACCGCCTCTATGGGATCGATCCCGGCGGGCTGTGCCGGCATGTCCGGATGTTCCTGTATTTCAGGCTGTTCCGGCTCTTCCGGCACGTCGGGATGAACCTGCACGTCCTCCACACCCAAGAGTCGTCCCACCGTGATCCCAAACAGGCGGCTCATGGCGATGATGGTGTCCAGTTCCGGGATGCCCTTATCGCTCTCCCATTTGGATACTGCCTGGCGGGAGACGCCCAGTGCTTCCCCAAGACCCTCCTGGGAGAGTCCGCGTTCTTTTCTCAGTTCCTGTATGCGCTGGCCCAGTGTCATGTCCATCGCCTCCTTTCCCCTGTATCATACGGGATCCCCCGCATTTTGGCCACCATTTCCCCGTTTCATGTTGTCAACGCAGCGTTGCAGAGGGTGGATTTTACTTAGAAACGCCTATTTTAGCATCTCACACGATATCTCGTAGCTGATATCAGGAATCGAATGCATGGGGATATCTGTTACTTTCCAGGATGCAAGTTTTAGTAGTTCTTCCGCAAACCCATCTTCGATCAAACCGGTTGTACAGATGGTCTCGTGCGTCACCGTACCAAGGATCAAACGCTTCTGCTTCCAGAAACACAGATCTTCTGGTTTTCCACGCCATTTTGGTTTGGTGCCGATGGTGTCCATTGTCGGGTGTGACAATTTGTTTCGTTGCCGAAGATAGATATCCCGATAACAGTAATCCAGGAGTTCCATAGAAGCGGGACAACAGGAATAGATCATTTGCACCGTGTTCTGCGTGATTGTGGGGTATCCATACCATTTTTTCGGATGAATCGTACCAAGTCGATATGGCTGCAGCTGTATTTCCAGCGCACCAGGCACATCCTCATATCCATCCGGAATGGTTTTGGAAAGTGAAAAGGTATCGGCATACTGTAAGCAAACGTGCAAAAATGAAGAAAACGCCTGATTTTCCAGACCACCCGTATAACGATTCCCGGTTTGTTCCAGTGTCAGAAAACGAATTGCAATCACCTCCCGCAACATTCCTCCCGGCATCACTCCGTTACGCCCACATACCCGGTTTCTTCAATGATATACTGCCCTTCTTCCGAGAGGATCCAGTCGAGCAGCAGGTCTACGTTTTCGTTGGGGTTCCCCTCATAGGTGACGGCGTACATGGGGGTGACGATGGGATAGCTGCCGTTTCGGATATTCTCCGCGGTGGGGGGAACGCCGTCGATGGAGAGCATTTTGATATCGGGATTTTTTATGATCCCCTCCACATAATAGCGGAAGGAGAAGCCGATGGAATTGGACTTGCTGCGATAGCTGGACACCTGCTCGATGATACCGGCCATCATGTCGTTCCGCAGTTCCGTGGGAGGCTCCATGAGGGGCGTATCGCCCATGAAGCGCCGCAGCATGCTCTGGCTGCCGCTGCCCTCATTGCGCTGGAAGGCGGCGATCTTCTCATTTCTGCCGCCAAGCTCCCGCCAGTTGGTGATCTCGCCGGAATAGATGCCCCGGATCTGCTCCGCGGTGAGATTGTCGATGGGGTTATCCTTGTGCACGAAGAACACGAATGCCTCCGTACCAACAGGCGTATAGACGAAAGAGGTGCCGCATTCCTCGGCATAGGCCTTCTGTTCCTCGGAAGGATAGACGCCCAGGAAGAGATCGATCCGCCGTTCCGCCAGACTGCGGTATCCCTCCGGCGTGTTGTTATACTCGAAAACGCCGTCATAGAGTTCCGTGGTCTCGGGATAGACCGCGTTGACAAAGGCAGAGTACACCGGGAAGAAGGCCGCGGCGCCATCGATCACCGGCAGATCCCCCGTAAGCGCCAGAGTCTCGCTCCTCAGCTTCACGATCTTGGAATCCTCCCGGAAGGGCAGATATTCATGGACATTGATGTTGGGCGCGGTGTTGACCGTGATGCTCTGGTCGTATTTCTCCAGGCCGTAGTGAATACCAAACGCCGCAAAGTAGACCGCCGCGGGAATCAGCCAGATGAGGAAAACCTTCTTTTTCTTCCGGAACCACACAAGCGGCAGCAGCAGGGACGGAAGGAGAAACATCCCCACATAGATAAAGGCCTGATGGATCCCCTCGGACATGAGGATCATACCGCCGATGACGGCGGCATACCCGCTCACCACCACGATCAGAACCGTCAGCACCAGTTTAGCAAAAAAGACCAGCACTTCCCTGCCGGATACGGCGGGCGCATCCGCGTTCCGCGTTTTCCACAGCCAGATACCCAGCACACCATAGAATGCCAAAAGAACCAGACCGATCACGATCTCCGCGCCGCCCCGGTAAATCATATGTACCGCCGGGAACGCACCGAACACGCCGCCCCAGAAAATCCCCTTATGGAGCAAAAGCGCCGCATACAGGAAACAGCCCATCCAGATCAGGACCATTGACATGACCATGCTGACCCCGGTGAGCCCGATCATCATATAAAACGCCGCAAAAGCGGCAAACGGGATATATCCCAGGTATTTTTTCATAAATGCCTCCTTCACTGCTCTGCCATAATCTCCGGCAGGGTCCAGACGGTGTATCTGCCCCAGTATATTTCAGACGAAATCACATAACGATTTGTTCCATCGGAGAAAAGATAGCCGCTGCCGGCCTGCTCCACGAATGCGGCGCCGCTTTTCTCCTGAAACGCATCAAAAAGCTCCGGACACGCGCCGCGCCGGGAAAGATAGACCCCCTCGCCCACATCCACCGCCGCATAAGGAGTGTCCTCCGAAATCCGCATCGCCGCCGCCAGATACGGGAGAGGATTCCCTCGCTGGAAAATGATAGCTCGATTCGAGAAAAGGAGTGCGGCGAAGAGGAGAAGAAACACAATGCTAATTAGAAGAACATGTTTTTTCATACGGAATCCCTTTTCGTTCGAAGAATAGTTTGTGTTCATTTTATCATACTTCCGGATAAAACTCTACGGGATATATCTTCATACTTTCACACAACAATTTGATGTTAGTGATATTCCGACTTCGTCAGAGTGATATTTTTGCTTATGCAAAAGTGATATTGCTCCACGTTGTTCCGCAGTGATATTATATTCGCCTCCAAAACTGCCGAAGGCAATATCACTTGCGAAGCAAATATCACGCACCAAAGGTGCATATAACTCGCCGCAAGGCGAATATAACTGAAAAACGACAAGTTTCTGTCAAAACTTGTCGTTTTTCTGGCGGAGAGTGAGGGATTCGAACCCTCGTGGGATTGCTCCCAAACTGATTTCGAGTCAGCCCCGTTATGACCACTTCGATAACTCTCCATTTATAGATCAAACGCCTGGTCGGCGTTTCATCGTTTATGCTTTCGGCGCCGCATCGTACCAGTCCATTTTGGCGGCGGGGGCGGCCATGACCTCGATCTGCAGACCATCGGGCAGCTCGATCCAGTTATGCCCCTTGGGCAGTTCCTTCACGCCGCGGGCATAAGCCTCGGCAAGGCAGGCATCCAGATCTTCCACATTGATGCCCAGATGGGCACTTCTGCCCTCGCCTGCGGCGAAAGCAGGATCGGAGACCAGCTGCAGTCCGCCGGACAGCCAGACCTGATCGGGCTTTTCGGGATTACCGGCCACGCGGGTCACGGTCATGCCGAACACATCACGGAAGAACGCAATGCTCCAGTCGAGATCTTTTACATAAAAAGCCATATGATCCAGATACGCGCGCTTTTCGTATGCCATACCCGTGTCCTCCCAAATCTTCGATCATCCGATGGAATCAGCCTTTTTATTATACCAAATCCCCATGATAAGTCAAGCCTGTTTCCGGCTTTTTATCCCCACCACACAATTCTGACAAAATCTATCCGACAGAAACGGATTTTTTTGCGGATGTTTCCGGGGCAAGCTTACTTGAAAAGTCAGAAGCGGCATAGTATAATAACTTTAGTATGCTAAACTGCATACCGATATCAGACTGCACTAGGAGAGCCATCATGAGCAAGATTCAGATGAAAACGCCCATCGTGGAGATGGACGGCGACGAAATGACCCGCATTATTTGGAAGATGATCAAGGACACCGTCCTTTCGCCTTTCATTGACTTAAAGACCGAATACTATGACCTGGGCCTTGAAAATCGCGAAAAGACCGGCGATCAGGTGACCATCGATTCCGCCGAAGCCACCAAGCGTCTGGGCGTGGCCGTCAAGTGCGCCACCATCACCCCCAACGCACAGCGCGTGGACGAATACCATCTCACCAAGATGTGGCCCAGCCCTAACGCCACCATCCGTGCCATCCTGGACGGCACCGTGTTCCGCCGCCCCATCATCGTGGACGGCGTCTCCCCCTATATCCCCACCTGGCGCAAGCCCATCACCATCGCCCGTCATGCCTACGGCGATATCTATAAGTCTGTAGAGACCAAGGTGCCCGCAGGCGCAAAGGCCGAACTGGTGGTCACTGCTCCCGACGGCAGCGAGACCCGCCAGACCGTGTTCCAGTTCAAGGGCGACGGCATCGCCATGGGTATGCACAATACCGACGCATCGATCCGTAGCTTTGCCCGCTCCTGCTTCAACTACGCCCTGGATCTTCACGAGGATCTGTGGTTCGGCGCAAAGGATACCATCTCCAAGACCTATGACCACCGCTTCAAGGATATTTTTGCCGAGATCTATGAGGCAGAATACAAGGAGCGCTTTGAAAAGGCCGGCATCGAGTATTTCTACACCCTGATTGACGACGCAGTTGCCCGCGTGGTCCGCTCTGAGGGCGGCTTCCTCTGGGCCTGCAAGAACTATGACGGCGACGTCATGTCCGACATGGTGGCCACGGTGTTCGGCAGCCTGTCCATGATGACCTCCGTTCTGGCTTCCCCCTCCGGCGCATATGAATACGAGGCCGCACACGGCACTGTCACCCGCCATTATTACCGCTATCTGAAGGGCGAGGCCGCCGTGGCCAACCCCGTTGCAACCCTCTTTGCCTGGTCCGGCGCCCTGCGTAAGCGCGGCGAACTGGACGAGACCCCGGATCTGGTGGACTTCGCAAATCGCATGGAAAAGGCCGCACTGGATGTGATCGCAGACGGTCAGATGACCAAGGATCTCTATCTCCTCTCCACCAATGAGAACAAGCAGATCGTGGACACCCAGACTTACCTCAGCGCCATTGCCGCCCGTCTCTGATTCCCGTCCGTACGCAGAGCATTTTCTTTGTCGTTTTGGATGTGCTGCTGCATAAGATTGCGTAAAACGACCACAATATGTTTTGAGAGGTGTCAGTATGAAATTTGAAAGAAAACATGATTGGCTGGATATCGCATCCTTCGCCGCCATTGGTGTCGCTGCTGCCGCTGTTGTGGCCGGTGTGGTGTATATCTCCAAGAAGTGCCGCGACTATATCGAGTGCGCCGATCTTCTGGACGACGAGTGCGACTGCGGCTGTGAAGACGAGTGTGATTGCGGCTGTGAAGATGCGTGCTGCTGCGAGGACGAGTGCGACTGCGGTTGTGAAGATGACTGCTGCTGCGAGGACGAGTGCTGCTGCGAAGACGAAATCGTAGAAGAGATCTGCTGCTGCGCGTGCGAAGAGCCCGCCGTGGAAGAGGCCGCCCAGTGCGAGTGCGGCTGCGACAAGGAATAATTTCCCGTAGACCAAAATCAAAACCGCCGGCTCCCGTCGGCGGTTTTTTCCTATAGGTGACACATGGATATTTTGTTAGTGGGCGCTTCCGCCAGGGAGCATGCCCTTGCATGGAAATTCGCCGAGAGTCGGAAGACCGGCACCATCTATACCACCTCCCCCTATGCCGGAGTGGACACGCTGGCCGATCACTGGAGCGGGACTGTCGATGCCTGGCGCGCTGCGCATCCGGACGGAATCGTCATCGGAGAGCGGGACGGACGGCGGAGCCCGGCGGAGGACGCGGAAATCCGCCTCTCTCTCCCCTGCCTCTATGATGGAAAAACGTTACTGCCGCTTCCTGCGGTACAGCTGGGGCCGGAGCCCGGCACGGCCTGTGCGCCCGCCGCTCTGCCCGAGACCGTGAGAGAGGATCTGCTGTCCCGGGTGGTGTTGCCCTGGCTGCAGGGACAGGAGGCGCGGGGCGTGTTCTGCTTTGGCTTCTCCGGAGATGATGCGCCGCAGCTCGTGTCGATTCATGAAGGCTTCGGCGGGATGGAGGCCATGGCGGTACTGCCCATGCTGCGGGGAGAACTGATGGCCCTGCTTCTGGCCTGTGATACCGGCCGTCTGGACGGTCTTTCCCTTCAGACAAACGGTACCGTCACTGTGGTGCTGCCCTATCGCACAGCGGTGGGTGCGCCGCTCTTCGGGCTTTCCCGCATTGCTATGAATACCGGATTCTTCATCGGCGCCGCCGAAAAACGGGAGGAGCGGCTCTTCGCCCTGGATCCCGTCCCCCTCTATATCTGCGGCAGAGCATCCAATCCCGACGCAGCAAAAGCCGCCGCCCAGGCAGCCATCGCCGTGCTGTCCGAAAACGGTCCGGAGATATCATAACTGCCGTATCAAATAAATCCCCGACCCGGAAATCGTTCCGGGCCGGGGATTCTCATTATGTTCCGCTTCGGATGAACGCCTCCGCCAGTTTGCCGAACACGCTCTCGCCCTGGTCATTCAGGGCACCCACATAGGCGCAGTGACCGCCGTGCATCACCTGTAAGGTCACCTGATCCCCATGACCGAAGTGGCGCAGCGTGGACTGCAGCAGGATGGTCTGTTCATAACGGTTCTCCAGATCGCCGTCGGACACGATGATCAGCATGGGCGGATACTGGGCATCCCGGCCCACATGGAAGAGCGGCGCCGTATCGTCCACGATGACGCGGCGGCTGTCGATCCCCCGCTCCCGCAGGACGTTATAATGGGCAGTGGGCTGGCCGGCATCGTGGATAAATCCGGCGAAATCCATGGCGCTGAGGCCGTGGGCCGCCAGATAGGAGCCGTCAAAGCACAGCATCTGAGAAAGATAACCGCCAGCAGAGCTGCCGCCGATGAAGATGCCTTCGCACTTGCCATAGCCGCCGATCTGCGCCTTCACCCAGGCCGCAGCCGCGGCGGCATCCTGGATAAACTCCGGGTACTTGGCCGTGGGGTACATCCGGTAATTGGCGCTGACTACACAAATGCCGTGCGCCGTGAGATAGTCGATCATGGCAGAGACTTCGGACTTGTCGCCAAACTCCAGGCCGCCGCCGTGGAAATAGAGAAAAACAGGAAATGCCGCGCACTCCGGCAGATGAATATCCAGCACCTGCGCCGCATCCGCGCCATAGGAAAGATTCAAAATCGATTTCATAGAGGGACCTCCTGTTCAGATCATTTCGTTTTCTATAGTATATCACAAAAGAGCCAGCATAGACAAACTATTTGAGTTGATACTTCCACTGTTTTTCTTCCTGATAGTAGAAAAACTCGCTCAGATCGTCCCGGGTAAAGACTTTGATCAGATCCTTCATATCGAGGGAAATATGCTCCTCATCGGACAGCAGTTCCTCAAGCGGCATCCAGAACACCTCGCCTTCCCGGGAGGCCGTCAGCTCACCGCTGAACCGATGGGCCTTATATAAAAGCACAAGATATCGGGAGCCATCCTCATTCACCCAGTCTTTGACACCGCAGAGCATCGGCGCGGAAATGGTGAGTCCGGTCTCCTCGTATACTTCCCGGATCACCGCATCAGCGAAAGCTTCCTCCCGCTCCACATGCCCGCCGGGGAAGGTATAACCGCCCCACTCCTTGTGAACCTTATCCAGCACCAGAACCTGATCGCCCCGGCACACCATGCACATATTGACGATCTCCGTCTTTTGCGTTCTGTCCATAGGAAAACCTCCTTTGAAATCCTCTTTTCACATCCGCAGATGCTCTCCCGATGGAAACCATCCCGACAGCGCATCCCAACCTGTCACCTGAAACGACTGATCGCCGGATCCCCGCACAGGAGCTTTATTCAAAACAGTCGATATATTTCTGCAGCTTCTCAACGAACAAGCCCACATGATACCCATCGCATACCGCATGATGTGCCTGTATCGCAAGAGGAAGCATTCGTTTGCCGTCACGCTCAAAAAATTTTCCCATTGTAAAAATGGGCAGCAGGAAATGGCCGTCATCAAAAACGTTGATATTGAACCCGGTAAACTCCAGCCACGGCACCATAGAGATATTGAAGGAATTAGCCGGTGTTCCGCTTTTGGGGGCATAACGGGTAGAGGTGCTGTACGTTTCGACATCCATCTCATAGTTTTTCAGGAACGTATCGTAATCTTCCGAAAAATAAGACCAGATCCCAGAGAAGTTCTTGTTTTCTTTGTTGAACACCGTGTACATGGGATGCATATCATCATAGATCCCAAGTCCATCCGCTGTTAACGACGTGCGGAATTCAGGCATATCGTTCACGGTTTTGGTTAACAGCCAAATCATCGCCGGATAGAGCTTCTGATTTTTCAGGTTTGTGATATCAAGATTCACCACAATGGAATAGGTACAAACCACCTGACTGATAAAATGCTCGTAAAACTCTTTCCGCTCCCAGTTTTCCATATCGATCAATCGAAATGACATAAACGCCCTCCGCCTATCGTTATACTGTTACGTGTGCACAATCGCACATCGACGCGCGATATACGATCTGTTTCCTTCATCTGCCGAAGGCATATATCATCGCACGAAGTGCGATATCATACCCATAGGATATATCACCTGTTCCGCCAGGAACAGATATCATTGAAAAAGTCCTTTGTCAAAAGGCATTGGAATTTGTCTGAATGACAAGAAAAATCTACGGCTTTCATAATGAAGTGTATTGGCATTATGATCTATTTCTTTCCCTGTATGATCATGGAAAGCGGATAACCGCTATGATTGATATCCGTAAATCCCCCACTAATATCATAATCAAACTCCTGTAATCCGGTAATCACAATCCCGTTCTCACACATTCCTGATACAATTTCCGATATGGAATGGGTAAAATCAGTAAATGTCTTTGAATGATAGCTTTTAAGCGTCATATAATACATACCTTCATTTCCTGTCCATTCATGCTCAAAATAAGAGTACCGGCACTCTATCCTGTGCTCCGGATCATACAGGTATTCGCCTTCTGTCGCCAGCATATTGGTACACGGGTGCTGCTCATTGATTATGATAACGGCTCCCGGCTTCATGCATTTTGACACAATGGCAAAAAAGCGTTTCAAATCCTTAAACCAGCAAAGTGCACCGATTGTAATGATAACAACATCAAACTGTTCTTTGAAACGGTCATCTATATCGTAAATATTCACTGCCTCAAATTCACATGGCAGGTTCAGTTCCGATGCTTTTTCTTTGGCAAATGCCACCTGATTCTCTGCAATATCAAACCCAATTCCTTTGCTCGCCTTTCCACTCTTAACCAAAGAAAGTAACTCGCGTCCGTTATTACAGCAAAACTGACCGATTACCTTTCCTTTGGTATCTATCTTCTGCAATAGCTTCCTGGTGTCTTCGTTAAAGAACGCATATTCCTCCTTCTGTATACGCTCTACTATATCAGATCCCCAAGAGGCATCTCTGTTATCAAAGGCCTCTTCCCAGGCCGCCTTGTTTCCTTCAATGTACTTCTCCATACCACTTTCCTCCTTCTGTTTCTCTATCGCGTCAAACAGATCCATAATTCTATTTTGATTATATCATAGCATCATAAGAATATCAAAAAAGACCGATCATTTCGATACATCTCGTATCAAAATGACCGGTCTTATTTGGTGGACCCGAAGGGATTCGAACCCTCGACCTCTCGGATGCGAACCGAACGCGCTCCCAGCTGCGCTACGGGCCCATACGGCATTCAGTTCTGGCCGTAATATGCGTTTTTACCGTGCTTGCGGAGGAAGTGCTTGTCAAGAAGCTCCTGCTGCATGGGATGCATGCCGCCGGCCATGGTGTCGGTCAGGTATGCAAGTGCGGCAGCCTCCTCAAGAACCGCTGCGTGATACACGGCGTCGGCCGGATCCTTACCCCAGGTGAAGGGGCCATGGGAAGCGACCAGCACAGCGGGGCACTCCATTGCATCGCGGCCTGCAAACGTCTCCACGATCACACGGCCGGTCTCCAGCTCGTATTCGCCGCCGATCTCCTCTGCCGTCAGAAGACGGGTGCAGGGGATCTCGCCGTAGAAGTAGTCAGCGTGGGTGGTGCCGAATGCGGGCACGGAACGCTTGACCTGAGACCAGACAGTGGCCCAGCGGGAGTGGGTGTGCACCACGCCGCCGATAGTCGGGAAATTACGGTACAGTTCCAAATGAGTGGGCGTATCGGAAGACGGACGGAGCTTACCCTCGACGACCTTGCCGGTGGCCAGTTCCACCACGACCATATCTTCCGGCTTCATCTCTTCGTACTCAACGCCGGAGGGCTTGATGACGACGAGACCGGATTCACGGTCGATACCGGAGACATTACCCCAGGTGAAGAGCACCAGTCCCAGTTCGGGCAGCTGCATATTGGCTTTCCAAACGTCCTGCTTTAACTGTTCCAGCATAGTAAATCTCCTTTGTCCGTTTTCTTACGACTTTAGTAGTATAGCATAGATAAGAAGAACTTGCAAGTGTTTTTTGCCAGAGAGATTGTGAAACATCGGCTGTACGGGAAAAAACGCAACAGCCTTCTTTACAACCGGAAAAAATATGTGTTATACTGACAATAATGATCGGAAAGGAGGGTATTTTATGGCAAAATCTACCAGTGACACTTGTTGTTTGACCCTCCCCCTTCTGACGGAGAAATGGCAGGAAGACCGCCTGGAAAAGCGCTTGGAACTGGCGCGCCAGATTTATAATACGCTTCTTCGATACGAATGGAAAAAATGGCGGAAGCTGCAAAAGATACCGGAGTATCGACAGATAGAAGCTCGATCAAAGGAACTGTACGAGACAAAGGATTCTCCGGCAGAGCAAAAGGCACTTACACAGGAACGTCAAAGACTTCTCAAGGCGTCTAACTTAACCGAGTATGGGTTCAAGGACGATATCAAGCTGTTTTATAAGCACTTTCGGGATAATATTGGTTCTGCAGTAGCGGTACATGGAATCGCCGCACAGGCGTGGACGGCTTTCCACAAAATGCTTTGGGGCAGCGGCCGCCAGGTTCATTTCAAAAGAAAAGGAGACTTCTGTTCTGTTCAGGGATCTCCCATTACTTCCAAGGATAAGGATGGTAATCCAATATCCGGAGGAAATGAGATCCGATACCGGAATGGGATCATTGAGTGGAAGGGCCTGTCCCTCCGTGTCAAATTAGATCCCAGGAATGCATATGAGACGGAAATGCTTTCTCACCGGATCAAATACTGCCGGATCATCCGCAAGACCGGGAAAAACAAAAACCGCTATTACGTGCAATTGATTTTACAGTGCAAACCCGTTATCAAAACCGATCCGCATACCGGTGAGCTGCGGCATCCGGTCGGCCATGGAGTGGTCGGACTGGATCTGGGGCCGCAGACTCTGGCCTATGTATCAGACAAAGAAAGCAATCTGGTGCTTCTGGCGGATCGCGTGGAAGATATAGAACATCAGAAATGGCTGCTGCAGCGAAAACTGGACAGAAGCCGCCGCGCGACGAATCCAGAAAACTATCACGCCGACGGCACCATCGTCCGGGGCAAAAAACTGACCCATCATAAATCCAAACGATATCTGAAACTGCAGCGGGAGCTTGCTTATCTTCATGCGAAGCAGGCTGATATCCGAAAACGGCAGCATATGGAATTGGCGAATCATCTGCTTTCGCTGGGTGACTGCTTTATTGTGGAGGATAATCGCGTTTCTGCCTGGGCACGTCGTGCGAAGGAAACGAAGATATCCGAAAAAACCGGCCGCTATCAAAAGAAAAAACGCTTTGGCAAATCAATCGCCAATCGCGCGCCGGCAATGCTTTTGACGATTCTGGATACAAAGCTCACCTCTCTTGGTTTATCCAAACTGGAACGCGTGCCGACCTCTATTCGTGCCAGTCAGTATAATCATCTGTCGGACGCTTATGAAGCGAAAGCCCTTGGCCAGAGATGGAACCATATGCCGGACGGCAGACTGATCCAGCGCGACCTTTATTCCGCGTTTCTCCTACAGCACGTTGATCTCACAAAGATTGACAGAAAAGATACCCTTCCCTATCATCGTGACTCTCTGCACCGCGATTATCCCCATTTTTGTGTGCAGCACGATCTCGTAATCAAAACGCTTTCACAAACACATCACACCGTATCCAGTATGGGACTGTAACGCGAACCGGCAGAGCCCATCGATTTCCCCGGCGGTTCGCGCAACCCATATCCGGTCGATTGTCCGTCCGGGCTGTCGCAAATGGCGTCACAGGACGCCTTGGCAGCGAAAGAACTCGGGAAAATAGTCAGCGTTGGCGGCATTAGACCGACCAAAAAAGCTATGTACCGATTCACCGTGAAATTACACAGATTGGTTCTTCCCATCTTGTGCATCTTTGCCGAATCAATCCGCATGTATGCACGGAGGCAAAGTCGACGAGGAGAACAATCAATAGAAATCTTTTTCCGGCGCACAGAAGTATTTTCTGTGCGCCGTTTCCCTCCCCCGATATCCATAATTTGTCAACCGCGCGTCCGCTTCTTGCAATCGGCGAGGAAACATGATATCATAAAAATAGTGTGTATTTGACGCTAAAATCGATTCGAGGTGTGACAAATGAAACCCTTTCTGTCGGAAGATTTTCTCCTGAGCACAGACTTTGCCAAAACCCTTTATCACGAGTATGCTGAAAAAATGCCCATCATCGATTATCACTGTCACATCGATCCCCGGGCCATTTACGAGGATCTCCATTACGAGAATATCACCCAGGTGTGGCTGGGCGGCGACCACTATAAGTGGCGCGCCATGCGCAGCGCCGGGATCCCGGAGTGCGACATCACCGGCGGCCTGAAGGACGACCCGTACCGGGTGTTCGAGGCATGGGCCAAGACCCTGCCCCGGGCCATTGGAAACCCCCTTTACCACTGGACTTATCTGGAACTGAAACGCTATTTCGGCGTGGAGGAGCCGCTGAATGAACGCTCCTGCCGCCGGATCTATGACCACTGCAACGCGATCCTGGCCCGCCCCGACATGGGCGTGCGGGGCATCATTGAGAAATCCAATGTCAAGCTCATCTGCACCACCGACGATCCCATTGATACCCTGGAATGGCACAAAAAGATCGCGGCGGATCCCACCTGCAAGGTGCGCGTTCTCCCCGCCTTCCGCCCCGAAAAGGCCATGAACGTGGATAAACCCGGCTTTGCGGAGTATCTGACGAAGCTGGAGGCCGTGGTGGGCCGCACGATCAACACCTTCGCCGGGCTGATGGACGCCATCCGGGAGCGCATTGCGTTCTTCCATGAGATGGGCTGCGTCGCCAGCGACCATGCACTGGATACCTGCATTTACGCGGAAGCCAATGAGGCCGAGCTGGACGCGATTCTCGCGGCGGCAAAGACCGGCCCGGTGTCCCACGAGGACGGCGACCGCTTCAAGACCGCATTCCTGCTGGTCGTTGCCGGGGAATACGCCCGCCGCGGCTGGGTGATGCAGCTGCACATTTCCTGCATCCGCAATGCTTCCGCCCGGATGTTCCGCCGCTTAGGGCCGGACACCGGCTATGACGCCGTGGCAAGCGCCGGCGGCGTGGAGAAAATGGCGGCGCTGCTCTCCGCCATGGAAGAGCGGGACGCCCTGCCCAAGACCATTCTTTACAGCTTAAACCAGCACGACAACGAGGCCCTTGCCTCCATCGCCGGCAGCTTCCAGACCGATTCTCCCGTTCCCATGCGGGTGCAGGTGGGCTCCGCCTGGTGGTTTAATGATAATTATCTGGGTATGCGCAAGCAGCTTACGGACTTTGCCAATCTTGGCATCCTGGGCGCGTTCGTGGGCATGCTCACCGACAGCCGCAGCTTCTTAAGCTATACCCGTCACGAATACTTCCGCCGCATTCTCTGCGAACTCATCGGCGGCTGGGCAGAAAACGGCGAGATCCACGCGGATCCGGAGACTCTGGGCGCTATTGTGCAGGATATCTCTTTCCGTAACACCAACAACTATTTTGGCTTTGGCCTGGAGGAATAAATATGGAACTTCTGAATTATGATGTACTGAAAAAATCCGGCTACGAAGGCTATGTACTGGAAAACGCTCCCGTGCGTATGCTGCAGTTTGGCGAAGGCAACTTCCTGCGTGCATTTGTGGACTATTTCTTCGATCTTATGAATGAAAAGGGCGATTTCAATGGCAAAGTCCAGATTGTCCAGCCCATTCCCATGGGTCGTACCGACGAAATCAATGCACAGCAGGGCCTTTATAACCTCTATCTGCGCGGCAGCGAGAATGGCCAGCGGGTGGACGACCGCCGGGTGATCTCCTCCGTGGCGGGATGCCTGAATCCCTATGCCGATTTTGACGCCTACCTGGCCTGCGCGCACAATCCCGATCTGCGCTTCATCGCCTCCAACACCACCGAGGCCGGTATCGCCTTTGATCCCGCCTGCAAGTTCGACGACAAGCCCGCCGCATCCTTCCCCGGCAAGCTGACCCAGTTCCTCTATGAGCGCTGGAAGACCGGCGGCCGCGGCTTCTGGATCCTCAGCTGTGAACTCATCGACAACAACGGCCGGGAGCTTCTGGAATGCGTCCGCAAGTATTGCGAGCTCTGGAAGCTGGAGCCGGAGTTTACCGCATGGGTGGAGCGCGAGAACCACTTCTGCTCCACGCTGGTGGATCGTATTGTCACCGGCTATCCCAGAAACGACGCCGACGCCATGAATCTGGCTAACGGCTTTATCGATCAGAATCTGGTCACTGCCGAGTGCTTTGGCCTGTGGGTCATCGAGGCACCGGACTCCTTAAAGGACGAGCTGCCCATTGAAAAGGCGGGTCTCCCCATCGTGGTGGCCGCCGACCATACCCCCTATAAGCAGCGCAAGGTGCGTATCTTGAACGGCGCGCACACCGGTATGATCCTGGGTGCATATCTCGCCGGACAGGACATCGTCCGCGACTGCATGCACGACAGCATCATCCGCAAGTATACCGACAAGCTGATCTTCGACGAGATCATCCCCTCCGTCACCACGCTTCCCGCCGAGGAACTGAAGGAGTTTGCCGCATCTGTTGCAGACCGCTTTGAGAACCCCTATATTGACCATCGTCTGCTGGATATCGCCCTGAACTCCGTGTCCAAGTGGCGTGCCCGCGTGATGCCGAGTCTCTTGGGCTATCTCGAAGTGAAAAAGGCCGTTCCCGCCTGCATTTCCTTCTCCTTCGCCGCGCTTCTGGAGTTCTATGCCCGCGGCCGCATGACGGACGGCAAGTTCCTGGCCACTCGCGGCGCGGACACCTATGAGATCCGTGACGATCAGAACGTGCTGGACTTCTTCGTGGCACACAGCGCGGACGATGCCGCCGCACTGGTGGCCGCCGCCGCCCGTGAGACTGCATTCTGGGGCCGCGATCTGTCCCAGCTCCCGGGCTTTGAAGAGGCCGCGGCAAAGTATCTCTGCGCCATCCGTTCCGAGGGCGCCGGTGCTGTCATGCAGCAGATCATCGAGTAAGAGGTGGCTATGAACGCAATCAAGATTCATGCACAGGACGCCGTTGCGGTGGCCCTTTCTCCCCTGTCCGCCGGTACGGAAGTGCTGGGCGTGACGCTGCGCGCCGATATCCCCCAGGGTCATAAGTTTGCCCTGACGGAGATCCATAGTGGCGAGAACGTCATCAAATACGGCCTCCCCATCGGACATGCCACCTGTGATATCCTCCCGGGCGAGCATGTACATACCCATAACTTAAAAACCAATCTCTCCGAAAGTGCGGAGTATACCTATGAACCCATCCACACGCCGAAGACCCTGGAGGAACCGGCGGTGCCGAACTTCTCCGGCTTCCTGAGAAACGACGGCCGTGTGGGTATCCGCAACGAGCTGTGGATCATTCCCACGGTGGGCTGTGTCAATGCCGTGGCCCAGCGTCTGGCGGCGCTTACCAAGCCAAAGCTGCGGGGCAGCATCAGTGGCTGCTACGCCTTCCCCCATCCCTATGGCTGCAGCCAGCTGGGCGATGACCATGCTGCCACCCGCCGCCTGCTTGCCTCCCTCTGCCATCATCCCAACGCCGGCGGCGTGCTGGTGCTGGGTCTGGGATGCGAGAATAACGTCATCGCGGAGTTCAAAAAGGAACTGGGCCAATGGGACGAGGCGCGCGTGAAGTTCCTGATCTGTCAGGACGTGGAGGACGAGATCGAGGCCGGTATGGCCCTGCTTGACGAACTGATTGACGCCGCGGCAGAGGACGTTCGCCAGCCGGTACCGGTATCGAAGCTTATCATCGGCATGAAGTGCGGCGGCTCTGACGGCCTTTCCGGCATTACGGCGAATCCCGCCGTGGGCCGCTTCAGCGATCTCCTCACCTACTATGGCGGCAGCACCATTTTGACGGAGATCCCCGAGGCATTCGGCGCGGAGACCATTCTCATGAACCGCGCCGTCAGCGAGGAAGTATTTGCAAAAACCGTCGCCGCCATCAACGATTTCAAGGCCTATTTCGTGGCCCACGGCCAGACGGTCTATGAAAACCCCAGTCCCGGCAACAAGGCCGGCGGCATCTCCACCCTGGAGGACAAGAGCTGCGGCTGTATTCAGAAGTCCGGCTCTGCGCCGCTGCAGGATGTGCTGCCCTATGGCGCCATGCTGAAAACGCCGGGCCTCAATCTGCTCTATGGCCCGGGCAATGATCTGGTCAGTTCCACGGCCCTGGTGGCCGCCGGCGCGCATCTGGTGCTCTTCACCACCGGCCGCGGCACCCCCTTCGGCTCTCCCGCGCCCACCATCAAGATCGCCTCCAATTCTGCCCTGGCGGGCAGAAAGAGCACCTGGATCGACTTCAATGCCGGTCCGGCGGCAGAGGGCGTGGATCTCGACACCGTGGGCAGACAGCTTTTTGACTACGTCATTCGCGTGGCCGAGGGCGAGGAAACCTCTTCTGAACGCCTGGGCGCCCGGGAAATCGCCATCTTCAAGGACGGCGTAACCTTATAAATGCATCAAAATCCCATTTCTCCCGGTTTTGACTGGAAAGAGATGGGATTTTTTTCTGCCCGGAATTGCTTTCGGCGCCCGATTGCGCTACAATAAGGATTATAATCTGTCTTCTTGAGGGGGAACCCATTATGAGTGTACGAAATGATATCGGAAAACTTCACCTGCCGGAGGTACTGGACGGCGTAACGTCTGCCGCTGATTGGGAGGTGCGGCGGCAGGAGATCGTCGCGCTGCTGGCGCAGGAAGAGTACGGCCCCATCCCGGATTTTCCCTGTGAGATCACCTATGAGGTCGGCCCCAACGAGCGCTATGGCGGCGGCAGCGCCGATTATTACCAGGTCACCATCACGGTGACTACCCCGCGCGGCAGCCATGCCTTCCCGCTCTCCTGCGTAATTCCCAGAGCCGGTCGTCCCTGTCCGGCCTTTGTCCACGTCAATTTCCGGGGCGGCGTGCCGGACAGCTATATGCCCTCCGAGGAGATCTCCGACAATGGCTTTGCCTGCTTCTCCTTCTGTTATAACGACGTCACCATGGATAATGCCGACTTTACGGACGGTCTCGCGGGGCTCGTCTATCCCGACGGTGTGCGCGGGCCTCATGACCCCGGCAAGATCTCCCTCTGGGCCTGGGCGGCCATGCGGGCCATGGACTATATTGCCACATTGCCCGCCATTGATCAGAAGAATATCGGCATCATCGGCCATTCCCGTCTGGGCAAGACGGCCATTTGGACCGCCGCCAATGATCTGCGCTATTCCTTCGTCTTTGCCAACCAGTCCGGCTGCTGCGGCGCAGCGCTGACCCGCGGCGCACCGGAGGATGCGGAGCACATCGACCAGATCTGCAAGACATTCCCTTACTGGCTCTGCGAAAACTATAAAAAGTATGTGGGACATATCGAGGAATTACCCTTTGACCAGCACTGGCTCCTGGCCACTATTGCGCCCCGCCGTCTCTATGTTTCCTCTGCAGAAGAGGATCGTTGGACCGGTCCGGATTCTCAGTATCGTGCCTGTGTGGAGACCGCAAAAGTATGGGAAGCTCTGGGCTGTGTCCCCGGCTTTACTGGTCCCGATGCCTATCCCGGCGGCAACGATGCCTTCCAGGAAGGCTATATCGCCTATCACAGCCGCACCGGCGACCATTTCCTCAGCCGCCGCGACTGGCTGCAGTTCATGAAGTATTTCAAAAAATATCGGAATCAGTGAGGGATCATCCATGAATACCATCCATCATCCCGCGTTTGTCACGGCCTCCGGCCGTGCGGTCACCCGACTGGGTCAGGGCACCTGGCATCTGGCAGAGAATCACAGCCGCCGGGAATCCGAGATCGCCGCGCTCCGGCGGGGCATCGAACTGGATCTGAACCTCATCGATACCGCCGAGATGTACGGCGGCGGCCGCAGCGAAGCCCTCATCGGCGAGGCGATCCGGGGTCACGCCCGGGAGGATCTTTATCTCGTTTCCAAGGTCTACCCGCATAACGCCGGGCGGGCGAATATTTTCAAAAGCTGTGAAGCGTCCCTGAAGCGGCTGGGGACGGACTATCTCGACCTTTATCTCCTGCACTGGCGGGGGCGTGTGCCGCTTGCTGAGACCGCGGAATGCATGGAGGAACTGGTATCCCGGGGCCTCATTCGCCACTGGGGCGTGTCCAATCTGGACACCGACGATATGCGCGAGCTGGCCGCCGTGCCCCACGGCAAAAACTGCGTCACCGATCAGGTTCTCTATCATCTGGCCTCCCGGGGGATCGAGTATGATCTCCTTCCCTGGCTGGAGGTACAGGGCACGACCGCCATGGCCTATTGCCCGCTGGCACAGTATGGGGATCTGCAGCGGGGCCTCATCGGCAATCGGGGCCTTACCAATGTTGCCCGCCGTCATCACGCCAGCGCGGCACAGATCCTTCTGGCCTTCACCCTGCGACACGACTTCGTGATCCCCATCCCGAAATCCTCTTCTCCGGAGCATACGGAGGATAACGCAGGCGCGCTTGCCATCCATCTGACGGAGGAGGATCTCCGGGAACTGTCTCAGGACTTCCCCGCGCCCACCAGGAAAACCTGGCTGGATATCGTATAAGCACCACGCCCGCAGGATAAGCCCTGCGGGCGCTTTTTTGTCCGAAAAACGGAGACTCAACCAAGCGTTGAGCGATTTTTCAACCGCCGGTTGTGGGAATCGAGGCGGTTCAAATACGCGTTGATTGCTTTCCGGGTGGATGTGGGGTTATACTTTTCTCATGAAATCACCAAAACGGGAGGAACACATCATGACAGAGACCTTTGGAAAGAAACTTGCCGCGCTGAGAAAGGAGCGGGGACTGACGCAGGATGCCGTAGCGGAACGGCTCAGCGTATCGCCCCAGGCCGTGAGTAAATGGGAGAACGACTCTTCCTGTCCGGACATCACGCTGCTGCCGCAGATTGCGAAGCTCTATGACACCACCATCGATACCCTGTTCGGACGGGAGCCACAGCCCGAGACCCAGCTCCTGCCGGAGCGGGAGCGCAAAAAGCCCGACGATCTGCTGCTGCACATTCTGGTGAATGATGCAGAAGGCACCAGAGTGCGGGTGAATCTGCCCATGCTCCTGATCAAGACCGCGCTGGAGATCGGGCTCTCTCTGCCCCAGCTCACCGGCAATCCTGCTCTTGAGAACATCGACCTTGAGAAAGTCATGCTTCTGGTAGATCGGGGGCTCATCGGAAAACTGGTGGAAGTGGAAAGTGCCGACGGTACCACCGTCGAGATCGTGGTGGACTGACGATGCTGGTACGAGTCAAAGACCCGGATGTGAATATCCTGATCCCGCTGCCGAACTTTCTGGTGTTCAACTGGCTCACGGCGCTGATCGCCCGCCGAGCCGTGATGCGTCACGCAGAGGCGCTTCGGGCACTTTCCTACCGCGATTATCTGCGACTGGTCTACGCCCTGCGGCGGTCGAAGTGGAAGCTCCGCGGAAAGCCGTTGGTGGAAGTAAAAGAGCAGGACGGCACCCATGTGGTGATCCGGCTGTAATGCGGAAAACAGGGAGACCATCACATATGAAAATCTTAAAACCAAACAAAACCTATCGACTGTTCGATATTCTGACGATCCCGCTGCGGTGTGCGCCGGTGCCCGCCGTGGCGAAGGCGGGAACGAACATCCTCTCCGGATGGATGATGACCGCCCAGGCCGTGGCAATGGCGGCATTTATTGACACGGCGCTCTCGATTTTTGCAGGAAAGGCAGATGGTCGTGAGATCTATCCCCCGTTATTGAGCCTGCTTTTGATGACCCTGTATCAGATCCTGTCGGGTGCGCTTCACAAGTTCTATGATCTGGGACTGGATCGGGGCATGGGGAAAACCTATCGGACGGAGCTTTTGGAAAAACGGGCGCGGCTGGAATACCGCTGCATCGAAGATCACGAGGTCTGGGATCTCATCGGCCGTATGGCAAAAACGCCGGAGGCCACTCTGCGCGATGCCTACGGTAATCTGCTGCACGCCGCCGAACTGGTGATCCGGGTGTTTTCTGTGCTGATCCTCATCACCACGGAGATCTGGTGGGCAGGGGCCGCAATCATCGGCATCTCCATTCCGTTATTCTGGCTCTCTGCCAGAATGGGCGCCCGGGAATACGACGCATGGAAGGATGCCGCAAAGATCCGGCGCCGGGCAGATGATTATAAAAACGTTCTCTCCTCCCGCGAGGCCGCAGAGGAGCGATCACTTTTTGGCTATCAGGACGAGATCAATGCCCGCTGGCTTCGGTATGCCGATCATGCCAGAAGAACGGAGGAGCACACGGTTCTTCAGAGCTACATCCGTATGAAGTCCGCGTCCATCATCACGGCGCTTTTATCCCTCTCCATCGTGGCGATTTTGCTCTTTCCCTATTCTGTCGGGCAGATTTCTTCCGGTATGTTTATCGCACTGGTGACAGCGACCATGAATCTGGTACAGATGATGTCCTGGGAGTTATCCGGCATCATGAAAGAACTGGCGAAAAACAAGGCCTATGCCGCGGATCTCACGGCATTCTGTGCGCTCCCGGAGACCGAAGGCGCGCTCGATCTGCCGTCAGCGGAAGCGTCATTCCGCACCATCGAATTCCGGGATGTCTCCTTCGCCTACCCGGGCACCAATCAGCCCATATTGCAGCATCTTCACTTGCGCCTCCATTACGGGCGGCACTATGCCATCGTGGGCACCAACGGTGCCGGTAAAACCACCCTCACAAAGCTTCTCACCGGGCTTTACACCAATTATACCGGTGAAATCCTGATCGACGGCCGAGAACTCAGAAGCTTTACGGAAGCACAGCGAAAGGCGCTCTTCGGTGTGGTGTATCAGGATTTTGCAAGGTATTACGACACTGCGGCGGACAACATCGCCTTTGGCAATATCCTCAAGCGGGATCCTGCCGCGATCCGGACTGCCGCAGATTCCATCGGTCTGCAGGAAGTCATCGAATCCCTGCCGCAGGGCTATGACACTCATCTGGGCAAAATCCATACTGACGGCATGGATCTCTCCGGCGGACAGTGGCAGCGTCTGGCCATCGCCCGGGCGCTCTATAATCCCGCTCCCCTGCGGATTCTGGATGAGCCCACCGCCGCACTGGATCCCGTGGCGGAGAGCGAGGTCTATGCGCTCTTCGGGCAAATCAGCCGGGGCAAATCCACCATCTTCATCACTCACCGTCTGGGCGCCGCCAGACTGGCGGACGAGATCGTGGTGCTGGCAGAAGGCCGCGTGGCAGAACAGGGCAGTCATGAAGAACTAACCGCACAGGGCGGAATCTATGCAGAAATGTACGACGCGCAAAGGAGTTGGTACGTATGAAAACAAAAGAAAAGCTGAGATTCTGGCATTTGGTGCGTACTGTGACCCCCGCGATGATGCGCGTGGACCCGAAACTCTTTTTCCTAAGTATGCTTTGCGGTATCGTCCACAGTCTGCTGCTTGCTTGTCAGGTGCCGGTGCAGCAGAGATTCTTTGATACTGCTGCCGCCTTGCTGACCGGCGGCGTATCCTTTCGACAGGTCCTTCTGGCCTTTGCCGCAGTGGGAATCGTTTCGATTCTCATTCAGGTCATCAATGGCGTCGGAAACTACGTGCCGCAGGTTCTTTTCGATAAAATGTCCCAGGCACTGCAGTTTCAGGTGAACCGCAAAGCCGGAAGGCTCTCTGCGGTGCAGTATGAGCATCCCGAGACCCTGGACGATATCAACAAGGCGGAACAGGGGGCGATGGCAGCGGGATGGCTGGTATTTGTTCTGATGACGCTCTCGACCTTTTATCTCTCCTATTTTCTCTTTATCGGTTGGTATCTCTTCTCCTTAAAGCCGACTCTGGCCCTCACCATCGGTGTGATGTTTGTTCCAGTAGCTCTTACGCAGATTCTGCGTGCAAAAATCTTCGCCAAAATGGAGGATGCCGCTGCGCCGGAGCGGCGGAAATATGAATACTATGAGCGCGCCATTGCCGACCGGGAATATTTCAAGGAGACCCGGCTTCTGGGTTGTTTTTCCGTGTTGCGGGATCGTTTCCGGGACAGTTATGAGCAGGCGCTGCGCCTGCGCGTAAAGGCCGAGCGCCGTGCAGCAGCCTTTCAGCTTTCCATGAATCTTTTGACGGTTCTGGGATATGGCGCCGTATACGGGATGCTTCTGGATGCCCTGATGGCCGAAGAAATCAGCGTTGGCGCTTTTGCCGCAGTGTTTGGCAGCATAGACACCATCTACAGCATTCTGCAGGAGATCATCCAGCAGCATCTGGGCAGTCTGGCGGAATCCATTGGCACCACGGCGAATTATGTGCGTTTTCTGGAACTGCCGGAGCGTCAGGGCGAAATAAAGACCCCTCCGGCATGGGGCGATATCACGCTTCGAAACGTCAGCTTCACCTATCCCGGCGCGGACACCCCCGCCATCCGCCATGTGAGCTTCACCCTGCGAAAAGGCGAAACCCTGGCCGTCGTGGGGGAAAACGGTTCCGGCAAATCCACGCTGATCCGTTTGCTCACCGGACTTTATCTGCCGGAGGAAGGCAGCGTGCAGATGAACGGCATCGACACCCGCCTCATCGCGCCGGACGCACTCTATCGGAATACCTCCGCCGTATTCCAGCGCTATCAGCGGTATCAGATGACACTGGAAGAAAATGTGCGGATTTCCGCATGGGAACAGCGGGATGAATTGGCGCCGATCCTTGCCATGGCGGGCTGTGATCCGAAGGATTCCGCCTTCCCGGAGGGATATGACACCATGCTGTCCCGGGAGTTTGACGGCGTGGATCTCTCCGGCGGACAGTGGCAGAGGGTCGCCATTGCCCGGGGATACTACCGGAATCACAACCTGATCATTCTGGATGAGCCCACCGCCGCCATTGATCCCTATGAAGAGACCCGGGTGTATAACCGGTTTGCGGAGGTTTCCCGAGAGAAATCCGCCGTGATCGTCACGCATCGCATCGGCTCGGTGCGGCTGGCGGATCGGATCCTGGTGATGAAGGACGGTGAGGCCGTGGAGCTGGGTACCCATGAGGAGCTGCTGGCCGCCGGAGGCGAATACCATCGTCTGTGGGCGGCGCAGGAGCAATGGTATGAAGAGGACGCCCGGACATAAAAAACACCCCCGATCGAGAGATCGGGGGTGTTTTGCTTCTTATTCTTCTGATGTGTCGGGGACTGTGGGTTCCGGTGCTTCTGCCGAGGCAAGCTCGTGCTTCCGCTTTCTGAGGACGGCTTTTTCGCCGCCGTTCACGTCATCCTGCAGGAGACGGTAAAGCGTTGCCACCAGAGGAACACCCAGGAGCATACCCAGAACGCCCATCATGCCGCCGCCCACCGTGACGGCCGCCAGCACCCAGATGCCGGGGAGACCCATGGAGCTGCCCACCACCTTGGGATAGATCAGATTGCCCTCAAGCTGCTGCAGCACCACCAGGAAGATCAGGAAAATCAGCGCCTTCATCGGCGAAACCGTCAGGATCATCAGGGCTCCCACGCCCGCGCCGATATAGGCACCGGCCACCGGGATCAGCGCCGTGAAGGCGATCAGCGCGCCGATCATGGTGGCATAGGGCAGGCGGAGGATCAGCATGCCCAGCGTACACAGCACACCCAGGATCACGGCCTCCACACACTGGCCCACGATATACTTGCGGAAGCAGTCGTTCATGGTGCGCAGCACATACCGAAGCTTATAGTTCCAGTTATGGGGCAGATAATGCGTCATCACGCGCGTCACCTGCCGCTGGAGACGATCCTTATCAATGAGGAGATAGAGGGCGAAGATCATGCCGAGGAGCGCCGTCACAATGCCGGAGAACACGGAAGACACGGTCTTTACCACTACATCCATCACATCGCCCACACCGTTTGAGATCACATCCACCAACTGTCCGATGCGGGAGGCCCAGTCGATGTTCTCCAGAAATTCCGTAATATTGTCCGGCAGGAGATGATACTGGTCGGCAAGCGCGACCACCTCTTCCATGGCATCCGGCAGCTTTGCAAACAGAAGCTGGATACAAAGGGCCAGTTCCGGCAGGATGAGGCCGAGAATCAGTCCAATCATCGCAAGCAGGCAGATGACAGCCAGCACCAGACACACCGGCCGGCGAATCACCGTCACCCAGCGTTTTTCCGCCTTCGGGAAGAAATGCCGCTCAAAGAGGCTCATGAGGATATTCACAATATAGGCGATGACGCCGCCCAAAATCAGGGGCGACAGCGCACCCAGGAATTTAGCAAGAAAGCCGCCCACCAGCGACCAGTAATGAATGCCAAGATAAAGAAGGAAGATACTGACGCCTACCCGCAGACAGGTTTTCCAATCCAGTTTCATACGTTTCCTCGATTCCGTTTGGTTTCCATTCGTGCTATCCTTAGTATGCCATATTTTACCGGTTTCCGCAATGCGGTACTTGTAAATAAACCGTGAAAGCTGTGAGCGCCGCGCTTTCTTCTTTCGGGCGCCTGTGTTATACTGAACGCAGAAAGGAGCGATGTTCATGAAGAAAGGTACCGTATATGCCCTCTGCGGCAAGATCGCATCCGGGAAAAGCACCTATGCCCGTCAGATGATGGAGATCTCCCCTGCCCTGCCGCTCTCCTGTGACGAGCTGGTGCGGCGCATTATGCCGGGGGATTTGGGGGACGCCCACGACGCGACGCTTGCGCGGGTGAAGGACTATCTTTTGAGAAAAGCCCGGGAAGCGGCGGATTGCGGCGTGGATGTGATCCTCGACTGGGGCTTCTGGGCAAGGGAAGATCGCAGTGCCGTGAGAGCCTATTTTGCCGACCGGGGCATACCGGTAAAGCTCTACGGTATCCGGATATCCGACGAGGATTGGCAGGCGAATATCAGGGAACGAAATGCGGCGATTCTCGCCGGGGAAAACCAGATCGATTATTTCGTGGACGACGGCCTGTTATCAAAGCTTGCCTCCCTCTATGAAGATCCGGAGGAGGGAGAACTCGATCTCCTGGTGAAAATTTCCCGGGAAAAGGCGTGAATGATTGGACTTTTCCGGGAATCTATGGTATGGTAATAGATAGTATGAATACGGGAGGACTTTGCTATGCATACCAAAGAAAGCCTCATGCGGGATCTGGCCGCAATGGGCGTGGATCCCAAGGGGACCTTATTTATTCATTCGTCTTATAAGAGTCTGGGCGACGTGGAAGGCCGCGCGGATACGGTGCTGGATGCACTGATGGAATACATGAAGGATGGCCTCCTGGTATTCCCGGCGCACACCTGGGCCAACGTCAACGACCGCAATCCCGTCATGGACGTGCTGCACACGCCGGTGTGCGTGGGCATCCTGCCGGAGCTGTTCCGTAAAAGACCGGGCGTGAAGCGTTCTCTCCATCCCACTCATTCCGTCTGTGCCATCGGTGAGGGCGCGGAGGAATTCCTAGCGGGCGAAGAAAACGTCACCACCCCCTGCCCCGAGGGCGGCGTCTATCATCGTCTCTATACCCGCGGCGCACAGATTTTACTCATCGGCGTAAACTTTAATCGCAACACCTTCATTCACGGCGTGGAGGAATGGGAGCATCTGACGGGCACCCTGACCGCACACACCCAGCCCCTGTGGGTGGTGGACTATGAGGGCAAGCGCCACTATACGCCCCAGCATCGTCACTGCGCGCCCCTGATCTCCGAAACCTTCTGGAAGGTGGAGCCCATCGCCATCCGCGACGGCGCCACGAAGCTGGCAAAACTGGCGGACGCCAAGGTTTATCTCTCCGATGCCAGAAAGCTCCGCGACACCGTGGCCCGCATCTTCTCCATCGATCCCATGGCACTCATCGATAATATTTCTCTGGACGAGAGATTCTAAACAAAAAAGCCTGCACACAGACTGTGTGCAGGCTTTCCATCCATAAAGAACGGAGAAATATCTTATGATTCGATTGAATGTTCTGGAATTGCTGGAAAAAGAGGGGAAAACAAAGTATTGGCTCTATAAACAGTTGGGTATGAGTTATCATAATTTCAATCGGATGATTCATAACGAAACAAAATCCATTCGCTATGAAAATATCGAAACGCTTTGTCTATTGCTCCATTGCACGCCGAATGAACTTTTTGTCATAACGGAAGACGAGCCGAAATATAAAGCACCGAAGAGAACTTCCTCTTCGGTGCTTTTTTCCCTTTTTTAGAATCCCAGTGCCGAGAGAATCGTCTGGGCGTAGACGCGGACGGAGAAATCGTTGGGATGATTGATGCAGTTGCCGCTGATCTCGTAATAGGACTTGCCGCGGTTTAAGATTTCCTCAAAGGTGGAGTAAACCGGTGCAGCCGCCACACCGGGGAGACGCTCTGCCAGCGCAAGGAGCGCCGCCTCGTGGGCCTTCAGCTTATGGCCGGTGAGGCCGCCCACCTCGGAATTGGGCACCATGGGAGAAAACACCAGCACGTCACAGTCCGGACTCGCGGCGCGCACCTTTTCAATAATGGCCTCGATCTCGGCGATGAACTTCTCCGGCGGATCCTGGAGGCTGTTCATGCCAAAGCCCAGGATCATCAGATCCGGCGTGTGCGGGCAGACCAGACGCTCCGCCTCGGTAACGCCCCATTCGGTCTTGGAGCCGCCGGCGGCACGGTTCATCTTCTGAATCTCCGCCTGGGGATAGGCCTCGCGGAGAACGCGGGTCACCTGCTCGGGCCAGGAGGGCAGATGCGGATAGCGATCGATCCGGAGATGGAATTCCTCGCCGGTGCGCAGATCAATGGGATGTTCGTCACAGCCGCTGGCCTCCCAACCGGCAGTGATGCTGTCGCCAAAGAACATCAGATGGAACTCCCCGCCCTTCTGGAGCTTTTCAAAGCTGCGGGACAGGGCATCACGACCGCATCCGGGACGGAAGCCCGTCCATTCCTCCGCGGTCTCATAGGTAGCGTGCACCTGATAGGTATAAAGCTCCGGGAAAATCCGCATAAAGCGCTCCCGCTCGGAAAGCGCCAGCCAGGAGATCATGGGATTGCCGTCATAGGGCGCGGTATACACATCCCGGGCAAGCACAGGAATGCGGGATTCCGGCGTGCGGACGATGCGTGCCCCTTCGAGCACATAGTCCCGCCCCTCCTCATAGGTCAGCGTGCCGTCATGATTCACAAGAGTAAGGATTTTTTCCGGACGATAGAGCAGCCCGCCGCCGGAGATGCTGCCGTCGGCCTCCTCCACAAAGGAGATGGGATCCCACTCTACTTTTCTGGTGTTCCAGATCTTCTCAGTCGGATTCATACTTGTCCTCCCTTTATTCTTTCAGCAGTTTAATTCTGTCCCGATAGTCCGGCAGATACCGCGCGATCATCGCGTAAAATGCCGGGCCATGATTTTTATGAACGATGTGCGCCAGTTCGTGCACCACCACATAGTCAATGGCCGCGTCCGGATAGCGCATCAGCCGCCAGGAGAAGCAGAGAGCATTATCCCCGCTGCAGCTGCCGAAGCGTTTTTTTGCGTCGGTGATCCGTACCCGACGCGGTGTAAGCCCCATCTGTGCGGCATACCGCGCCACCTTTTCCAGGATGATCTCATTTGCCGCGGCGATCAGGGCCGCACGCTCTGCCGCATCCGGCTCCGGATACTTCTCCGCCAGCGTTTTCTGGCGGTGCAGTTTTTCCTCGATCCACGCGGTGTGAGACGTGACGAAGTGCTCGATGGTGCTCTGCGCCATGCGCTGCGGCGCGCGCACCAGCACTTCCCCCTCCCTCGTCACCTCAATGGCAAGGCTCCGCCGGGCAGAACGAATCAGACGGTATTCATGGCTCATACCCGTCCCCCTGTCTCACGTCGGTATCCTCAAAATACCGGCGAATGGTATTGAGGACCCGCTTCTTGTCTCCGCTCCATAGCGGGGCAATCAGATCCCGCTTGGCGCCGTCTCCCGTGAGACGATGGATCACCATGTCCGGCGGCAGCACCCGCAGGCAATCGGCCAGAACGCCGCAGTATTCCGGCAGGTCAAGCACCCGGAACTGCCCCGCAGCATAATCCGCCGCAAGATCTGTTCCCCGCAGTACATGAAGAAGCTGCAGCTTAATGCCCTGCACGCCGCTCTTGCCGATGTATCGGGCGGTTTCCCGCATCATCTCCGGCGTCTCGCCGGGGAGACCCAGGATCATGTGGGTGATCACCTCGATGCCCGCCGCCCGCAGACGGCGCACCGCATCGTCATAGACCGGCAGCGCGTATCCCCGCCGGATATAGGCCGCCGTTTCCGGATGAATGGTCTGAAGCCCCAGCTCCACCCACACGGGTTTTCTCCGGTTCAGTTCGGAAAGCAGCGCCACCACATCCTCCGGCAGACAGTCCGGGCGCGTGGCAATGGACAGAACCGCCACGTCATCCGGCGCCATGGCGGCCTCATACAGGGCACGCAGGCGCGATACCGGCGCATAAGTATTGGTAAAACTCTGGAAATACGCGATATACCGGGCGTTTTTCGCCTTATCCCCCACGATGGCCCGGGCTTTTTCAAGCTGTGCAGTCACGTCATTATCCGCCGCCGCGGCGAACTCGCCGGAGCCGGCGGCGCCGCAGAAGATACAGCCCCGGGTCCCCAGCGTGCCGTCCCGATTGGGACAGGTCATGCCGCCGGAAAGGGCCAGCTTATAAAGCTTGGTGCCAAAGCGGGCTCTTGCATAGTCATTTAAGGAAAGATAACGGCTCATGACTCAGAAAGTTCCGCGTACTGCAGCATATTGCGGCAGAGGAACAGGGCCAGAAGCCCGAAAAGCGTGTTGGAGATCGTGAGAATGACAAAGGACAGGGCGATCTCCGACACCACTGCAAGGGCCAGCACCTGACTGGCCGCCAGCGCCATGATCACCAGCAGGATGCCCGGCAGCATCAGAAGAAGCATAATGCCGAAGTAAAGCAACATCGTGAACATCTTGCTGCTTCTGCCGTGCCAGATCCGCATGAGCACCACATTGCCTGCAAGGAAGAGCAGTGAAAAGCTGATGCGCGCCAGAATCGCGCAGACCAACTCTGCAAGCGGGAAACCCATGATGAAATAAAGCGGCACGAACATCACGATGGCCTCCAGAACCGCGGCGGGCAGGGATTCCCGCAGGGCATGGAGCATTTTCCGCAGGGGCGGCTCCGGCATGAGATAAATATAGGGCTTGGTCAGCTCCCGGTTAAAGCGGCCCATGGAAACGGAGAAGAACTGGAAATAAGTCGCCATGACAAAGACGGGGATCAGTCCCTCCTCTTTCATAAAGAAACCGAAGAGGATCACCATGACCACCCAGATCAGGCTCATTTTATCAAGAATCAGCACCCGGGAGCGCCGATCCTCCAGTTTGTGCTTTTCATAAATGGCGGCCGCGCCCATGCCCCGGGAGAAGCCGGTCTTGCCCACTTTGACGCGGGCAGGCGTGGTCTCCGCAACAGCGCCCTGGCGGCTGGCGTTGATGGCGCTCTGGGCGGTCTCGGCGGTTTTGATAACGTCCTCATAGAAATCGCTGCCCAGACGCTGGATCAGCGCAAAGAGGAGTCCCGTGACGCCCACCAAAAGCCCCAGCGCAATCAGGCAGTCCGACAAAGTGCACGTCAAGATCCCGGACACCAGATACGTCAGCCATCCGGACACGGGAGAGGCAAAGAACAGCGGACTGTTGGCCGCGGCCACAAGACCCTTTGCCCAGGCGTCCAGATCCGGCAGCACATAGGCCGCCGCCAGGCAGAGAATCAGGGCGATATAGCAGACATACAGGATGCGTGCGATCCGGCGGCGGCGCTCATCAGCGGAAGTAGCCACATAGAGCACCATGGCCACAAACTGCCCCAGGAATACCGATGCGCCATAAGCCAGCATCAGGATCAGCAGGAAGCCAAAGCTGATGTTATAAAGCTCGTGCATCCAGGTGTACTGGAAGAGCATGAAAAAGCCCAGAAGCATGGACGAGCCCGCCTGCTGGATGAGGCCATAAAGGAGCACGGAGCGCTGCGGGAACGGGGCCGGGAAGATCAGATTCACATCCGGCATCCGGAAAAAGCTGCCGCCCGCGCCAAAGCCGCTATAGGCCAGAAGCAGGAACATCAGCGTGCAGAGTCCGCCCACACCGGCAATCAGCTCCCGCACATCCCGCAGGGGCCGGTTCGGATCGGTCTCCAGATTTCCCGCGAAAAAGGTGAATCCCATGGCGGCCGCCAGAATCAGCACATAAATGAGCTTTGCGGGGCTGCGCAGGAGATTCCGCAGGGTGTTTTTCATGCGGGTCAGGATCAGATAAGAAATGGCGTTCATTCCGCCACCTGACTTTCCGTAATGGCAAAGAACAGCTCCTCAAGACTCTGGGACTGCAGCTCTTCAGACGTGTTATGTTTGGTGGCGGCGAATTTGCCGTCCTTCATGATATGCGTCACGTCCCAATAATCCTCTACGCTGTCGATCATGTGGGTGCTGATGAGCAGGGCGGCGCCCTCTGCCTTCAATTCCCGGAACAGGTCTTTCAGTTCCTTGATGGCATGGGGATCCAGACCCACCATCGGCTCGTCAAAAATGATGACCTTCGGGCGATGCACCAGAGCGCAGCAGATGGAAAGCTTCTGCTGCATGCCTTTTGAGAGCTCCTTGCCCAGTTTATCGCGTTTCTCCCAGAGTTCAAAGCGGCGGAGCAGGGTCTCTCCATAGCCGTCATCCTCCATGCGATAGGCGCGGCGCATGAACTCCAGATGCTCGGACACGGTCAGAAGGTCATAGACCGCCGGCATCTCCGGGATATAGCCCAGGATGCGCTTTGCCTCCAGAGATTTGTTGGCGTGACCGTCCAGCGTCACCTTGCCCTGAAAGCGCAGAAGGCCCGCAATGGACTTGATGATGGTGGATTTGCCCGCACCGTTGGGGCCCAGGAGCACGGCGATCTGGCCGCTCTCCACGGAAAAACTGATATCGTCATTGGCCACGGTCTTGCCGTAGCGCTTTGTGACATGTTCGATCTGCAGCATACGATTCCCTCCTCAAGTGGATGATGCGGCGGCGGCCTGCTGCGCCGCCACACAGTCGATGGTCAGCACCACGCACAGCGCCAGCACCTCGTCCCATCCGTCCTCTACATCCAGTGTATAACAGTCGCCCCAGGTGAACCATTCCTTCGCCACCGTGGCGACAGTACGGTTCCCGGCGAGCATGGCATATTCATGGGCCCAGAAGGAGCCCTCCACGCGCCAATCCGCGCCCTCCACCCGGTATCGGGGACGGAAGAACGTGAACTCCTTACAGATGGTAGCCACATGACTGCCGTTCCGGCAGATCTGATACTGCGGCATCCAGGTAAAGAGCTTTTGCTCAATATAGCCCACTTCCCGGCCGTCCAGGTCAAAGACATGGAGCTTTTTCCCCCAGGTAAAGACTTCGCTCTCGGCGTAATAGCGGTTCTGTCCCTGTTCGTCCAGGATATAGAACCGATCCCGCCAGGAGAACACTTTCTGTCTGATGAGCAAACGCATATGGTCGCCCCTTTCCGGTTTCTCTTTCAGATATATTTCTCAATGGTGATGCTGATTCTGCCTTTTTTGGTCTCCCTTGTCTCCGGCAGCAGGCGGAATTTGCCAAAACCCCGGGCGGAGATGGTCTCGCCGCCTGAGAGCTTTTGATCCACCTTGGTGCATTCAAGGCCCGAGAGCACCACGCGGCCGGAACGGATCAGGGTCGCGGCCTTATCCCGGGACAGGGAAAAGCCGGAGCCCACCACGCTGTCAAGCCGCAGAGAGGCCACCGTATCGTGGATAACCTTGACCTCCCGTTCCGGGATCAGGAGTTCCTCCACCGCGATCTCCCGAAGGGAGAGCGTCGCCCGTCCCGCGGAGGTGAGATTCTGCATGAGATAGGGCGCGACACTGTCGATCACAACGAGGTCACAGCTTTCCTCCCCCGGCAGGATATCGCCCACGGTCTCCCGGCGGATACCCGCCCCCATGAGAGATCCCAGAAAATCCCGGTGACCGGGCTTTACCCCGCTCTTCTCCGACCAGGAGGCCCGGATAAAGGTCAGCGGCGCATAGTCGGCGGGTTCCGCCCCCTCTGCCCAGTCCGGCAGGAAGAGCACGATCCGGCGCTCCGCGTCGGGATAACCGCCAAAGAAGGTATAAGAGGAACAGTGCACCTCCCGCAGCATCTGCTCCGCCAGAATACACTGGCGCTGGGTCAGAAACACCGTGGCCGTCACCGTGGAGGAGCGCTCCATGGCGGCAAGTTTATCCAGCACCTGCGCCAGCGGCACCCGATCCTCTTCCTCCCGGGCATATTTTTTCAAAAGTTCTGCTTTTTCCATATTACTCATAATAAGGCAAAACGGTATTGATATGTATACGGTGATCGATCTCATCCCACTCTACCAGGAAATCGAACAGAATTCCGATATCCCGGAGACGGAAGTAATGATTGCCTTCTATGAGGTAGGCCGCCAGTTCGATGGGTTCCCCATCAATATAGATCGTGCAGGGTGTAGGCACTGCCTGCTTGGGATCCGGGTCATAGATGCTTTGATCTTCCATTCCCACTGGCGTATACGGCAAGCCGGACAGCAGCGTCACCGCGCCCTCTTCCTGCAGCCAGCCCACTTCAAACTGCACGTCAGAACCGGAGAGGATATAGGCCAGATCCCGCAGCTTGAAGAAATTATATCCGTCAATGGCACAGGCCCTGGGAGCAGCCAAAACACCGTCAACCATGATCAGGGTATTCTTCAAAACGGTCGTTTTTTCAGAAAGGTCCGTCAGCGGCAAAAGCGGATACTCACAACCGCCATAGTCATCCCAATCAACTTTCTCGTCCCAATCCGGCCAATCGGTCCAGTCATCATCCTGCTCGACAGGCGGCCATACCGACACGCCGGGTACAACCGGCGTCGCGGTACTATGTTCCGGGAATTCCTCCCGGTCCCAGCTATGGCGTTCTGCCCAGAGCTCGGTGTCCTCTTCCAGGAAGTAGTCATAGTAAAGCTTGGTTCTGCCGGAACGTTCATAGGATGCGTTATCAATGCGCACATCGGACCAGTAAAAGGTATCGTTGATTCGGACGTAATTCCACTTATGAATGACGGAAGTGCCGTCGCTATTATGGAAATATCCGCCTACGATCCAGCATTCAATGCCCACTTGCGCCAGCATCACCTGCACCAGCGCCGAAAACTCCAGGCAAGTACCTACACGAGTCATCAGGATTTTTCTGGCATTCTCGGTATAGAGATTATCATAGGCGTCATAGGAGATATCGCCCACTTCATAATGGTAATCGGACTGCTGGGCCATAAGCGCTATGGCATCGGCATGCAGTTCCGGATCCACAAAGGGCGGATGATCCTCTCCGTTTCGATAACAATTGCCCTGCACCCAACTGTAAATCGCCCGCATCTTTTCCATCTTGGTCATATCGCTGTACACGCCGGCTTCCTCCAAAACACGGGACACCATGTAATCCACTTCATGGTCGCCCGTATAATTCGGGAGTCCTTTTGGTTCAGTCGGTCGAGTGGGCTCATTACTCAGCGTAAAGCTTGCCATTGTTTCCGCATTGCCGCAGACCGCCTTTACCAGATACACGCCGGCAGGAGCATAGTCAAAGCCGGAATAACCGGCAGCATTTCCAATAGCCGGTTTGGCATCCCAGAAGAAGGTGTATACATTTTTCCCGGAAATCTCCTGTTCAAATTGTGCCACCGACACACCGGCCTGATCATAAATCGTCAGCGTACAGGTTCCGCCTCCGGACAGAAGCGGGACATAAATTTCGAGACCGATCGCCTTGTGCGGCATATATGGCTGCTCAGAAAAGCGGATCGTACCGAATTCAGTCTGTGCTGCGGCGGTTATGGGAGAAAGCAGCGTCAATAAAAGCACCGCAGTCAGACAAAAGGAAAGAACACGTCTCATAACATCCTCCAATACAATTCCATAAAAGCGACAATATCTAAAATAATTTTATCAAATCCCCGCAAAAAAAGCAAGCCGCAGAGCAGGGACTTGCTCCGCGGCTTGGTATAGGATTTCGCTAGGATCGTTTATTTTTCAAAACTTTTTGATTCCCTCACACACCCAAAAGTTCTGACAGTTCGTCAAGGCTCGCGCCGCGGTAGTCCGGGGAATAGCCAAAGTCCGCGGGTAGACCCTTGCCCTTACGGTCGATGTGGAACACCGGGATGCCGCTGCGTCTGGCGCCGATGATATCCGGGCGGCCGTCGCCCACGTGAAGGATCTCCTCCGGCTGTACGCCGGTTTTTTCCAGCACCTCCCGGAAGAATGCGCTCTCCGCATTGGACTTATAGACGCCCATGGCCTCCGACACAAAGGCCATCTCATGGGGGATCTGCGGCAGAAGCTCCCCCACCATGGAGAGATCCGCATCGGTGGAGAGGATCACCCGGTATTTGCCCTGCAGACGCTCCAAAATCCGCCTGGCATCCGGATAAATGGGGCAGCGGTTGTGCTCTTCCAGGAAAATCTTCGTAGCACGGACAGGATCGGCATCACATCCGATTTCCCCGAAATAACAGACGAAAGCATCGTAGAACACTTTCTCCATGGTCTGGAACGGCGGCTGGTAGAGATCATGATAATGCGGCATATAGCAGGCGCGAAGCGCATCTGCATGGGCATTGATCTCCTCCGACGTCAGCGGCTTTTCAAAAATCCGTTCCCACAGAATCGGCACTCTGGCATCCAGATCCGCCAGGGTCAGAAAGAGGTCAAAACTGATGACTTTGAACATATTGACTTCCACCCGCCTTCCATATAATTAGTTTTATTATAACGGCTCGTCCCGGAAAGTGCAAGAAAAAACTGCCTGTACGGGACGTTTCCGTACAGGCAGAAGGAATCAGGTAATGGCGAAGGGCGTGGGCTCCTTGGGGGTGTGCTGCATCTCGGTATCACCGGCGATGATGCCCACATAGTTCAGACGGCGCTTGGCCTCCGCATACACCTCGGGGGACAGCGGGCCGCGGGAGGCGGCGCGGATGTTCTGGGCAAGATGCTCCGTATTGCGGGTGCCGCAGACGCCGGCGGTGACCGCCGGATGGGTCAGCACATAGCGGATCAGGAAGTCATTGCGGGTCTCGCCCTCCTCGAGAAGCTCCGAAAGACCGGCGTCCTCCCAGCGGACGTCATAGTTTGCAAAATAGCGCTTCAAAAGGCCGCGGGCCACGATGCCGGTGCCATAGTCATCATAGGCCTTCTGGATCACATTCTCACTGAGACGGGTCATGCAGCCATAGACGATCTGGATCACTTCGATGTCGCGCCAGGATGCAAAGGTCTGTACATTGCGATAGCCATGGGTGGCGGGATAGGCGTAGTCCAGGGGATTGGAGTTGCGGATGGTGAGGCCCAGGTGCAACACCTTACCGGCCTTTTTCAGTTCCCGCATGGTCTCCAGCACTTCACCGTTCTCGCCGCCTGCCAGAAATTCCGGCAGAACGCCGTGGATCTGCAGAATGTCGATATGGTCAGTCTTCATGAGACGCAGGCTCTCGTCGATGTTCTCCAGCACCGTCTGACGGTCGAAGGTGTACATGGGGCCGATGCCGCGCATATTGTCACAGCACTTGGTGGCCAGCACGAACTCATCACGGCGATGGGAAATGGCCTTTCCGATGAAGTATTCGCTGTTGGCGTACTCGGGAGAGGTGTCGATATAATTGATGCCCTGGTCAAGCGCAGCATTCAAGAGCTTGGTGGCAGTGGCCTCACTGACGGGGCCCAGCTCCATGCCGCCATAGGCCAGACGACTGACTTCCAGACCGGTTTTACCAAGAATCCGTTTTTCCATGGGATCATCTCCTTTTTGAAAATTGTTTCCTATTGAGAATACTATACCATTTTTTCAGAAGAATCACAACGGTCCGGGAAAGAATGACCAGATCTTCCTAGAAAAAAACACCCGCAGGAGATTAGGCGGGTGTCCGTATAACAGTTAATGGAGCGCATCGATACCGATGCGCTCCATTTCTCATGTCCATTCATTCGATTGCAGAAAGCCTTGGCTCTCCCTTTGGGA
>SVLW01000062.1 GCA_015067705.1 Oscillospiraceae bacterium
GCGAACCTGACATCCCTTAAATAATTCCAAATCATCATATATGTTTTATGATGGATTTCAATTTTTGTCCAGTTCACTAAATTTTAATAGGGCGAACAATTAGACAAATTCTTATTTGTCTTTTCGTCTATTTTATCATATTTCGATGATTGTTTCAACGATTAGCGAAAATGCCAGAGTTGAGGTCGCCTAACACATTCAGTTGATTGGGACGGCGACGGACGCCCCTTTTTCAGACCAAAAAAACTTTTTGGTTTCGTTTGCAATGCCTCTTCTTCTATGGTAAAATGGTGCTACAAAATAGATACGGAGGATCATCCTATGATCAAACATATTGTCTGCTTTATGCTGAAGGATAAGAGCGAGGAAAACTGCCGCAAGGCCCAGGAAGTGCTGCTTTCTATGAAGGACAACGTGGAACTGCTGCGTGATATCCGGGTGGGCGTGGATTTCCTGCATTCCGAGCGTTCCTGTGACGTGGTGCTGGAGATCGTGGTGGACGACCGCGCGGCTCTTGAGGCCTATCAGAACCATCCCTATCACGTCAGCGTGGTGAAGAAGCACATGCACGCCGTCCGCGAAAGCAGCGTCAGTGCAGACTATGAATTTTAATCTGTGACCCATTGCGGACACAGGGCTTATGCCCCGTGTCCGCATTTTGAAAGAAAGAGAATCAAATGGAGGATAAAAGAATGAAAGAACTGAAATTTGTGTACGACGGCGTTTCTTCCGTGGGAGCTCCCTTTATCGCAGAGGATGTGGATCGCGCCGCGCTGATCCGGATGTTTGAAAAGGCAAAGGAGCGGAAGGTGGATCTCCATGCTTTCCAGGTCTGGCGGGATAACGAACTGAAGGTCCGCATGTCCCTGCCGCCCTATGACTGTCTCGACCGCCGCCAGTATTATTCGCTCTCCAAGAGCTTCACCGCCACCGCCATCGGCCTTGCCTGTGACGAGGGCCTTCTCACCACCGATACCCGCATCGTGGATATCTTCCCGGACAAGGTGCCCGCCACGATCAGCGAGAATCTTGCAAAATGTAAGGTGCGCCATGTGCTGTCCATGAACTCCGGTAAGGGCAAGGATTCCACCCAGGCCTGCTTCCAGAGCGACGATCTGCCCCGCGCCTTTATGGATGACGAGTTCCCCTATGAGCCCGGCACGCACTTCTGCTATGACACCGGCGCCACCGCCATGCTGGCCGCCATTGTCACCCGTGTCACCGGCCTCAGCACCCTGGATTATCTCGACCTGAAGCTCTTCCGCTATATGGATATCCGCGGCATTTATTGGGATCGCACCACGGACGGTACGGTACAGGCCGGTACGGGTCTCCATGCTTCCTGTGATGATGCCGCGAAACTGGGTCTTCTTTACTTAAACCGCGGTATGTGGAACGGCCGCCGTCTCCTGTCTGAAGCCTGGATCGACGAGGCCAGCACCACTCATTCCGATAACCGCCCCAACGACATGATTGACTGGGAGAGCGGATACTGCTATCAGTTCTGGACCTGCTCCCGCGGCGGTTATCGCGGCGACGGTGCATTCGGCCAGTACTGCTTCATCCTGCCGGAGCAGGGCATGGTGGTCTCCGCCCTCTGCGAGGCAGAACGCCTGCAGAACGCCGTGGACGTGGTGCATGAGATGGCACTGGAGGTCTTTAACGACCCGGCAAGCGCCGGTAATGTGGAACTGGCGGCGGACGAGTTCTATGCCGTGCCGAAGTCCGAGGTGCCGGAATTCCCCATGCCCCGCTATTTCAAGATCCAGGAGAATCCCTACGGCCTCACTTATGCAAAGCTTGACACCATCGGCGATGAGTTCGTTTTTGCCATCTCCGACGGCTTCAGCCTGACCAACATCCGCTGCGGCAACGGCAAGTGGATCCGCAATCGTGCTTCTTTTGAAATGCTCCTGACCCCCGGCGAAAATCCCCAGACCAGTGAGCGCACCGACGGCATGGCCGCGGCCTATGTGGCAAAGGGCAACGAGATCCGCGTGGAGCTGCGCTGCCTGTATTCCCCGCATCATGTGACGCTGACCTTTACGCTGGGTGAGCAGGATGTGCAGATGACCCTCACCGGCCTGCGCCTGGGCAAGCTGAGCGACAGCGTTGTGGTCACCGGCACCGAGGTGTAAGGATGGACCGGATCCTGTTTGCCGCGCTGCGGGAGGGCGCCCGTGTGCCCACGAAGCGCGAGGAGGACGCGGGCTATGATATTTACGCCTGCTTTGCGGAAGACTGTTTCCGCTTTGAACCCTTTGAGACCAAGATCGTGCCCTCCGGCATCGTGAGCGCCTTTCCGGCCAATTACGTTGCCATTCTGAAAGAGCGGGGGAGCACCGGCACCCGGGGCATCGGCCAGCGCGCCGGCGTCATCGACAGCGGCTATCGGGGCGAATGGCTCATCTCCATGACGAATCATAACGACCGTCCGCTGGTGATTGCCAAGGCGGATTACGCCGCCGCCCACGATCTTTCGGACTGCGTGGTCTATCCCTATGAAAAGGCCATCTGCCAGGCGCTGTTTATCCCGTTGGCAGAACTGTCTGCGGAAAGCGTAAGCCCGGAGGAAATCCTTGCGATTCCCTCCCAGCGGGGCGCGGGAAAACTGGGCAGCTCCGGAAAATAAAGAAAGAGAGCAAACACTATGCTGAGAAGAATCGAAGAGCAGACGCTCTATGATATCATCATCTGCGGTTCCGGCCCGGCGGGTCTGGGCGCCGCGGTGGCGGCGGCGGAGCTTGGCGCCAAAGTATTGGTGCTGGAGGCCGCCGGACAGCCCGGCGGCACCATCTGTGCCGTACCCTTCATGCCGGTGAACCGTCTGCGGACGGAGAACCGACTGCGCTCCCTGCCTCACGAGACCTTTGTGCGCCATTTACAGGTGCTGGGCGCGGATGCGGTCTACGAAGGCCCCAACGATAAGATCAACGGCGACGGTTTCTGCCCCCATCCCGAATATGCGGAAATGGCCATCTACAATATGCTGGACGAAGCGGGCGCGGAACTGCGGCTCTTCAGTCCTGTGATCGACGCCGAGGTGGAGGATGGCCGCGTCACCGCCGTTATCACCCGGGAGAAGCGGGGTCTGGTGCGCTATCAGGCAAAGCGCTTTATCGACGCCACCGGCGACGGCGATCTGGCCGCCGCGGCAGGCTGTGCCTTTATGGAAGGCCGGGACAGCGAACAGCCGGACGAGGGTGTAAAGATGGAGATCGTGCATACCGTGACTGTGGATCAGAGCGCGGAAGCACCGGTGCATATGCCCATTACCCTGGGCTTTTCCCTCTGCAATATGGACTGTGACCGGTTTATGCAGTGGCTGGGTGAAAATAGCGCGGAATATCAGGAAATGCTGAAAAAAGCCGACGAACAGGGTCTCTATGTGGCAGCATGGTATGCCTTTAACCACGGCACGGCCCCCGGCGTCATGGGCGTCAATAATGGTGCCTGGCGGCACCAGAAGCTGACCTCCAACGGCCTCGACGCCGCGGATCTCACCTTCGCCCGCAGAGCGGGTCTCAGAGTCGCGGCGGATCTGGTCAAAATCTTCCGGGAGAACCGGGTGCCCGGTGCGGAGAACTGCGCGCTGGACCGCGTGGGCGGCATTCTGGGCGTGCGGGACACCCGCCGCATCGCCGGTGAGTATGTGCTGTCCTTTGCGGATTCCCAGAAGTCCCAGGAATTCCCGGATACCATCGCCCGCAAATATGGCGCCATTGACGCTAACCAGCTCTTTATCGGTACCATGGATTCCGGCTTTGCCTATCCTTATCGCTCGCTGATTCCCCGGGATGTGGACGGCCTGCTCCTGGCCGGGCGCTGTGCCTCCGCCACCTTCCTGGGCCATTCCGCCGGCAAGAGCATGGGCAACATGATGGCCCTGGGCTGCGCCGCCGGTGCGGCTGCGGCGCTCAGCATCGAGAACGGCATGGAGCCCCGGGCGCTTGATACCGACCTTTTGAGAAATACATTGACGGAGCGTCTTTCTGTGACGCTCTGAGGGAGATACACATGATTATCAACGGAAAAACCTATGATCGTGCCGCCCTTGCGGCACTGATGGATTTTGCGGTGCTGGATCCCGGCACCACGGCGGCAGAACTGGCCGCCAGCGCGGAGACAGCCATCCGCTATGGCTTCAAGGGTGTGCATCCCAATCTCATCTGGGTGGAGCGCACCGCCGATCTTTTGGATGGCACCGGCATCGAGACCGGCATCGTGGCTGCATTCCCTTTCGGTACCTTGCCCACCTCTGAGAAGGTGCGGGAAGTGGAGGCCGCCTGCCGCGCCATGCGGGGCAGACCCGCCTGTGTGGATTTCGTCACAAACGTGGGCGCCCTCCGCGGCGGCGATTATGAAACCTACAAGACCGACATCGCCGAAGTGGTGAAGGCCGGTCATGCCTATGGCTATGTGGTGAAGTCCATTATGGAGTCCGCGCTTTTGACCGATGAAGAGCTTGCCCTGGGCTGCCGTTTGGCGGCGGAGGCGGGCGTTGATTTCGTCAAGACCTCATCCGGCCGCAACGGCTCTCCGGATGTGCGCCATGTGGCCATCATGCGGCAGACCGTGGGGGAGGAGATCGGCGTGAAATTCTCCGGATTTGGCGGCTTTAACGCCGCGCCCCTGGCCGTCATGGCCATCGCTGCCGGCGCCACCCGCCTGGGCACCCGCCGCGCAGACAAGATCATCGAGGAGATCGATACCTTCTACGCAGACTGGGTGATCGGAAAATAAAAAAAGAGCCCGGGATCCGGCTTTTTGCCGATCCCGGGTTTTCTTATGCTTCGACGCTGTAGGCGAAATCTTCAAAGACGATCTTCACGCCCACGTCGGTTTCCTCCGGCAGGAGGGCCATGGCCACGCGGTTTTCGATGCCGTCCGCCGTGCGGAGAATGGCGTAATCGCCGTCGATTTCCTTCACAATGTATTCGATTCTCATGAAAACGCTCCTTATTCCAGTTTGATGAGGCCGTAGAGCTTTACGGCGTCCTCTGCGTTGAAATGCTGCTCCGTGGTATAGCCAAAGGCCCCCAGGGTCACTAAGATGAATTCCCGCTCGCCCAGGGTGCAATAGCTTGCCAGACACTGTCCGGCGGGGGTGGTGGTGCCGGTTTTGCCGCCCATGATCACGGCGCCATTCGGGAGTTCCGTGGCCTCCAGCATGGAGAACATGGTGCTGTAGAAGGTGATGCCGTCGGGGTGGAGATTGGTGGCGGCGGTGGTGTGGAAGGGCTTTGCCACGATCTCCCGGAAGGTGTCAAACGTCAGGGCATACTGGAAGAGCTTCGCCATATCTGCGGCGGTGGTACGCATGGTCACGTCATGCAGACCGTGGACATTGGTGAAATGCGTCTCGTCCATGGAGAGTTCCACGGCCTTTTCGTTCATCCGCTCCACAAATTTTTCAACGCTTCCCGCGCAGGTAACGGCGATGGCATTGGCCGCATCCGCGCCGGAGGGGAGCAGGAGCCCGTGGAGGAGATCCAGATATGTCACTTCCTCGCCGGGGGCAAAGCCCACCTGGGAGGCATTGGCCTCCATCAGGCCCGCCAGCATGGCGTCCGTGATGGTGATGACGCTGTCCATATCGGGATGAAGCTCCATGCCCAGAACCGCGGTCATGATTTTCGTCAGGGAAGCGGGGTATGTACTGCGGTTTGCGTCCTTTTCAAAGAGGATCTGACCGGATTCCCGCTCCAGTAAAATGGCGCAGGTGCTGTTGATCAGGGTGGTTTCCCGGATCTCCGGCAATACGCTGCCATAGCATTCCACAAAGCTTTCGTCCACCGACACGATGGGCGGCGGCGCATCCTCTTCCTCGTCGGGGACGCCCTCCCGGATCAGGGCCTGGGCCTCATCCCGGCCGATGCCGGAATGCTCCAGGGCATAGCGGATATTTTCCTCCGCCTCCTGCCGGATGCGCTCCTCCTCGGCATATTCCGTGAACCAGACCGAGAAGCCATAAATGCCGATGGCCAGCAAGAGCGCGGCACAGATGGTCAGAAGGCCGGTGAGAAAACGTTGGAGGAAGGTGTATTGATTTCTTTGCTTTTCCTTTTTATCCATGTGTGATCCTTTGCTCAAAAAAACGATGCATTCCGGCGGCAGATCGGGCCGGAACAGCTTTATTATATCGGGTTTTCCCTGCAAAATCAAGGCGGGGCAGGGGATTTCAGAGAATCTTAAGAAGTCTCCGGCGGCAGGAGCGGCGGGAACGCTCTCTAAATTAGACGAAGAAACAGGAAATATGTTTCTTTCTCTTGTATATTGCTGAAAAAACGTGTATAATAGGAACACAAGATCTCATTGATAAGGTTTTATCCTTTCCAAATAGACAGGAGACGATAGATCGATGAAACGTCTGCTTGCGTTCTTTTTGTGCGTCCTGTGCATGATGAGTGTGCCTGCACCCACCTTTGCCGCGGACACGGAAAACGAAGTGAATTTCTATTATAACGGCGAGCCGGTATCCTTTGTCCATGGCATTGTGCCTGCCGACACGGCGGCCACCGCCGCCATTGAGGATGTGGCCAGGATGCTGGGCGCCCGCTGGTCCTATGACCGCAGCGGCCGGGGCGTGACCCTGCGCTACGGCAGCCATACCCTGCGGATGACCGTCGGTTCCTCCTATATGAATGCCGGGCGGGAACGCATTGCCCTGCGCAGTCCCGTGACCTGCCAGAACGGCAGGATCTACATCCCGCTGGAGGATGTGATCGATGGGCTTCACATGGGCTATTATGCCGATGCCGACCGCAAGAATGTGTATATCACCCGGAATATCGGCCGGGATCCCATCCCGGAGGATGTGGATATCCCGATCCTCATGTATCACGCCGTCAGTGACGAGACCTGGGGCGCGGCGGAACTGTTCGTCAGTCCCGAAGAGATGGAAAAACAGCTGCAGTATTTAGCGGAAAATGGCTATACCACCATCACCTTTGAGGATCTGCCCCGCGTGGACGAGATCGAAAAACCCGTGATGCTGACCTTTGACGACGGCTATCGGGATAATTATACGGAGCTGTTCCCCCTGCTTGAAAAGTACGAGGCCAAGGCCACCATCTTTGTCATCACCAACGCCATCGGCAATGATCTCTATCTCACGGCGGAGATGATCCGCGAAATGTCCGATTCCGGTCTGGTGTCCATCCAGAGCCATACGGACACCCATCCGGATCTTGACACCCTGAACGAGGAGGACACCCGGAAGGAACTCCTCACCTCTCAGGTAAAGCTCATGCGTATCACCGGGCTCCAGCCCTTTGTGCTCTGCTATCCCACCGGCAAGTATTCAAACACCACCCTGGATGTGATCGATGAATACTACGCCTTCGGTCTCAAAATGAACGGCGGCACTTATAATACCAACCAGGATCCCTTCCGCATGAACCGCCACTATATCTCCCGCTATACGGACCTCTCGGCGTTTGCACAGAAGATCAAATAAAGCGTCCCGCCCACCGGAAAAATCCGGTGGGTGATTTTTGATAGAACAAATGTTTTGTTTTTCTTGACAAGAGCAGTACGGCAGGCGTATACTATCTATATCGAACAAGAGTTCTGATTATACAGAAGATGGAAAGGAGACTTACGATGCCCTTGCTTTTGACTTCCTGCGGACTGGAAACCGACGCGATACAGGCGCAGTTTCTAAAGATGCTGCCGCGTCCCGCGGCGGAGGCCCGGGCGCTCTTTATTCCCACGGCCGCCATTTCGCCTGACGCCATTGAGGTGCTGCCCAAGTGCCTTGAGGACCTTTATCGCTGCGGCATCCCGCCGGAGCATATCACGGTCTATGACCTGCACGAGCCCATGAGCGCAGCGGAGGCTGCCGCCTATGACGTGATCTATCTCTGCGGCGGCAGAACAGCGTATCTCCTGTCCCGCATCCGGGAGCAGGGATTTCAGGACGTGCTGGCGGCGTATCTTGAGACAGACGGCGTGGTGCTGGGCGTCAGCGCCGGCAGCGTGATCTTCGCCGCCAATCTGCCGGACAATCTTGGCGCGCTCAGGTGCCCGCTCCATGTCCACGCGGGGGAGGCACAGAAGATCGCACCCGGCAGGTATCCGGCAGCCCGGGAGGAACTTGTCTCCCTGGGCAATCGCCAGGCGATATACTGGGACGGGGACGAGATCGTGATTCTGGAATAAGAGAACCGGAGGAGTACAGGCAATAAAAGCCGGTACTCCTTTTTTTGCTGGATTCCCGGCATTTTCTGAGAACGGCCGCAGTTGACTTACCGGGCGATTGGGTGTAAAATAACATGATATCTTATCATCAAAAATGGCGGTGTTTTTCTGCGGCGCAATGCCCGGAGCATCTTTTGAATACGAGTGCAATTATTGGAGAGTCTTTATGTGGATCAGTGATACCTGGAAAGAACATGAATATCAGCTGCTTGATACCTCCGGCGGGGAGCGTCTGGAGCGCTGGGGCAAGTATACCCTGGTGCGCCCGGATCCCCAGGCCATCTGGAATACCCCGAAAAAGCACCCCGGCTGGCGGAAGTTCGACGCCCGCTATATCCGCTCACACAAGGGCG
>SVLW01000063.1 GCA_015067705.1 Oscillospiraceae bacterium
TCTGCTCTGGCGGATGGAGGAAGTCTGCGGCGTGAAAACCGGCTTTACGAAAGCCGCGGGACGTTGTCTCGTCAGCTGCGCGGAGGCGCATGGACGAAGATTTGTGGCGGTTACGCTGTCGGCGCCGGACGACTGGAATGACCATGAGGCGCTTTACCGCAGTGTGCTGGACCGACTCTCGGAAGAGCGCATTGTGACGGCGGGTGATGCGGCGGCGGAAGTGCCGACGGTGTACGGCGGGACGGAAACCGTGGTGTTTTCGGAAGATCTGAGCATATGGATGACGCCGGAAGAGCGGGAAAGTGTCGAAATTCGGCTTTATTTGCCGCAGATGCTGTATGGCGGACTGCGGCGGGGCGATGCGGCAGGAACCGCGGAAATTTGGATTCACGGCAGATATGTGAGCAGTGTGGAGCTGCGATACGAATGAATCGGAGAGAAAAGCATTGAAGCAGAGACTACAGAAATTACTGGCCGCGGCGGGGATCTGTTCCCGCCGTGCGGCCGAGACATATATTACGGCGGGCCGCGTAACCGTGAACGGTCAGGTGGCGGCGCTGGGCGACGGGGCGGATCCGGAGACCGACCGGGTGGAACTGGACGGAAAGCCGGTGGCGCTGGGCGGACAGGAGTTCCGCTATCTCATGCTGCATAAACCCGTGGGCTATGTGTCCACCATGTCGGACGAGCAGGGACGGCGTACCGTCCGGGATCTGACTGCCGATGTGGGCGTGCGGGTGTATCCGGTGGGGCGGCTGGATCTCAATTCCTCGGGTCTCCTCCTGATGACCAATGACGGTGAGTTGGCCCATCGGCTGATGCATCCCCGGTATGAGGTGGAGAAAACCTATCTGGTGGGTGTGCGGGGTGACGCCGCGGCGGCCCTGCCGATCCTCAGAGGGCGGATGGAGCTGGACGGTGTGACGCTCTCGCCTGCCAAGGTGGATTTTGTGAAATCCACGCCGGACGGCGCGGTGCTGCGCTTTGTGATCCACGAGGGCCGCAATCGCCAGGTGCGCAGAATGTGCGAAAAAGGCGGCTTGCAGGTGTCCTGGCTGCGCCGGGTGGCGGAAGGAAAGCTGCAGCTTGGTGCGCTGGAACGGGGCGCCTGGCGGGATCTGAACCCGGATGAAATTGCATACTTAAAAGCTCTGGTTAAGGTGGAAAAGGAGTAAACGGGCATGGAACAGAGTCTGAACGAAAGACTGAATGAGGTGTCGATCCATTTCTCCAAGAGTCAGCGGGCGCTGGCCAATTACATAGTGGAGCATTGTGACAAGGCGGCATTTCTGACTGCCAATAAATTGGGCGAGGCCGTGGGCGTCAGCGAGTCCACGGTGGTGCGTTTTGCGGTGCGTCTGGGCTATGAGGGATATCCCGAGATGCAGCGGGCCGTGCAGGAGCTGATCCGAAACCGACTGACGGCGGTGCAGCGTCTTGATGTGACGGCGTCGCTTCTTGAGGAACAGAACGTGCTGAGAAGTGTGATGCGGGAGGATATCGACCGGATCAGCACCACTCTGAATCATGTGGATCCGGCGGTGTTTGACGATGCGGTGCATCGCATCCTCTCTGCAAAGCGGATTTATATTATTGGTCTGCGCTCCTCTTCTGCGCTGGCGGAGTTTTTATATTTTTACTTTAACCTGATCTTTGACGATGTGCGGATTCTGACTTCTTCTTCCTCCAGTGTGCTGTCGGAACAGCTTCTGCGGGCGGAGAAGGGCGACGCCGTCATCGGCATCAGTTTCCCGCGGTATTCCCGGATGACGGTGGATGCGCTGGAGTATGCCCACAGTCGGGGGGCGGACGTGATCGCCATCACGGACAGCCCGGTGTCGCCGCTGCAGCAGCACGCGGACTGTGCGCTTTATGCAGAGAGCGATACGGCCTCTTTCGTGGATTCTCTGGTGGCACCCATGAGTCTGATCAATGCGCTGGTGGTGGCTGCCGGTATGCATCGCCGGGAGGCTCTGCGGCAGGTGTTCGGGGATCTTGAGAACATATGGGATAAGTACGAAGTCTATCGCAAGACGGAGAATCGCTGAGATGGCAAATGTAGTGATTATCGGCGGGGGAGCTGCCGGACTTATGGCGGCGGGTACTGCCGTGCGGCTGGGGCATCGGGTGACGGTGCTGGAGCACGCCCGGAAAACGCTCCTGAAATTGGGTATTACGGGAAAAGGCCGCTGTAATTTGACAAATGACTGTGAGGTGCGCGCGCTGGTGGCGAATACGCCCCACGGGGGAAAGTTCCTCTATGGCGCGTTTTCCCGTACCACTTCGCAGGATATCATGGATCTGTTTGAATCGCTGGGGGTGCCGTTGAAGGTGGAGCGGGGCGACCGGGTGTTTCCGGTGTCGGACCGTTCCTTTGACGTGGTGGACGCGCTGCGCCGCTATGCCTCCGGGGCAAGAATTGTTATGACAGACGCTCTCGGCATCGTGGTGCGGGACGGCTGTGTGAAGGGCGTGGAGACCGTGGGCGGAGAAATCCCGGCAGAGCACGTGATCCTGGCCACCGGCGGCTGTTCCTATGCCGCCACCGGTTCTGACGGGTCGGGCTTTGCCATGGCACAGGCGCTGGGGCACACTGTGGTGACGCCGGAGCCGTCTCTGGTGCCGCTGCGGGCGGATCCCGCCACCTGCATGCCGCTTGCGGGGTTGTCTCTTAAAAATGTGGCATTGACTCTGACCTGTGACGGAAAGAAGCTTTATTCCGAGCAGGGAGAGTTTCTCTTTACCCATACGGGGATTTCCGGCCCGTTGGTGTTATCTGCCAGTGTACATATGCGGGGCGAGGGACACCGCTACGAGGTGGTGCTGGATCTGAAGCCGGCACTTGATGAGGCGGCGCTGGATGCCAGACTCCTGCGGGAGATCGAGGCGGCGCCCAATGTGAATTTCTCGACTCTGGTGCCGAAGCTCCTGCCGAAGTCCATGACGAGAGCGATCTGTGACCGTTCCGGCATCGGGCCGGGGCAGAAACTGAATGTGCTGACCCGGGCGCAGCGGCTGCAGTTGGTGCAGGCGCTGAAGGCATTCTCTCTGGGCGAGGTGACGAAGTGCGGCTTTGACGAGGCAATCGTCACGGCGGGCGGCGTGCTGACCTCGGAGATCGACCCGAAAACCATGCGTTCCAAGCTGATTTCCGGTCTGTCCTTCGCAGGCGAAGTGATGGATGTGGACGCCTATACCGGCGGATTCAATCTGCAGATCGCGTGGGCCACGGCGCGTGCCGCGGCATATGGAATTTGATAGGAGAAAAAGAGGCATGAAGAAGATTCAGGTTGCCCTGGATGGGCCTTCCGGTTCCGGCAAGTCCTCGCTGGCCAAGCGACTTTCCCGGGATCTGGGGCTTTATTATATCGACACCGGTGCGCTTTACCGCGCGGTGGGACTTTATTTGAAAGAATGCGGCGTGACGCCGGAGGATGTGTCGGCCATAGAGGCGGCACTGGCGGATTGCCGGGTGAGCTTTGACTTTGTGGACGGCGCCCAGAGGACCATGCTGGATGGCCGGGACGTGAGCGGATTGATCCGCACGCCGGAGATCGCCCAGTGGGCGTCGAAAACCAGTGCGCTGCCGGCGGTGCGGGCGCTTCTTTTGTCCGTGCAGCGGGATTTTGCCCGGGAAAACAGCGTGATCATGGACGGCCGGGACATTGGCACCACCATTCTGCCGGATGCGCCTTTGAAAATTTTCCTCACGGCGTCGGCGGAGGAACGCGCCCGCCGCAGACTGAAAGAGCTTTTGGAGGCGGGACAGGAGATCGATTTTGAAACCGTACTGCGGGAGCAGAAGGAACGGGATCACCGGGACGAGACCCGGGAGATTTCTCCCCTGCGCCGGGCGGAGGATGCGGTTTTGGTGGATACCACCGCGCTTGACTTTGAGGAGAGCTATCTGGCGCTGCGGCGCGTGATCGAGGAAAGGATGGAGAAACTGTGATCTGGCGAAAAATTGTGGTGGTTCTGGTGCGGATCTTCCTGGTTTTGAGTCCGGTAAAGGGATATCACCGGGAGCGGATCCCCGAGGGCGCCTGCATCATCTGTCCCAATCATGTGGCGCTGCGAGATCCCTTCTGTGTACAGCTGGCGGCAGGTTCCAAGGAATTCTTCCGCTATATGGCGAAGAGCAGATACTATGACGCGCCGATTGTGGGGCCGTTTATCCGCAGTGTGGGTGCATTCCGTGTGGATCCGGAGAAGGGCTATGTCAGCGCCATCCGGGAGGCCATGCGTCTTTTGAAGAACGGCGAAAAGGTGTGTATGTTCCCGGAGGGAACCCGCAACAAGACCGGCGAGGATATGGAAGGCAAGGCGGGAGCCGCCATGATTGCCGCCCGTATGAATGTGCCGGTGGTGCCGGTGAAGATCGAGAACAGCACGAAATTCTTCCGCATTGTGCGGGTGACCTTTGGCGAACCCATGCAGATCGAGATGGCACCCCGCGGCGCGGGCAATGAGGCCTATCATGAGGCAGCCCAGCGCATCATGGAGGCAATCCGCGCCTTATGAGTGTACGGGTGGCGAAAACCGCGGGATTCTGCTTTGGCGTGAATCGTGCGGTGGAGATGGCTCTTGCAGCGGCGGAAAGCCGGGAGCGGGTCTATATGCTGGGACAGCTGATCCATAACCGGGCGGTGACGGACAAACTGGCGTCTTTGGGCGTGCGGGAGGTGCAGACCCTTTCCGAAGTGCCGGAGGGCTCTGCCGTGATCGTGCGGGCTCACGGTGTGCCGAAGAGCGTATATGAGGAGATCGCCGCGCGGGGACTGGAGCTCATTGATGTGACCTGTCCTTTTGTGCGGAAGATCCATCGGATCGCCGAGCGGGAATCGGCGGAGGGCCGCCGCGTGATCATTATGGGGGATCCCACTCACCCCGAAGTGATCGGCATCAGCGGATGGTGTCAGGACGCGAGCGTGTGTCAGGATGCGGCGGAATTGGAAAAATTGTGTCTGGAATACGCGGATTTTGCTGCAAAACCGGTCAGTCTTGTGGCACAGACTACATCAAATCGAACAAAGTGGGAATTTTTCGTAAATAACATAAAAAAACTCTATACAAATCCAAAAATATTTGATACAATATGTAATGCTACTGATGAAAGGCAGGCGGAGTGCGCCGAAATTGCCGCTCAATCAGAAGTCATGCTGATAATCGGCGACCGCAACAGCTCCAACACGCGAAAGCTGAAGGAAGTTGCGGAGACCAAGTGTGAGAAAGTGTATCTGATCGACGGTGCACGAGAGCTCGATAAACGGTGGTTTGACCGGGTGCGTACCGTGGGGATAACCGCAGGAGCTTCCACACCGGCGTGGATAATAAAGGAGGTAGTAAACCAGATGAGTGAGGAACTGAGAAACCAGGTCGCAGCAGAGGCCATTGATGAGGCCGAAGAGAATTTTGAGCAGATGCTTGAGAATTCCATCAAAACTTTATATACGGGAGATAAGGTCACGGGTATTGTTACCGCAATTAATTCCGGCGAGATCAATGTGGATCTCGGCGTGAAGCATGCCGGTTACATTTCCATCAACGAACTGTCTGATGATCCCAACTACATTGCAGACGGCAAGATCAAGGTCGGCGACGAGATCGAGGCCTTTGTTATGCGTGTCAACGATGTGGAAGGTACTGTCCAGCTGTCCAAGAAGCGCCTTGATGTGATCAAGGGCTGGGACACCATCGAGCAGGCCCGCGAGGATCGCACCACTGTTGAGGGTACCGTGATTGAAGAGAACAAGGGCGGCGTCGTTGTCAGCGTTGGCGGCGTGCATGTCTTTGTCCCCGCTTCCCAGACCGGTCTGCCCAAGGATGCTGAGATGTCTCAGATCATGAAGCAGAAGGTCAAGCTCCGCGTGATCGAGGTCAACCGCGCACGTCGTCGTGTGGTCGGTTCCATCCGCGCTGTTGCTCAGGAAGAGCGCCGCGCCAAGGCCGAGCAGATCTGGGCCGAGATCGAGGAGAACAAGGTTTATAACGGCGTTGTCAAGAGCCTGACTTCTTACGGCGCATTTGTTGACATCGGCGGCGTCGATGGCATGATCCATATCAGCGAGCTGAGCTGGAACCGTGTCCGTCATCCGTCCGAGGTCGTCGCTGTGGGCGACGAGGTGGAAGTCTATGTCATTTCCTTCGATACCGAGAAGAAGAAGATCTCCCTGGGCTATCGCAAGGCAGAGGACAACCCCTGGACCAAGTTTGTCACCAATTACGCTATCGGCGATGTCGTGCCGGTTAAGGTTCTGAAGTTCATGCCCTTCGGTGCATTTGCTGAGGTTCTGCCGGGTGTTGACGGTCTGATCCATATTTCCCAGATCGCTAACCAGCGCATCAACAAGCCGGACGATGTTCTCTCCGAGAACGAGGTCGTCAATGCAAAGATCACTGACATCGACATGGATCGTCAGAAGATCTCCCTGTCCATCCGTGCCGTGATCGAGGATGGCGAGGCAGTCGAGGCTGCAGACGCAGAGTAATCTGAATAGGTCTCTTATGGGCCGACGAAGTGATTCGTCGGCCCTTTTTTATTGCTCTATCGGGAAAATAGAAGGGTTGTTCATACAAAATATACAAATAGGCAGTTGCATAGGATATGGGTTTTGTGCTATAATACAGACAGGAACCAGGCAACCCCATATTGGAAAGGAGTTGGCAATATGAAGTTTACCTACAACGCCAGAAAAATGGACATTACCGATCCTTTGAAGCTCTATGCAGAGAAGAAGCTCTCCAAGCTGGATCGATTTTTCTCCGCAGATTCGGAAGCTGGCATTGTGTGCCGCACAGAGAGAGGCAGGTATACTGCTGAAGTAACGGTGCGGTCCGCGAACATGTTGTTCCGGGCACAGAATACTGCCAATGATATGTACGCGGCCATTGATGAAGTGGCGGATATGATCGAGCGCCAGGTGAGGAAGAATAAAACCAAGCTTGAGAAACGTCTGCGCGCCGGCGCATTTGAACGGGAGATCCCGGAGTCTGCTGCAATGGAAGAGGCGGAGGAAGCATACGATCTGGTGAGAATCAAACGATTTGCGTTGAAGCCCATGGATGTAGAGGAAGCGATCTTACAGATGAACCTTCTGAATCATCAGTTCTATGCATTCCGGAACGCATCCGATGAGAATCGTTTCTGTGTGGTATACAGGAGAAACGACGGCGGATACGGTATGATCGAGAATGAAGAGCAGTAAATTGGGTGATAATAGCCAGTGGGATACTTCCCACTGGCTATTTTAGATAAGTACGAACCAGAGGAAAAGCAGGAAATATAGTGAAAATACTGGGTTGACAAAATGGGACAAGGGTAGTATACTAATCAAGCGCTCGAGAGAGCGGGCATACGAGACGGGTTTGGCGGAAACTTGAAAGAAATTCAAGAAAAAGCTTGACAAAGCTCGGAACGTGTGGTAAGATATTCAAGCGCTCGGGAGAGCGGCCGGAGCGGAGACTGAGAGATCAAAAAGAATTTGAAAAATTCGAAAAAAAAGATCTTGACAAGTCAATGAAGCTGTGGTAAGATAAACAAGTCGCCGCGATGAGCGCCGACGAGATTGTACCTTGTAAATTGAACAACGAAGCATCACAAACCATAAAGGTTTTGTAAAGTCAGCACTTTGAGTATAAAATAGTCTATCCGGACTATTAACAATTTTGTGATTGTCTTTTAGAAGATGATCACGATCTTAAGTCGGAATTAAAAT
>SVLW01000064.1 GCA_015067705.1 Oscillospiraceae bacterium
GCTGCAGGAGGCCTTTGTCAAGGTCATCATGGGCCCGGAGAAGAAGAGCCGCGTGATCTCCGAAAAGGATCGCCGCATCACCGCCTATCACGAGGCCGGTCATGCCGTGGTCACCAAGTTCATGCCCACCCGCGACCCGGTGCATCAGGTGTCCATCATTCCCCGCGGCCGTGCAGGCGGTTATACCCTGCATCTGCCCACGGAGGATAAGAGCCATTATACCAAGTCCGACATGCTGGAGGAGATCGTGGTGTTCTTAGGCGGCCGCGTGGCCGAGCATATCATCCTGGATGATATCTCCACCGGCGCCTCCAATGACATCGAGCGCGCCACCGATATCGTGCGCAGCATGATCACCAAGTACGGTATGAGCGACCGTCTGGGCCCCATTGCCTATGGCTCCCAGAATGACGAGGTGTTCCTGGGCAAGGATTACACCCATATGCGCAATTATTCTGAGAGCGTTGCCGCGCAGATCGACGAGGAAGTCCAGCGCTATATGAAGGCCGCCTATCAGAAGTGCGAGCAGATCCTGCGGGAGCATATCGACAGCCTCCATGCCGTCGCCGGCTATCTTCTGAAGCATGAGTCCATGGATGGCGAGGTCTTCAACCGGATCATGAACGGCGAGGATATCGCCGCCATCGAGGCCGATGAGGAAGAAAAGACCCGCCGCCGCGCCGAGGAGGAAGCCCGCCGCCGGGAGGAATCCGAGCGCCGTATGATGGAGGAGGATGCCCGCCGCCGCGCCGAGCGCGAGGCCGAGCAGTCCGAGACCCGCAGCGCCCCTCTGCCCCCCTGGATGCAGAATCACATCGACCACGACGTGGACGAAAAGAAATAAGGAATCCCCCGGAAAGCATCGCTTTCCGGGGGATTTTTTGTAAGTTCTGCATCCAGAAAATATGTCCAATTCTTAAAAATTCTGGAAATTGTCGAAATTGGTTGATTCATGCCGGAGAATCCTGTAAAATAAAAATACTTTATACTTGTCGAAACCGATTTTTTACATAAAGGAGATTCTATGGCACTGAGTCGTGTTCGTATCTACCGCGTGTTTTCGATCTTTTTCTGCACGCTTTTGCTTTTTACCTGGTCTACTGCCACGATGGCGTATTCCGATATTGATGGCCATTGGGCTGAGGAGGCGGTGCGCCGCTGGCGGGATGAGTATGGGATGCTTCCCGGCGTGGAGGGGCGCTTCCGCCCCACGGCGGAGGTGACCCGCGCCGAGGTGGCCATGCTGCTGGATCGGCTGTTCTGCTATCCGGAGGCGGCGGTGATGCCCTTCACCGATGTGCCGGAGGATGCCGTCTATGCCGGTGCGGTTGCCCGACTTGCCGCCGCGGGCGTGCTGCTGGGCGATGGGGAATATGCCCATCCCATGGACACCATCACCCGCGAACAGGCTGTGACCCTGCTGGCCCGCGCCTTTGGCTTTGACCTGAATTTGGCTGGTTCTGCGGCGGATACATATGTGGATGCGGACTCTATCTCCGACTGGGCCTATGACGCCGTCTCTCTGATGACGGCAAAGGGCTATATGCAGGGCAACGAGAACCGCTTTCAGCCAAAATCCACCATCACCCGCGCCGAGATGATCACCATCTTTGACAATATCTTCGGCCAGGTCTATTCCACCGGCGGCGTGTATTCCGAATATCAGTACCGGAGCGTGGTGGTGAATGCCGATGCACCGGTTCTCCTGCGGAACATGACCATCCGGGGCGACCTCTATATCGCCCATAATGTGACGAATCCTGTGACCCTGGACGACGTGGTGGTACAGGGCGAGGTCCGGAATTTCTCCGGCGCGGAGATTTTGCGCTTCAGCGCACTGAGCGAGCCCACCCCGCCCCAGGACAGCATTCTCTATGCCTCCCGGCAGATCCCCGTGGTAGACGGCCTTGCCCGCAATCCTTATCGCGGCGAGCAGTTCTATCAGGATGAGCGCGGCTATATGCGCTATGACACCGCGCACTATGACACTATGGTGGGCGTGGATGTGTCCGCCTGGCAGAAGGACATTGACTGGGATCTGGTGGCGGAGCAGGGGATCGACTATGCCATGATCCGCGTGGGCAACCGGGGCTATACCGAGGGCGGATTAAAGCTGGACGACTATTTTACGCAGAATATTGAGGGTGCGCTGGACGCCGGTCTTCCGGTGGGCGTTTATTTCTTCTCCCAGGCCATCTCTGCCGAGGAGGCCAGGGAAGAGGCACGCTTCGTCCTGGACGCCATCCGGGATTATGAGCTCAGTTTCCCGGTGGTCTTTGACTGGGAGCCGGTCTCAAGCGATGACGCCCGCACCAAGGGCCTCTCCGCAGAGACGCTCAGCGCCGCGGCAGTTGCCTTCTGTGAGGAAGTGGAGGCCGCCGGTTATACCCCCATGATCTACTATAATCTGCACATGGCCTATCTGCGCTATGATCTCTCGGTCATCGATGGCTATGACGTGTGGCTGGCCCAATATGCGGAACTTCCGGAATACTACTACGATTTCCAGATGTGGCAGTATACCTCGGACGGCACCGTGCCGGGCATTCCCGGGGCCGTAGACCTGAATATCAGCTTTGTAAACTACGCTAAAGATGCATAATAACGAAAAACCGGGGAAATTCCCCGGTTTTTTCGATTTGACTATCGTTCTTGCTTGTGGTATGATACATTCGTATTTATGGAAGTATCCCGCGGGCATTGGCCTGTGGCAGAATCGAAGGAGTGATCTCATGGACAGCGTACCGCGACGAAGGCGGTCTTTGATGGTCTGGCTGACGGCAATGTGCCGTGACGGCCTCTATATGATTTTCGGTCCCGGCGGACGGATGAGGCCGCACTGCGCGCGCCACGCCCGGCATCGTCTCTTTATCCGATGCTAGTTTCTGCTGATCCGCTCATTTACCGACTTTGAATTTGGAAAGGAAATCATATTTTATGGAAGGCCAATCAGTTACCCTGATCGCAATCGTAGTGTGCGTGATCTTATCCGCATATTTCTCCGCAACGGAAACCGCATTTTCCTCTCTCTCCCGCACCCGTATCAAACTCATGATAGAGCACGGCAACCGCAAGGCTGCCCTTGTGAACAAACTCTCCGATAATTACGATAAACTGCTCTCCACGATCCTGGTGGGCAACAACATCGTCAATATCGGCGCCTCCTCTCTTGCTACGGTGTTCTTTATCTCTCTTCTGGGTGGTTCCAAGGGTCCTACGGTTTCTACTATCGTGTTGACTGTGGTGATTCTGATTTTCGGTGAAATTACACCGAAGAGCCTTGCCAAGGAGTTCCCGGAGCGCTTTGCGATGTTTTCCGCTCCGATCCTGCGTCTGATTATGTTGGTTCTGACGCCGGTGAATTATATCTTTATGGGCTGGCGTAAACTGGTGTACAGCCTGGTGAAGGTGAAGGATGACCGCCGTATGACGGACGAAGAACTGCTCACCATCGTGGCGGAAGCCGCCGAGGAGGGCGGCATCGACTCCGCCGAGAGCGAGCTGATCCGTAGCGCCATTGAATTCAACGACCTGGAAGCTGTGGATATCCTCACGCCCCGCGTCAGCGTAGTGGGCGTGGAGCAGGATGTCAGCGCCGCAGAGCTGGAGCGGATCTTTGCCGACAGCGGCCTGTCCCGTCTGCCGGTTTATGAGGATTCCATTGATAACGTGCTGGGCATTGTGAATCTGAAGGATTTCTATGCCTGTGCCCGGGACGAGAGCTTCCGCGTCAGCACGATCATGACTAAGCCTGTCTACGTCTCCGAGACCATGAAGATCGCCGATCTTCTGAAGTTTTTACAGAAGGCAAAGGCCCATTTCGCCATTGTCGCCGATGAATACGGCGGAATGCTGGGCATTCTGACGCTGGAGGACATTTTAGAAGAACTGGTGGGCGAGATCTGGGACGAGCATGACGAAGTCATTGAGGAATTCATCAAGCTTGAGGAGAACCGCTATCGCGTGCTCTGCACCGCGGATCTTGAAAAGCTCTATGAGGAGCTGGGTCTCGATGAGATCGAGTCCGATTCCGTCACCATCTCCGGCTGGATCCTGGAGCAGATGGAGCGTATCCCCAAGGAGGGCGACAGCTTTACATACGAAAACCTCACCGTCACCGTGACGAAAACCGACCTGCGTCGCGTTCTGGAGGCCGAGATCGTGGTCGATCCCGACTATCAGAAGAACGAGGAAGAGGAAGAATAACGCGAATCATCAGCCCCGCACCGGAAGGATCCCGGCGCGGGGCTTTCTCATGCGGAAGATTTATCCGGAATCGCCGCCCGTCCTTGACAAGCAATCCGGCCGCACAGTACAATAAAGGTAACGAGATGTCCCCAGTATTCTATCAGGAGGATTGTTCCATGGCAGAATTTGACTTTGTGAATAACCGCGTGTTTGACGATCGTTTCAGCGCTTTCGCGCCCCAGGCACCGCAGTTTGCCCCGGGCAGCAGTATGTTCCAGCCGGTTTATCTGGATACCGGTGTGAAGGTTCGGGAAAACGGAGACGTGGACTTCGGCTTTTATGCGCCGGAGGCACAGCGTGTGGCCATCATCTTCGGCGTACGCGCCAGCCAGCCCCTTGAGATGACAAAAGGCGAGGACGGCGTCTGGCGGGTGACATTACCCTATGATCCGCTTTTCTGCGGCCCCAAGGCCTTTGAATTTGAAGTGGACGGCGCCAGAGTGCTGAGTCCCTACTGTCCCATTTACTACAGCCATTTCATGGCCATCAACTATGTGGAGATCCCGGATGCCAATGCGCCCTTCGTTCTTATGCGGGACGTGCCCCATGGCTCCGTCACCACAGAGTTCTACTGGTCTGACGCCATGGAGACCTGGGTGCGCTGCCTGGTGTATCTGCCGCCCATGTATCATGAGGGCGGGGAGTACCCGGTGCTCTATCTCCAGCACGGCGCCGGCGAGAACGAGACCTCCTGGGTCTATAACGGCCGCGTGTCCCACATCATGGATAATCTCATCGCCGACGGCAAGGCAGAGCCCTGTATCGTCGTCATGAACGACGGCATGATCCGCAAGAAGGACGAGAGCATGATGACCCATGGTTCCGCCTTTGCGGATACCCTCATCGAGAACTGCATCCCCATGATCGAGCGGAAGTACCGCGTGAAGCGGGATAAGTGGCACCGCGCCATTGCGGGCTTCTCTATGGGCTCCATGCAGGCCAGCGTCATCGGTCTGACCCATCTGGACACCTTCGCCTATATCGGCGTGCTCAGCGGCTTTATGCGCCGCCTGGGCATGGGCAGCGGCATGGATGCTCTGGAGCACAATCCTCACATCCAGGTCATGCAGGACCGCGAGACCTTCGAGCGTGAAATCAAGCTCTATTACCGCGCCATGGGTTCCCGGGATTTCTACTTCGAGTCCTTTGAAAATGACAACAAGATGTGCCGCGAGCTGGGCTTTGACCAGTATCAAAACGTGGTCAGCCGCGTCGTAGAGGGTTATCCCCACGACTGGGCGATCCTGCGCATCCTGATCCACGATTTTGCACAGCGGATTTTTAAGGACTAACGACACATGAAAGACCAGTTAGCTGCCTTATTACCCGAACAGACTTTATCGGTCTGGAATCGCCTCACGACCGCAATTGATGCCTTATATGATGTGGATCGACTGTGGGATAAAGGATTCCGGGATTGGAAGATCGAATATAAATATCGCCGCGGCGGGAAAACCCTGTGCACATTCTATGCCAGGGAAGACACGGCCGTGATTCTGATCACCTATGGAAAGGCCGAACGGGAGAAGTTCGAGGGGATTCGTGCGTCGCTTTCCATATCCTTGCAGGATCTCTACGACCGCACAGATACGCTCCATGACGGAAAATGGCTCTGGATCCCTCTGGATGAGCAGTTGTCGATAGAAGAGATCCTTGCCATGCTGCGGATCAAAAGACGACCTAATCGAAAATAAAAAGAACCTCTCTATGAAAAAACCATAGAGAGGTTCTTTTTACATATTCAGTAGGTATTCAAAAAACAAAAAGTCTGTCCATCCGGTGTTGTCCGCGTACAGATGTTGTTTGCCCCGATAGATAAATCCCAGAGCCTGATACATGCGATGCGCCGGTGTGTTACTGGAAAGCGCATCCAGGCGGACTGCCTTTTTCTGCGCACTCCTTGCCAGAAGAATACTCTCCTGAACCAGTTTCTTTCCCAGTCCTTGTTTCTGGTAATCGGGATGGACACACAGAATATGCACAACCGCGACCTCATCGTCTGCAGCATCCACACCCCAGCGGGTTGCATGATAATCTTCCCCCTGGGACATGGTAACTGCCATCGCGCCTATGATGCTATGTTCGTCTTCCAAAAGAACCATGGCGCCCTGCGAGAGATAGCCCAGGATCATGGCATCGGTGGGATGCTGTCCATATACCCATCGAACGTTCTCGGCCATCCCCGGCGAATGCTCAATGGCATATCGATAAAACGCGGTGATTCTGTCAAAGTCCGTTTCTTTCGCACGTCTGAAGTTCATGCCATATACCTCCAATCTCTTTTGATATTTCTGATAAAAAAGCCGTGACAACAGACCGAACTGCTGTCACGGCGCTTCTGATATACGCAGTTTATTTCTTCAGTCGCTTATCGCTGCCCACGGCCAGCTTGGTACCCACGCTCTGGAAGATCTGCACCAGCACGATCAGCAGGATCACGGCGATGATCATCACCAGATACTGATAACGATAATAGCCGTAGTTGATGGCGATCTTGCCGAGACCGCCGCCGCCGATGATGCCGCTCATGGCAGAATAACCCAGGATCGTCGTAATGGCCACGGTAGCGTTGGAGATGAGCGAGGGCACGCTCTCGGGAATCATCACCTTGGTGATGATCTGGAAGGGCGTGGCGCCCATGCTCTGGGCCGCCTCGATGACGTTGGGGTTCACCTCACGCATACTGCCCTCGGCCAGTCGGGCGATAAAGGGGAACGCCGCCACCACCAGGGGAACGATGGAGGCATTGGTGCCGACGGTGGTGCCGATCAGCAGACGACACAGCGGGAAGGCCATGATCATCAGAATCAGGAAGGGAATGGAGCGCAGCAGATTGATGATCACGTTCAGGCCACGCAAAACCCAGCCCGGAATGGGGCAGACGCCGTCTTTTTCGCCCACCACCAGTAATACACCCAGCGGCAGACCGATCACAATCGCCAGCGCCGTGGATAAAACCGTCACATAAAAGGTTTCCCAAATGCCAAAGGGAATCTCGGTGCAGAGCACTTCCCATGCTTTCTGGAGGGATTCTGCTTCAAAGAGTCCTTCAAACATCAGTCATGCACCTCCTCGGCAATGAGATTGGGAATTTTGTGGAGATAGGCGAGGGCCGCCTCCGTCTGTTCCGCCGGTACATCCAGCATCATGCTGCCGAAGGCCTGGGCCTCGATGGTGCGTGTGGAGGCG
>SVLW01000065.1 GCA_015067705.1 Oscillospiraceae bacterium
AACGACAACATCACCCGTATGCTGGCAAAGGCTTCCGGCGCAGGTTCCGAGAACCTGGCTTCCATGACCTATGAAGGTTATGGCCCCGGCGGCGTTGCCGTGATCGTGGAGACCCTCACCGACAACAAGAACCGCACCGCAGGCGACGTGCGCCATCACTTCGATAAGTACGGCGGCAACATGGGCGCCACCGGCTGTGTGTCCTGGCAGTTCGCCCAGAAGGGCGTCATCGTCATCGACGGCGAAGAACTGGACGAGGACGAGGTCATGATGCAGGCCATCGACGTGGGCGCCGAGGACTTCATCGCCGAGGATGGCGTCTTCACCATCTACACCGCTCCCGCCGATTTCAGCGCCGTGTCCGCAGCACTGGAAGAAGCCGGCTATACCTTTGAATCCGCCGAAGTGGAAATGGTGCCGGATAACTACATCAAGCTCACCGACGAGAAGGATATCAAGAACATGGATAAGCTTCTCGAAATGCTGGACGACAACGACGACGTCCAGAACGTCTGGCACAACTGGGAGCAGGAGTAAGCGGTATCCGCTCTTCAGAGGAAGAACCAAAATTGTCCATTACACCAGGAGATGCAGAAAACCTTTCTGCATCTCTTCTTTTTTGCCGTTTCTGCCAAAGTTTCGCCAGCTTTTCTTCCGCTCTTGACTTCACTCCGCTTTCTGCTATAATTGGTATCATTGTGACAAAGACCGCCCGCTTTCGCGGGCTGTCATCTTGCTTTACGGATTCTGTCAGGAGGGCTTTATGCTGAAGAAATTCATCGGCGATCGTGCGTTTTATAAACGTGTCGTTGCCATTGTGCTTCCTCTGATTCTCCAGAACACCGTCACCAATGTGGTGAGTCTTCTGGACACCATCATGGTGGGTTCTGTGGGAACGGAGCATATGTCTGCGGTCGCCATTGCGAACCAGTTGATCTTTATCTTTAACCTCTGCATCTTTGGCGGTATGTCCGGCGCCGGTATTTTCACGGCCCAGTTCTCCGGACAGCGCAACCACGAGGGCGTGCGCCACACCTTCCGCTTTAAGATGTACACCGCATTCGCCGTGCTGGCGGTCGCACTCACCATCTTCCTCACAAACGGCACCAACCTCCTGTCCTCCTATATCACAGAGGGCGACGGCGCAGGCGATCTGGTGAAGACCCTCCACTACAGCGAGAACTATCTGAAGATCATGCTCGTCGGTCTGCCGGCATTTGCGCTGACCCAGGTGTATTCCGGTACGCTGCGCGAAACCGGTGAGACGAAGCTTCCCATGTTTGCCAGTATCGCGGCGGTTCTGACCAACCTGGTGATGAACTATATCCTGATCTTCGGCAAGCTGGGCCTGCCGGCCATGGGCTGTGAGGGCGCGGCAATCGCCACGGTCATCTCCCGTTTTGTGGAGCTGGGCATCGTTGTGGTGGTTTCCCATCGCCACAAATCTGACTACCCCTTCCTCATTGGTGTCTACCGCAGTCTGAAAATCCCGGTGCGTCTGGTAAAATCCATCATCATCAAGGGCGCGCCGCTTCTGGCCAACGAGGCCCTCTGGTCCACCGGCGTCGCCATGCTGAACCAGAACTACTCCCTCCGCGGCCCCACGATCATGGCCGCCATGAGTATCTCCAGCACCATCGTCAACATTTTCAACGTGGTCTTTATGTCCATGGGTAACGCCATCGCCATCATGGTGGGTCAGGAGTTGGGCTCCGGCGAACTGAAGCGGGCACGCGACGTGGACAACAAGCTGATTTTCATCACGGTCGCTTCCTGCGGCGTCATGGGTGCGCTGCTCTTCCTCTTCTCCCCCATCATCCCGCAGTTCTACCAGACCACGGAGGAGATCCGGGCACTGGCCACCAATTTCATCCGTGTTTCCGCCTGTTTCATGCCGCTTTTCGCCTGCTGCCATGCCTCGTATTTCACGCTGCGCTCCGGCGGCAAGTCCGTCATCACCTTTATTTTCGACAGCGGCTGGATGTGGGTGATCGTCTATCCGATCTCCTATATTCTGGTACACTTCACCACGCTCTCCATTCTCCCGCTCTATATCTCCATCCAGTGCATCGACGTGTTCAAGGCCACGCTGGGCCTGACACTGGTGGCGAAGGGGATCTGGGTCAACAATCTGGTTGGCGAGCGGAAAGAAGAAGCTCTCCCGGAGGGCAAATAATCCCCTATCAAGGCAAAAACGCCCGGCACATCCTGCCGGGCGTTTCCCACGCACTTTTCGATTCTAATGCTTACAGGTGACAGACCATGCAGAAACTACTTGCTTTTTTCAAAAAAGAGGCCGTGCTGTCCATTGCGGGGCTGGCGGCGCTCATCTCCCTTTTCTTCGTCCCGGTGGACGCCGGGTATCTCACCTATATTGATTTCGGCACGCTGGCCACGCTGACGGCGCTGATGCTGGTGGTGGCGGGACTGACGGAGGCGGGAGTGTTCAGGGTGCTGGCGGACCGCATCACCGGGCGGATGACCTCGCCCCGGGGCATGATCCTGATGCTGGTGCTCCTATGCTTCTTCCTCTCCGCCTTGATCACCAACGACGTGGCGCTCATCACCTTTGTGCCCTTCACCATCGGCCTTCTGGGCACGCGGGATCAGCGGCGGCTGATCTTCGTCATCGTGACGGAGACCGTGGCCGCCAACCTGGGCAGTCTCCTGACCCCCATGGGCAATCCCCAGAACCTCCTGCTCTATCACCACTTCGGGCTTGGCGCCGGGGAATTTCTTCTCACCATGCTGCCCCTGGGCGGCGTCAGTCTGGCGCTGTGTCTCATGTTGGTGTTCCTCTGTCCGCGGGGCGAGCAGATCACACAGCCGGAAGACACCACCGCCCTTGACCGCAAAAACGCTTTCAAATGGGGACTGCTGTTCCTGCTCTGCGTCTGCGGTGTGGCGGGACTCATCGAGTGGTGGTTCTTCCTGCCGGTGGTGGCACTGGCGGCCGTGCTGACAAATCCCCGGCTTTTCCGGGAGGTGGACTATTCCCTGCTTCTCACGTTTGTATTCTTCTTCATCTTCGTGGGCAATATGGCCCGCATCGAGCCGGTGTCTGCCTTCCTGCGGGATTTGCTTACCGGCCGCGAAGTGCTGGTGGGTGCGCTGACCAGTCAGGTCATCAGCAATGTCCCCGCCGCCGCCATGCTGGCCAGCTTTACGGAGGACGCACGCGGCCTCCTTTACGGCGTGAACATCGGCGGCCTCGGCACTATCATCGCCTCCATGGCCAGCCTCATCTCCTACCGCCGCTACTGCGCCGCAGAGGGCGCGGAGAAGGGCCGGTATATGGCGGTGTTTAGTGTGGTGAACGTGGTGGGGTTAGCGATTCTGCTTTTTATCTTCGGATAAAAAGCAGAATGGTAAATTGAAAATTGATAATTGAAAATGACGGTGTCAGGCGATGCCTGACGGATCGAATCTGCTGCGGCGTCTGTCGTTATAGCAAAAATGTATGGAATCCTGCGGATTTCAATTCGTCGGGCTTTGCCCGACTCCACAATTATCAATTCTCAATTATCAATTTTCCATTCAACGAAAAAAGGACTGCCGAAGCAGTCCTTTTTCTTTTGAACAAATAACTTATGCCTTGCCGTTGCAGCCCAGGACGTTGATGATCTTATGACGGACCATCTCCTTGATGTTGGCGCGGGCGGGCTTCAGGTACTCACGCGGGTCGAACTTGGAGGGGTTGGTGTTGAAGAACTCACGAACGGTGCCGGTCATAGCCAGACGCAGGTCGGAGTCGATGTTGATCTTGCAGACTGCCATCTCGGCTGCCTGACGGAGCTGCTCCTCAGGAATGCCAACTGCATCGGGCATCTTGCCGCCGTTTTCGTTGATCATCTTCACGAAGTTCTGGGGAACGGAAGAAGAACCGTGGAGAACGATGGGGAAGCCGGGCAGACGACGGGAGATCTCCTCGAGGATGTCGAAACGCAGGGGAGGCGGAACCAGAATGCCCTTCTCATTGCGGGTGCACTGATCGGGGGTGAACTTGTATGCGCCGTGGCTGGTGCCGATGGCGATGGCGAGAGAGTCAACGCCGGTCTTCTCGACGAACTCCTCGACCTCTTCGGGACGGGTGTAGGAAGAATCCTCAGCGGAAACATTGACCTCATCCTCAACGCCGGCCAGAGTGCCCAGCTCGCCTTCGACGACGACGCCGTGAGCGTGAGCATACTCAACGACCTTGCGGGTCAGAGCGATGTTCTCTTCGAAAGAATGGGAAGAACCGTCGATCATAACGGAGGTGAAGCCGCCGTCGATGCAGGACTTGCAGGTCTCGAAGTCAGGGCCGTGGTCCAGATGCAGAGCGATCGGAATCTCGGGGCATTCGATCACAGCAGCCTCAACGAGCTTCACGAGATAGGTGTGATTGGCGTATGCACGAGCGCCCTTGGAGACCTGGAGGATCAGGGGAGCCTTCTCCTCACGGGCAGCCTCGGTGATACCCTGCACGATTTCCATGTTGTTGACGTTGAAAGCACCAACAGCGTAGCCGCCGGCATATGCCTTCTTGAACATTTCGGTAGTAGTAACCAGTGCCATTATGTCCACTCCTTTGAAAGTTTGCATGATATTGCGTATAAAGTATACCATCTTCTCCGGGATTTAGCAAGCGCGGGCTTAAAAAACGTCAATATGTTTATATTGGGCCCATGGAATCCCGCTTTTTTGGCAAAAGCTCTGAATTTCAGTTAGAAATTGATTTTTCCCGCGGGTTGTGGTATATTTACTAGTGTATCGAACTGTACGCAGACGAACCCTGCACGTTGCGGCAGCGGCGAAAGTCTGCGGGTTATAAATTTATTTGGAGGCGACTATTATGTCTGAACTGAAAGGCGCATGCATTATCGGCCAGTCCGGCGGCCCTTCTGCTGTCATTAACTGCTCCGCTTACGGCGTGATCAAGACGGCTCTCGAGAATCCCAACATCACCAAGGTTTATGGTGCTTATCACGGCATCAAGGGCGTTCTGAATGACGAGCTCATGATCATGGACGAGGAAGACCGCGACGAGCTCTCCAACATGCTCCACACCCCCTCTTCCGCTCTCGGCTCCTGCCGCTATAAGATCGCTGATCCCGATGTGGATGACACCGATTATAAGCGCATTCTGGAAATCTTCAAGAAGTATGACGTCCGTTACTTCTTCTATAACGGCGGCAACGACTCCATGGACACCTGCAACAAGGTCTCCAAGTACATGAACCGCGTCGGTTATGACTGCCGCGTCATCGGCGTGCCGAAGACCATCGATAACGACCTGGCCGGCACCGACCACTGCCCCGGCTTCTCCTCCGCCGCCAAGTACATCGCCACTTCCTTCATGGAAGTTTCCCGCGACAGCAAGGTGTATGACACCGGCATGATCACCATCATCGAGTGCATGGGCCGTCACGCCGGCTGGCTGACCGCTGCTGCTGCTCTGGCAAACGTGAAGGGCGACGGTCCCGATCTCGTTTACCTCCCCGAGGTGGACTTCAACATGGAGCAGTTCATCGCCGACATCAAGCGTGTTTACGATGAGAAGAAGAACTGCATCGTGGCAGTTTCCGAAGGCGTGCATTATGCCGACGGCACCTTTGTTTCCGAGGCAAAGACCTCCGGCACCGACGGCTTCGGCCATGCCCAGCTGGGCGGTCTGGCTGCCAGACTGGCTGACGTCGTGAAGGCCGAGACCGGCGCCAAGGTGCGTCCCATCGAGCTGTCCCTGCTGCAGCGCTGCGCCGCACACTGCGCATCCGGCACCGATATTGCTGAGTCCTTTATGTCCGGTAAGGCTGCTGTTGAGGCTGCCGTGGCCGGCGAGACCGACAAGATGGTCGGCTTTGCCTGCACCCGTGATGAAAACGGCTATAAGTGCGAGCCCAAGCTCTTTGATCTGAGCCTGGTCGCCAATACCGAAAAGAAGGTTCCCCTGGAGTGGATCAACGAGGCCGGCAACGGCGTCACCCAGGACTTCATCGACTACTGCCTGCCCCTCATCCAGGGCGAGACCGGCATGGTCAAGGAAGATGGTCTGCCCCGCTTTGTGAACCTGAAGAAAGTTTTCGCCAAGTAAGTTTGACTCGTGTTCCTGTGTCCCTGTCGGCCTCTTGCCTGGCAGGGACACTTCTGTATCTCTTATGAAAAAAATCACTATTTTCGCAGGACACTACGGCAGCGGCAAGACCAATCTGGCCGTGAATGCTGCCATCGCACTGAAAAAGTCCCATGATAACGTGCTTCTGTGCGATATGGATATCGTAAATCCCTATTTCCGTACCAAGGATTCGGAGGATATCCTGAAGGAGAACGGCGTGCGGCTCATTTCGCCGCGCTTTGCAAACTCCAATGTGGATCTCCCCTATCTGCCCGCAGAGGTGGCCGCCATTTTCGGCGGACAGAATATCTCTGTCATCGACGTGGGCGGGGACGATTCCGGTGCCATCGCACTGGGCCAGTATGCCTCCCGCATCGAGGCGGCAGGCTATGAGATGCTTCTGGTGATTAACGCCAGACGCTATCTCACAAGAGAGCCCGAGGAGGCCATCTCCATCATGCGGGAGATCGAGGCCGCCAGCGCCTTGCGCTTTACGGGACTCATCCACAACACCAATCTGGGTCATGAGACCACGGAGGAGGTCATCACCTCCGCCCGGAGTTATGCGGAGGAAATCTCCCGCCTCACGGGACTGCCCATTGTGGCAACGTCCTATCGGGAGGATCTCTCCCCTGCGCTGACAGAAGCTGACGGCGCGGCATGGCCCATCAAGATCTATGAAAAACCCGGCTGGGCGATCTTTTGATCCACCCGCCAAAACCGAAGTATTCTATTCAGGAGGCTTCTTTTATGGCTAATCTGACTTTCCGCGAAGACAGATGCAAGGGCTGCGGCCTGTGCACCACTGTCTGCCCCAAGAAGATTCTGCGTCTGTCGGAATCCCGCTTCAACAAAGAAGGCTATAACGTGGTAGAGTGCACCGATATGTCTCAGTGCATCGCCTGCGCCATGTGCGCCACCATGTGCCCGGATGTGGTCATCCGCGTTGAGAAATAGGAGGAAACTATGGCTGAAAAAGTGTTAATGAAGGGCAACGAAGCTCTGGCTGAGTCTGCCATCCGT
>SVLW01000066.1 GCA_015067705.1 Oscillospiraceae bacterium
TCCTATTCGGAGATCACGCGGCTCTTCTTTTCCGGGCCCATGATGACCTTGACAAAGGCCTCCTGCAGCTCCGGATTGCCGATCCGGGTCAGATTCTTGCGGGCGGCAAGGAGGGCCGCCTCGTTTAAGAGATTGGCGAGATCTGCGCCGGTGAAGCCGGTGGAGGTACCGGCGATGGCGGCGAAGTCCACGTCGTCCTCAAACTTTTTATTCTTGGCGTGGAGGCGGAGAATGGCCTCACGGCCCTTCACATCAGGCAGGCCCACATACACCTGACGGTCGAAACGACCGGGACGCAGCAGCGCGGGGTCCAGAATGTCGGGACGGTTGGTGGCAGCGATGATGATGACGCCTTCATTGGCGCCAAAGCCATCCATTTCCACCAGGAGCTGGTTCAGAGTCTGCTCGCGCTCGTCATGACCGCCGCCGAGACCGGCGCCGCGGTGACGACCCACGGCATCAATTTCATCGATAAAGACAATGGCGGGCTGCTTCTTCTTGGCCTGGTCAAAGAGATCACGCACGCGGGAAGCACCGACGCCCACATAAAGCTCCACAAAGTCGGAACCGGAGATGGAGAGGAAAGGCACGTCTGCCTCACCGGCCACTGCCTTGGCAAGCAGGGTCTTACCGGTGCCGGGAGGGCCCACAAGGAGCACGCCCTTGGGAATTCTGGCGCCGATTTCCACGAACTTACGGGGATTCTTTAAGAATTCCACCAGCTCCTGCAGCTCGGCCTTTTCTTCCTCGGCGCCCTCCACATCCCGGAAGGTCACCTTTTTCTTCTCCTCAGAGGCAAGACGGGTTCTGGCCTTGCCGAAGCTCATGGCCTTGCCTGCGCCGCCGTCGGCGCGGTTCACCATGAAGAACCAGAAGAGGCCGAAGATCACGATCATCAGAAGGTACGGAATCATACTGACCCACCAGGGCACATCCCGTTCGGCCACCACGTCATATTCCTTGATGATGCCATCCGCCTTTTGCTGGCGGATCAGTTCATCGAGATTGTTAAAGAACAGATTCCAGTCCGGCAGGATATAGCTGACCTGAGTGTTATCCTTCAGCTTCATGATCAGAAGATCCCCATCGATTGTGAAGGCATCCACCTTTTCCTGATAGAAATAGTCAAGCACCTCGGAATAGACAGGCCCTGCGGTACTGGCGGTATTGTTGAATGCGGCAATGGTACCGATCAGGATCGCCAGAATCAGTACATAAAATCCAATGCCGCGGAACGACTTGTTTTTCAAATGCTCACCCCTTATTCTGCCAAAGCCATGTTAGCTGTACATCTCAGGCTTCAGCACGCCTATGTACGGCAGATTGCGGTAACGACTGTCATAGTCAAGACCATAACCCACCACGAATTCATCCGGCACTTCAAAACCGGTATATGCGATCTCCACCGGCACTTTGCGGCGGGACGGCTTATCGAGAAGCGAGACGAGGGCAAGACTGGCGGGCTTTCTGCCCTTCAGGATCTCCATCACGCTCATCATGGTATAGCCGCTGTCCACGATATCCTCTATGATCAGCACATGCTGACCCTCCACATCCTTCACATCCTGCTTAATGGTGATCACGCCGGAGGACTCCGTGCCGGAGCCATAGGAAGAGGCGATCATAAAGTCGATCTCACAGTGCAGGTCAATATGGCGAACCAGATCGGACATGAAAATGAAAGAGCCTTTCAGCATGCCGATCACCAGAAGATGCTTGCCATTCAGGCGATCCCGGTAATCCTCCGTGATCTGTGCGCCCAGCTCCTTCACGCGGGCAGCAAGCTCTTCTTCGCTGAGCAGAACCTTGCAGAGATCCTCAGATGCGGTCATCATGTGTATGTTCCTCCATTGAATAGTTGATTTCCAGTACCAGCACCGATTCGGTGGCGTCCGTCACGGCCAGTCTTTTGGCCGTACCCATACCGCCCACTGCCGCGATTCCCGCTTCATCACAGATCACGGGAACCAGATCCCGGCGATCCCTGGGAACGCGCGCGTCGATCAGCGCTTTTTTCACAGATTTGCTGTGGTCGTGCCCCGCCAGATGGATCCGGTCTCCCGGCACTCTGGCTCTAACGGAGAGTATACCACAGATATGAGAAGAATCAAAGTAAAATTTTTGAATATTCTGCAAATTCAGGCAGCAATTCGGCGTAAAGCGGCAGGAAATCGAAAATCCTGCCTCGGGAAAATCCGTGGTTTCCCCGGGCGTAAGCGTCCGGGAAATCAGGGTCGCCGTCCCCTGCCCTGCCTGAAAAGAGAGCCTTTCGTATTCCCGTCTTGCCGTCACGCCGCCGGGCAGGACGGCACAGGCAGAGGGAGAATCCGACCGAGCCGCGGAGAGCACCTCCGCGATATTGCCGACGGTGAGTTCCCTTCCCTCCGGCGCGGTCTCCCGGTATAGCCGCAGGATCAAACGTCCCGACACCGCAGGATGCAGGGCGGCGAGCGCCGCGGCGTCAATGCTCCGCTCCCGCACCAGTTCCCGGTATGCGGCGTCCGCCGCAGATTCGATGAAATCCGCGTCCTGACGGAGCGTGCGCAGGGTCTGCGCGGCGGTATCATACAGGGACGGATTCAGCGCAAGCAGTTCCGGCAGGATCCGGTGACGGATCCGGTTGCGGGTATAAACTTCCTCCAGATTGGAGGAATCGGTCACATGGGAAATGCCGTGCTCCAAAAGATATGCCTCGATCTCCTCCCGGCGCTCGGAAAGCAGCGGGCGCACCACTGTGCCGCCCGGCACAGGGCGGGAGAGCGGGATCCCGGCAAGACCGGCCGTGCCCGTTCCCCGGGCAAAGCGGTAAAGCGCGGTTTCCAGGTTATCTTTTGCAGTATGTGCGGTGGCGAGGATCTTTATGCCCTGTGCCTCCATCACCTGATGAAAGAATGCATAGCGCACATCCCGCGCCGTCTCCTCGATGCCCTGATGCCGCGCCGCCGAAAGGGCGGCCACATCGATTTTCTGTGCATAGAAGGGAACCGCCAGGGAATCACACAGGCTTTTCACAAATGCCTCGTCCCGGTCGCTTTCCGCGCCCCGAAGCGCATGATTCACATGGGCGACGGAGATGCGCCAGTCATGCCGGGCGGACAGGGAATGCAGCACATGAAGCATACAGACGCTGTCCGCGCCGCCGGAGACGGCACAGAGCACCGCGCTGCCCGCCGGGATCAGGGATGCGGCCACCTGCTCCACGCGCTCAGCCAGCGTCATGGACGGTGTCACGGGACGAGAAGGTGGTGTACTGACCCATCCAGTGGAGCTTCACGGTGCCCACCGCGCCGTGACGGTTTTTCGCCACGATACACTCCGCCGTATTGGGGTCCTCGGTTTCTTTATTATAGTAGTCATCGCGGTAAAGGAACAGAACTACGTCGGCGTCCTGTTCAATGGAACCGGATTCACGCAGGTCGGACAGCATGGGGCGCTTGTCCTGGCGCTGTTCCGCGGCACGGGACAACTGGGAACAGCAGAGCACGGGAACATTGAGTTCCTTTGCCATGACCTTCAAGGCGCGGGAGATCTCGCCCACTTCCGTGGTGCGGTTCTCCACCCGCTTGCCGGACTGCATGAGCTGGAGATAGTCGATGATGACAAGGCCCAGATTGTCGCCCAGACGGCGGCATTTGGACTTCATATCCGCCACCGTCAGGGAGGGATTGTCGTCGATATAGATCTGCGTCTTGCTGAGCACCTCACTGGCGTGGGCCAGGCGCGCCCATTCCTCATCATTTAAGGTACCGGTACGCAGCTTCCGGGAGTCGATGAGACCCTCGCCGGAGAGGAGTCGCAGACCAAGCTGCTCGCGGCTCATCTCAAGCTGGAAGATCACCACGGCTTTCTTGGTGACCTTGGCCGCGTGGAGGCCGATATTCAGCGTGAAACTGGTCTTGCCCATACCGGGACGGGAGGCCATCAGGATCAGGTCAGAGCGGTTCAGGCCGCTGATGAAGGTATCCAGTTCGCCCACGCCCGTGGGAATGCCGGGGAGCTGGCCCGCGTTGCGCGCCAGTTCGTCCAGCTGTTCATAGATATTATAGATAACGGACTTGATGTGATAAAGGCCCTTGATCTCGCGGCCCTCGCGCACGTCATAAAGAAGGCGCTCGGCGTTCTCCACGATCTCGGCGGCGGTGCCTTCGCCAGAATAGACGGATTCTAAGATCCGCCCGGCGGCCTCCGCCGTCTCGCGCAGCAGGGTCTTATCCCGGAGGATGCGGATATACTCCTCCACATGAGCGGCCGTGGGCGTTACGTCCATGAGCTGCATGAGATAGGAGCGTCCGCCGGACTCGTCAAACAGTCCGGTCTCTTTCAGTTTTTCTAAAACCGTGACCGGGTCGATGGTCTCACCGGAGAGGAACATGGTGACAAAGGTTTCAAAAATCGCACGGTTCTGCGGAAAATAAAAGTCATTTGCCCGCAGCTGTTCGATCACCAGCGCAATACAATCCGCGTCGATGAGCATGGAGCCGATGACGGCCTGCTCTGCCTCGGCGCTGGACGGCACCGCCCGTGTATTCAGTTCATCCACAGTGCTCACTCCCCTGTCCGGTCAGTTTTGAAAGATTATTCGGTCACCAGCACGGTGAACTTGCCGGTCACCTGCGGGAACAGCTTTGCCTTGATTTCGTAAGTGCCGAAATTCTTGATCTGTTCGTCCAAAACGATCTTACGATGATCGATCTCGATCTTCTTCTGGGCCAGCATGGCCTCCGCGATTTCCTTTGCGGTGACAGCGCCGTAGAGCTTTCCGTTGGCGCCGGCCTTCATCTGGATGCGGACGGTGATGCCCTCGAGGTCCTTGGCCAGCAGTCTTGCGCGGGCCAGTTCCTCTTCTGCGTGACGGCGCATAGCCTCGTCATGCTGTTCAATGGCGTTTAAGACGTCCTTGGTGGCCTCTGCGGCCAGCTTTCTGGGGAAGAGATAATTGCGGGCATAGCCATCGGAGACATTGATCAGCTGGCCCTTTTTGCCCTGACCGCGTACATCCTGTAAAAGCACAACCTTCATGATTTGATTCGCGGCGACGAAATCGCCGCTCTCCTTTCTTTCTTACATTTCACTGCAATAGGTATTGATCGAGGCCTTCAATTCTTCGATCACATCAGCCACGGGGCGATTGCCGGGCTGGGCACCGGCCTCCATGAGGCTGCCGCCGCCGCCCAGGCGCTCCAGCACGATCTGTACATTGATCTTGCCCAGCGACCGACCGCTGATATGGGTGGAGCCCGCAAAGCGGAACACCACAAAGGAACCCTGGATCCCCTCGATACAGAGAAGCTCATCTGCCGCCTGGGCCGCAATGGCGCGGGGTACTTCCTTCTCGGAATAGGCGATGGCGATTCCTGCTCTATATTTTTCCGCCGTTTTGATGATGTCACAGCGGTCAAAATAGTCCTGCATATCGTCTGCAAAGAGACGCTTCACCTCGATGGTGTCCGCACCGGCGCGGCGCAGGAAGGCCGCCGCCTCAAAGGTACGCACACCGGTTTTCATGGTGAAATTCTTGGTGTCCAGCATGATACCCGCCAGCATACACTCCGCCTCCTGCCGCAGGAGATCCCCCGGCGTCAGGATATACTGCATCATCTCGGAGATCAGTTCACAGGTGGAGGAAGCATAGGGCTCGTGCAGAGTCACCATGGAGTAATCGATATAGTCGGAGGCGCGGCGATGATGGTCAATGACCACAATGCGCCGGGCAGCGGTGAGGAGCTGGGGCGCGTCCACCATGCCGGGACGGCTCACGTCCGTGATGACGAGAAGGGTGTCATCGTTCAGAAGCTCCATGGCCCGTTCGCCGCTGATAAAGATATCCTGATATTCCGCCACGGTGAGAAGCTTTTGATAGAGCACCGCGGCAGAGGTGGTTCTGGGATCAAAGACGATCTTCATGGGGATGCCCAGCTTCCGGCAGATGCAGGACATACCGATGCAGGCGCCCAGGGAGTCCATATCGGAATACTTATGGCCCATGGCGATCACCATGGAGGAATTGCGCATCAGATCGGACATGGCGTTGGCGATCACGCGGGAGCGCACCTTGGTGCGCTTTTCGATCTCACGGGTGCTGCCGCCGAAGAATTCATAGGTCTGCTGGTTTTTGATCACGGCCTGGTCGCCGCCGCGGGACAGAGCCATATCCATGGCCAGGCGGGCATAGGCCAGATTCTGGGTGTAGGAGCCGCCGTCCCGGCCGATACCCACGGAGAGCGTGGCGGACATACCGGCGGGATTCTTGATCTTGCGCACCTCGTCCAGCACGGCAAAGCGATTCTGGATACAGGCAGGCAGATAGCGTTCTTCAAACACCAGAGTATAGCGCTCGTCATCCCGCATACTGATGGCGTGGGTCTCCTCGCAGAAGCGGGTGACGCAGGACTCGATATTGGCCATCATGAAGGTGCCGTCATAGCTGGAAAGATCCTTGACCAGTTCTTCGAAGTTATCCACCTGTAAAAGCGCCACCACAGGGCGGGACTGGCGGATCTCGTCGTCCAAAAGGATCTCGCGGCTGATATCAATAAAGGTCAGGGTACAGTAATTCTCATAGCCCTCTGCACGGGAGGAGCCGCCGCAGACCCGGAAGGTTTTATCCGCAAAGGTCACCACCGCATCCATACGCTCACCGGTGGCCAGCTCGTGAAGATCATCCAAAGAAAAATCGTCCAGAGCCTCCGTGATCCGCAGGTCGTCAATATTCGAGAACTTGATCATCAGGGAATTAAATGGCTCGTTGCCCCAGATGATCTCGCCGTCGTCCACCTGCACCACTGC
>SVLW01000067.1 GCA_015067705.1 Oscillospiraceae bacterium
CAGAAGCGTGGGCAGCAGGATGAAAAGACCCACCGGCAGAAGACAGCCCAGCACCAGCGCCACACCGATGGCGATCTTGTCCGCCTTTTCTTTTCCCAGTTTTCTCGTCAGCCAGTCGGGCTCTTCCTCGATGCCGTCAAAGGCCACTTCGCTGGAATAGGTGAGGGCCCGCACGCCCACGGACAGGGAATCCCAGAGGCCCACCACGCCGCGCACCAGCGGCCAGGTGAGCACGCCCGTGTGCTTCTTCGTGGGCTGCTCCGTGATGTCCAGCGTGCCGTCGGGCTTTCTCACCACGGTGGCACAGATCTCCGGCCCCCGCATCATAATGCCCTCAATCAGCGCCTGACCGCCAATGGAGGTTCGAAAGCAAGTATTCTTTTCGCTCATGTGTCAAAACCTTTCTGAAAAAACAAGCTGTAAGCGGCCATAATACCGCATCTTATTGATTCATTTTATTATAGCACAACGAACATTTTTTCGCAAGTAAATATTCTATATACAAGTGCCGATTTTTATGATAAAATCGAAAAAAAGAACGGGGGATTTACCCATGAAAAAATGGATGATTTTCGTCATTTCCGCCCTTTCCGCGTTGGTTCTCCTCCTGTCCAGTGCACTGATCGCCCTGGCCCGGGAAACGAAGCCCGTGGAGGAAGTCACATACTATCCGGTGGCGAAATTCTATCACCATTCCAGCGAGTCTGACTGGTTCCGGGAATGGACTTTGGAAGAAGCCGTGGACGAATCCGCCTTGGTTGCCATCTGTAACGTATCTGAGATTCTTCCCACCGAGCCTGTGATCAACTATGACCCTGAAACCGGCGAAGAACTGTATCGCACAGCACGCACCCCGGCCGTCATGGAGATCGAAACCGTTCTGAAGGGCGACCCTGACCAAGAAACGGTCACGTACCAAATGCCCCGCGGCACTTATATCGAAAAAATAGGAGATGAATGGTTCGTCCACAATTTTGTGAATAATTCGCCCACGGTATCCCAAGGAGACCGTGTCCTCATCTTCTTCACAGAAGAAGATGAGCCCGTCGGCCCGCTGATCGTGAGGATCGGCAAGGTCGGTCAGTATGATATGCTGAAGCGAAACAGTTATCTCTTTATGGAAAATTGGAAATATGTGCCTCTTGATAAGACATGTGAAGAAATCCGCGCCATCGTGGCGGCATCCGAATAGTACCGCCACGATGGCAAAATCAGTGCAGGGAAAGGGGGAAATCCTGTGAAAAAATGGCATATTTTGTTGATTTCTGTTTTGTCAGCACTTGTTATTCTTTTGTCCGCTGCACTTTTCCAGGTACTAAGGATCAAAGATAGGGAGGAGGACGCTGCGCTCTATCCGGTGAAGAAATTGGATCTGCGTTATTCTGATCTGTGCTGGAGCGACTTCACACTGGAAGATGCCGTAACAAATGCCGCGCTGATTGCCATCTGTGAGGTATCAGAAATTCTCCCAACCATTCCGTCTATTCGCACTGATCCGGAAACCGGAGAAGAACTGTCCCGCGGCGCACGCACCCCAGCTGTTCTGCAGATCGAAACGGTGCTCAAAGGTGACCCTGATCGTAAAACCGTGACGTTTCAAATGTTGGAGGGAAGCTTTATTGAAAAAAACCAGGACGGATGGTTTGTCTATCAATATGAAGCGAGCGGCTATCCCGTTGTAGAGAAAGGCGATCGTGTGCTGATTTTCTTCACAGAGGATGACGAACCCGTTGGCCCGCTTGTCCTGCATATTGATTCTGACCAGATGACGGGGAGTTATTATCTGCGGTTAAACGAAGAGGATCAACGATTCATGAAATTGGAGGAACTGACGGAGAACATCCGCGCCATCGCGGCGGCGTCCGAATGATGATTGACAATCCCCGCCAAAAATAGTATCATATTTTTTAAGCTGTTTCTTTTTTCCAATCAAATCCCGAAAAGTGAGAATCTATGGATATCAGAAAAGAATCCCTGAAAAAACATGAAGAATGGGGCGGCAAGATCGAGGTGGTCACTCGCTGCCCTGTTACCAGCAGAGAGGAGCTCTCTCTGGCCTACACCCCCGGCGTGGCCGAGCCCTGTCTCGAGATCCAGCGCCACCTCGAGAAATCCTATGAGCTGACCCGCCGCCACAATCTGGTGGCCGTCATCACGGACGGCACTGCCGTTCTGGGTCTCGGCGATATCGGCCCGGAGGCCGGTATGCCCGTGATGGAGGGCAAATGCGCCCTGTTCAAGACCTTTGCGGATGTGGATGCCTTCCCCCTCTGCGTGAAATCCAAGGACGTGGACGAGATCGTCCGCACCGTCCAGCTCATCTCCGGCAGCTTCGGCGGCATCAATCTGGAGGACATCAGCGCGCCCCGCTGCTTCGAGATCGAAGAGAAGCTAAAGGCCGTCTGCGATATTCCGATCTTTCATGATGACCAGCACGGCACCGCCATTGTGGTGGCCGCGGCGCTCTTAAACGCCCTGAAGGTCGTAATGAAGGAGCTCTCCGCCGTTCGTGTGGTGATCAATGGCGCCGGTTCCGCCGGCATCGCCATCGGCCGTCATCTTTTGAATATCGGCGTAGAACACCTCACCATGGTGGATCGCTTCGGCATCATCGCCGAGGATATGACGGACTTAAATCCCGCCCACGCCGCCATTGCAAAGCTCACAAACCGCGAACTTATGCACGGCACCTTGTCTGATGCCATGCAGGGCGCCGACGTGTTCATCGGCGTGTCCGCCCCCGGCATCGTCAGTCGGGAAATGGTGTCCTCCATGGCCGCGGACTCCATCGTGTTCCCCATGGCAAATCCCACGCCGGAGATCATGCCGGAGGACGCACTGGCCGCAGGCGCCCGTGTGGTAGGCACCGGCCGCTCCGACTATCCCAACCAGATCAATAACGTGCTGGCCTTCCCCGGCATCTTCCGGGGTGCGCTGGACTGCCGCGCTACTTGCATCAATGAGGAGATGAAAGTGGCCACGTCCTACGCCCTGGCCGCTCTGATCCCGGAGGAGGAGCTCTCCCCGGAGAACATCATCGCCCCGGCGCTGGACCGCCGCGTTGCCAAGGCCGTGGCAGAGGCCGTCATCCGCGCCGCGCACAAAACCGGCGTGGCCCGTATCTGAATCAATCAAACGATCTAGGAGGCATTTCCAAATGGACAGACCTGAAAACAAAAAGCGTATCATCATTTTCTATATCATCGTGGGCGCCATGATGATCGGCCTTTTCGGCTTCACCACCTGGTATAACAATATGCGCGCCGAGCAGATCGCCGCAGAGAACCCCGACGCCGCCATCACGGAGACCCCGGAAGAAGAGGAACCCGTGGAGGAAGAAAAGCCCGTAGAGCTCAGCGCCGACTACTGCGCCGCAGGCGGCTATCGTTATCGCATCGTCAATGACGCCGAAGAGCTGGCCTATTACGGTCTGCCGGAGGAGATCACCGAGGAGATCATGGGTGGCACCTTCGCCACCGCCGACAGCAAGATCACGCTTTACGCCTATCCCGCCTACGGCTGCCGCGCCTACCTGATTGCAGGCCGCGAGGACGCCTATTCCTTCTGCATCCTGGACGGCCTCACCGACACCACGCTGGTGCCCACCCTGGCCGACCTCCTGCCGCTTTATGGCATTTATAGCACCGAGGACGCATTCCTGGAACTTGCCCGTGACTGCACCTATGCCGGTGATAAGACCGTTGCCGATGGCGTCGAGATCCAGCTTATCTCTGCCCACGACGCACCGCTCATGATGACCTATGACGCAGACGCAGGTCTCCTGATGGCTGGCGGTATGTGCTTCAACGTCACCGACAAGATGGCAGAACTCCTGAAATAACCCCATCAAAACACGAAAACCCACATGGTTTTTCCGCCATGTGGGTTTTTTTATGTGGTTTTGGATAGCGCCCGCACCATGGGCGCCGCCGCTGCGGCGATCACCGTGCCTGTGACAATGGACGCCAGGAGGAGCACCGGCAGATACCCGAATACCGCCGCCGTCTGCATGGAAACCGCCGCCGCCAGGATCTGCCCCAGATTGTGCATGGCCGCCCCCGCCATAGAAACACCCCAGAGAGAGACAACCCGTTTCCCGTAACGCAGAAGCACCCACATCACAAAAATCGCGCACAGCGCCCCCGTAAAGGAGAACCAGAAGGACATGGGCCCGTTTGCAAAAAATGCCCCCAGAAAGCACTTGGCAAAGGCCACCGGCAGCGCATAGGGCAGCCCGTATAGCACCAGCACCGTCAGCGTCACCAGATTCGAAAGCCCCAGCTTCAGCCCCGGCACCGGGATCAGAAAGCTCAACTGTAAAAGCGACTCGAGATAAGAGAGCACCAGCGCCAGCGCCGTCATCAGGGCGCAGAGAGAGAGTTTTCTTGCCTTCACTGCACCACCGTATCCACCTTTCCGCTGCCCGTCAGGCGGATAAGCAGCCGATTGGGCAGGCATACAATGCTCTCGCCGCCCGCGTCCGCCGCTCCGCCATGCTCGCAGTCATGCCCCGGGCAGGTGGTGTCAGATAGCGCCACCGCATACCCGTCGATCACCAGTGTACAGGGGTAGGGGAGATCCGCCAGGGGATACTCCGCCTGGGCGGGCAGGGTATAGCGCCCGATCTCCTGGCCATCCACGCTGATTTCCACGCTGCGCGGCGCTTCCCGCCCCGCAAAGCCCCAAAAAAGCAAACCTGCGGACAGCAAAAGCACGGCGACAATCACATAGTCGCCGGCTTTTCCCCGCAGATTGTGCCGTAAATGCTTCATATTCGCACCAGAATCACTCAGTATTTCTCCGCATAGAAGAGCTGTGTGCAGTATAAAACGCCCTCGGAGTCCGGGTTATAGGCAAAGCCCGCACCCACGTCCGTAAAGTTGGCGTTCAAAATCTCCTGATAGGAGGGATTTACCAAAAACGACGCAAAGGTGGTAAAGCTGTCGGGATAGGCCTTGGAGATCACCTCGCTGACGTAACAGTCGCCAAAGCCCGCGGCACTCATGCGCCCGGTCTTATTCTGGAGGTCCGTACCCTGGTGGGAGAAGAAATCTCCCGCCGCCATATCGCCCGCGTGCAGCTTCGCCACTGCGGAAAGGCTCTGACTTGCCGCAAGGGGCAAGAGACCCTGCCGCACCCGCGCCACATTGGTGAGGTCCATAAGCAGCCGCTCCATGGACTGGAGCGCCGCCGGCGTGACGGCCTCTGCATCCGTATACTCCGCCGCCTCATAAAGCGCCGCATAGACGGGATTCTCCGCCTCCGCGCTGTAGTAAACCGTCAAAACCGCCTCGTCGGAATAAAACGTAGTATATCCCGTACCCGTTGCGGACTGATACCCCAGACCGTTCATCAGAGTGTGACAGGTGGCGAGCTTGGTGCCGTACTGAATGCCGAAGGGCAGACGCCAGTTCTCGCTCCCCAGATAATAGGCCACCACCCGGCCGTGATCCACGCCGATGAGCTGGTACTCCCGATAGTCCTCGTGATAGACCTGCCAGGTATAGCCCTTTTCACTGATGAGGGTTTCCCGCGGCTGGCCATAGATCTCCCGCATCTTCTCTTCGGTGATCTTCAGCTCGTACTCATAAATGGTCAAAAGCTCCACGCGATGCTCGTCCGCGTGCCAGTTCAGCTCAAAGCCCAGATTCTCCGCGCAGAAGCGCAGGGGGAGCAGCACCTCGTCCTCCTGCATCACCGGCGGAACGTCCAGCGTCACGGAACGGCTGTTGATCTTCGCGTCCGTCCCGCCCAGCGTCATACCGATGACGGTATTCCCCCGGGTCAGCGTCACGCTGCCGCTCTCCGCATCCACCGAAAGCTCTGTACCCAGCGCCGCAGGAAAGAGCGACGCCGGCGCCATGAGGATGCCGGTCTCACTGTCAAAATAGGCCGGCCGCTCCAGCGTCACTTCACTGCCGTCCAGAGAAATGCTCACCCGCTCCTCGGCCGCCGCAGAAAACGGCGTGATCAGAAGCGCCGCGATCAGGCATGCGATGATGATTTTGTGCAGAGTTTTCATAGAAAACCTCCGAAATATGATAGGGGATCCTTACGGCAAATCGCCCTCCCGCACCCGCTCGTCCGTGCAGAGCAGTTCCTCATAATCCGCAAGATACTGAGAGAGCTGTCCGTATTCCTTGGCGGAGATCAGAGGATCCGTCCCCGCCTCATAATCCCGCACCGCCTGCCGCACCGAGATCACCCGGTATCGCTTGCCGGTGGATTTGGGATTGGGGTCTACAAAAATAGGGGTATAGGTGATCTCGTCCACATAGGACTTCGCCGGATCCTCCCGGTCGATCACCAGATAGATATCCGCGATAATACCGGTGTTACTATACTCAAATAACTGCTCACTGGTGAAATTCCCCAGGGCATAGAGCACATATCCGGTCTTTTCCCGCTCCCCATACGTCACGTCAAAGCGCTCGATGGGCTGGGTCACATGGGCGTGATTGCCGATGATGAGATCGATCTCCGTATTGGCAAAGAGCCACTGGGACAGCTCCCGCTGCTCACGCGATGCAAAGCGCTGGTACTCGTTGCCCCAGTGTAAGAGCGCGATCACATAGTCCGCGCCGGCCGCCCTTGCCGCCGCCGCATCCTCCTGCAGGGCTTCCTTTTTCGTAATATGGATGGCATAAG
>SVLW01000013.1 GCA_015067705.1 Oscillospiraceae bacterium
TCGAAAAAAGGTTTCCATTCTGCCAATTGCAAACCCAACAGGATTCTCCCCATCCTCCGCAATCAGGCAGTAGGCGTCCGGGGCACCAAGCACCTGCCAAACTCTGCGATATACCAGTTCCGGCGTCCATTCATCACCGGTTCCGTTCCAATATTCAATGAAAAGAGGCGTTATCTTTGCAATATCCTCTTTCTGCATCTGCCGGCAGATAATACTCATCACACATTCTCCAATTCCAGTTCAAACACACCGCCGTCGAACACAATATCGTTGCCATCAGCGTCCTGGTAGAAAGACACCTGTTCTGTTTCGACCAACTCAAAACCCAGAGATCTGAGAAGAGAAACTGAGGGTGTGTTATGAAGAGCCGTGCCTGCAGTCAGTCTTTGAATGCCAAGCGTCCGCATATACTCGAAAAGTGCCAGATGGCTTTCCTTGGCGTAGCCCTTTCCGTGATAGGCAGAGTGGAAGCAATAACCGATCTCGTGTCCGTTTTCTCTGACGTGAAACGCGCTGTACCCGATCACGGTATCGCCAAGGCAGATTGCAAAAAACATATGCTCGGTGCCGCTGTTCATGGATGCCCACCTTGCAATTCTGGCACGAACATCCTCATCCTCCGTATTGTGCGGCCTGTCGTACTGTGAAAGGGGCGAGGAATTGAAGTCCGTCCAGATCTCTTGTATGCGTTTCCAATCATCTGCCGCAATGCGTCGAATGGTCAGTCTCTTTGTTTTTAGTAACACGTACTATTCTCCTCCCAATCAGCCGGATAGATCCGGTTTCTCTATTGTATCATGCCAATCAAGCAGATGCAAGAAAAGTCCCGACAGAGCATCCTACCAGGACAAAGACAATTTTTCGCCCCGCCGCGGAGAACTTACTCTGCGGCGGGGCGAATCATTTACAGAAGTTTTTTGTTACAGAACCTCAACCGCGGTCTTTTCCACGGCCAGGAGGGCCTTGTACTGCTCGATGTAGGTGTTGAAGCCATCCACGTCGGCCTGCTCGGGCTGGAGGGTGGAGCCGGAAATACCGGCAAAGACGTACTTGTTCAGGTAATCCTCCAGCGTCTCGCCTTCCGACTTCTTCACGAGATAAGCAGCCAGCAATGCCATGCCGTAGGGGCCGCCTTCACCGGCGGTCTCCATGCAGGTGACAGGGGCATTACAAGCAGCAGCCATGTACTTCTGACCCACAACCGGGGTCTTGAAAAGGCCGCCGTGACCGGTGAGGCTGTCGATGGCGACATTTTCACGGGCCAGGATATCCATACCGATCTTCAGCGTGGACATAGTGGAGTAAAGGGTAGCACGGAAGAAATTGGCAAGCGTGAACTTGCTGTCCGGGCGGCGAACCACCATGGGACGGCCGGCATCCATATGGGTGACGCCTTCACCAGCCATATAGTTGCAGACCAGCACGCCGCCGCAGTCGGCATCGCCTTCCAGGCTCTTCTGATAGAGCTTGGTGTAGAGGTCGCCGGTGGAGGGCTCTGCGCCGAAGAGATCTGCGGTCTCGCCCAGGAGTTTGACCCAGGCATTGGAGTCATTGGTGCAGTTATTGCAGTGAACCATGGCCACGGGCTTGCCGGTGGGGGTGGTCACCAGGTCGATTTCTTCATAAACCTTCTCAAGGGGACGCTCCAGAACCACCATGGAGAAGATGGAGGTACCGGCGGAAACGTTACCGGTTCTGGGGGCGACGGCATTGGTGGCGGTCATGCCGGTGCCGGCATCGCCCTCTGCGGGAGCGAAGGGAATGCCCGCGGGCAGGAGGTTATCAAGCCGGGCTGCGCCGGACTCAGTCAGCTGACCGGCGGCCTCACCGGCCTGCAGCACGGTGGGGAGAATGTCGATGAGCTTCCACGGCAGATTGCGCGGAGCAACCAGCGCGTTGAACTTCTCAAGCATGGTCTCGTCATAGCAAAGCTTTTCGCTGTCGATGGGGAACATACCGGAGGCCTCGCCGATGCCGATGGCATTGACGCCGGTGAGCATGTAGTGGACATAACCGGCCAGCGTGGTGATATGGGCGATCTCGCTCACATGGGGCTCGTCATTCAGCACCGCCTGGTAAAGATGGGCAATGCTCCAGCGCTGGGGCACATTAAAGCCAAAGAGTGCGGTCAGTTCTTCTGCGGCCTGACCGGTGATGGTGTTCTGCCAGGTACGGAAGGGCACCAGCAGGTTCCAGTCCTTATCAAATGCCAGATAGCCGTGCATCATGGCAGACACGCCCATGGCGGCCACGCTGTCGCTATTCTCCACACCGGAAACAGCGGCCTTCAGACCCTTCCAGACTTCAGCCAGATCATAGGTCCAGACACCGTTTTCAAAAGAGCTGGCCCAGGTGTAGTCGCCGGAGGACACCGGTACATGGGAATCATTGATGGCCACGGCCTTAATGCGCGTGGAGCCCAGTTCTATGCCAAGATACGTTTTCATTGCTATCTCGCTCCTTTATCCATAATAACCAGTATAGGTAAAATAAGTATACCGTATTTTTCCTTTTATTTCAACCATAATCTATCCGGGCGGCGTAAAAAAGAGCCGGCGACTCGGGATGAGTCGCCGGCAGAAAAACAGTGCGCGTTCAAACTACAGAAAATCCTGAAGCCGACTTATTCGATGGGATCGCGGCCAACAGCGACCAGGTAACGGTTGCTGGCTGCCTGCAGAGCATCGATGTACTCCTGGAGACCCAGGTTATCGTATGCGTACTGGATATCCTCTTCGTAAGTATCGGTGGAGCGCAGACCGGTGATGTAGCCAAGGTTCAGCTCATCAATGTAGGTCTTGATATCGCCCTCGTACTTGCCGATCACTTCCATCTCATTCTCGGTATAAGAGGTGGTGAAGGTGGCTGCCATGGTCCAGTCGATGTTCTCAACGCCGAACTCCAACAGGTCGATGAAGTAGCAGTACAGGTTGTTGCCTTCCTCGGTGAAGCCCTTGGAGGCATTGTTGGAGTTGGTCAGGAAGTCTGCATAATCCTTAAAGCCGCCGTTGGTGTACGGTTCGCCGTTGTCGATTGCAGCCTGGATGCCCTTGTACATCTGCGCATTGTAGTGGTAGACGATGGAGGTGTCAACCTGCGGGAATGCGGTCCAAGTCATGTAGGTCCACATGCCGCGGTAGTTCTCCAGATCCTCTTCAGACAGGTCATAGGAAACGACAGTGCCGTCCTCTGCCCAGTCCCAGGAAGTGCCTTCGCAGCCGAAGTACAGCATCTCGAAGAAGAACTCGCTGTGGATGAAGTCCATCCAGCGGGCGCATGCTTCGTAGTTGGACTCAGCATTGAATGCATATGCGGTATAACCAACCACGCTGGCCTGGCCCTGGAGGGTCGGGTTCACGCCTTCGATTGCCTGGATCACGGAAATCGGGTAATAGAAGGAGCCGGCTGCGCCGGTGGTCAGCTCGTTATGGGTGTTATTCGGATACTGCTGATAGGAGGAAACCATGTTGGAAGCAGCCTCAACGCCGCGGTTCCACATAGCGCCTTCATTGACGTAAACAACATTGGCGTCATAGAGCTCGCCCATGAAGTTGGCGAACTGGATGTACTGGTCGCCCTGCAGGATGGCGCTGTCGATGGAACCGTCATCAACGGAAACCACGAAGTTACCATTGGTCAGACCGTACCAGCCGCCAACACCGATGTAAACGGAGTTGGGCTCGTCAGGATTACCCAGGCAGAGGAATGCACGCTCGTCCTTGGCGCCGTTGCCGTTGGCATCTTCTTCGCGCATTCTCACGAGAGCTTCCTTGTACTCAGCGGTGGTGCTGGGGACAGAGAGGCCCAGCTTCTGGAGCCAGTCATAACGAATCTGGACGCCGTAGAAGCAGCCGATGGGGAATTCGCAGATATAGTCGGTATCTGCATCATCCAGGTCGATGTTGGTGTAGGCAGAAGCGGCGGTGTGGCAGGTATACCAGTGGCCGTCTTCCTTGGTGTTCATGCCCTTGATGAAATTGAAGGTACCGCCGTCCAGCAGCATGCCAGAAGCAGTGCCGTCGGAGTATGCCAGAACCTCATCCATGTCGGCAAACAAGCCGTTTGCGATGCAGTTGTTGACCACGTCAGCAGCCAGCAGACCGGAGTAGAACACGTCCGGAATGGTCTTGGCGGCAATATAACCGTTCAGCGTGGACTCATAAACGGAGCTATCAACAATGGTGTAGTCCATCACGACACCGTAGTTGTCGCGAAGGTGGTTAGCCATGTCGATGTAGGTCTGGTATTCCATGCAGGAATCCAGGGTGTAGGTACCATGTGCCTCATAGGACAGCATGGACAGGGTATTGGGCTCAGCCTCGACAGGGGCCTCGTCCTCGACCTTTTCTTCTTCCTTCTCTTCGGTCTTGCCCTCATCCTTTTCAACCGTATCGGTTGCGGCGGTGTCGTCCTTAGCTGCATCATCCTTCGGATCAGCAGCACAACCACCCAGCAGGGACAGGCAAAGCATCATGGCGAGAAGCAGTGCGAGAAGTCTCTTCATAGTTTCCCTCCTGAAATGAAATAATTTGTTATTAACATCTAATCTCCATCTGTTAATAACTGTATATATTATGACATTTTACCATCGAATTCACAAGAGGTTATACGCACTCAAGATAAAAATTCATAATCATACCACAATCTGTTTACTTTTAGGAAAATAGTAGCAAAGAAATTATACTATCCGTTTACAAGAGATTTCATTTTCTCTTACTGTAATATTTTATAAATATCGCATTAAGATTTCTGCATAATTTAGACAATTCCGATGATTTCCACAAAAATAACACCCATCTGCAAGGTATGCAGATGGGTGTTTGCGTACTCTTTGAAAAACGCGCTTATGCCTCGGGTTTGGAAGCGCGGTCGAAGAGGTCTTCCACGTCCTTGCTGGGTGCGGGACTCAGGAGGGAAACCACGATGGAGACGATGAGACCGGCGAAGAAGCCCGGGATAATCTCATAAAGGCCGGTGCCGGACAGGAATGCCAGCCAGAGAATATCCACCAGTGCGCCCACGGCGATACCGGCAACGGCGCCGGAGAAGGTGAAGCGCTTCCAGAACAGGCTCAGCAGAATAACCGGGCCGAATGCGGCGCCGAACACGCCCCATGCGTTCTCGACCAGAGCCATAATGGTGCCGGAATTGGGATTAGCGGCAATCAGAACAGCAACGATTGCGATGACCACCACGATAAGGCGGCCTGCCCAGAACATTTCCTTATTGGATGCCTTCTTGCGGAGCACGGGCTTGTACACATCGTTGGCAAATGCAGAGGCGGAAGCCAGAAGCTGAGAGTCTGCGGTGGACATGGCGGCGGAGAGAATGGCGGAGAGCAGCAGGCCGGAGATCAGAGCCGGGAAGATCTTGCGGGTCATGGTGATGAACACCGTGGAGGAGTCCGCGATCTCGCCCAGGAACATACGGCCGACCACACCGGCCAGAACGGACATCACCAGAATGATGGTAGTCCAGGAAATGCCGATGACGCTGGACTTCTTCAGTTCCTTCTCAGACTTCAGGGACATAAAACGGATAATGATATGGGGCATGCCGAAGTAACCAAGGCCCCAGCCAAGGCCGGAGAGCACATCCTGCCAGGAGGTCCAGAAATTGAAGTAGCCATCCGGGAGAGCCACAGCGCCTGCGCCGGAGCCGGAGGAAACCAGACCCAGAGCAAAGATCGGGGCAATGAGCAGAGCGCCCAGCATCAGAAGACCCTGGAAGAAGTCGGTCCAGCAGACGGCGGAGAAGCCGCCCAGGAAGGTGTACAGAATAATGATGGCCGCGGCAATGTACATGGCCACATTGGCATCAATATTCATGACGGTGTTGAAGAGCGTGCCGCAGGCCTTGATGGAAGAAGCGGCATAAATGGTGTAGGCCACCAGGAAGATGGCGGCGCAGAGGATCTGCAGCGCCTTGCTCTTCGAGAGGAAGCGGTTGGTCAGATACTGCGGGATGGTGATGGAGTCATTTGCCGCAATGGAGAAGCGGCGCAGACGGGGCGCCTCAAAGATCCAGCTGGCGGCATAGCCGATGCCGAGACCGATGGCGATCCAGGTCTGGCCCATACCGGCGGCATAAATGGAGGCCGGCAGACCCATCAGAACCCAGGCGCTCATATCAGAAGCGCCGGCGGACAAAGCGGAGACCCAAGCGCCCATCTGACGGCCGCCCAGGAAGTAATCCTTCTCACCGCCGCCCTTGGAGCGCAGGAAGAAGAATACACCGATGCCTACCATAAAGACGAAATATGCGATAAAGACAATCAGTTCTGTGTAATTCATAGAACCCTCCGGTTTTTTCATGCAGAATTTTCATGAATTCATGCACGTTTTTGTGATTGCTATTATTATACAGAGAAATGCATGAGTTTGCAAGCAGTTCTTTCGACGAAAGCCGTAGAAAAAAGACTTGCATTCCCAGATGATTTCTGTTACTATATACAAAAATAACATAGTTTCATGAAATAATCGCATGAAAAGAGGGTGAGGCGTTTTGAGCATCAAAAAATACGAGGCATTTTTGAAAACTGCCCAGCTGGGCAGTCTGACCCGGGCCGCAGAGGCGCTGCATTCCACCCAGTCCCGCATCAGTCATATCCTGCGGGAACTTGAGGAGGAGTTCGGCTTTTCTCTCATGCAGCGCAGCCGCGGCGGCATCCGGCTCACCGAGGCCGGCGAACGCCTTATGCCTCTAATGAAAGAGATCCTTCAGAAACAGCAGGAACTGGAGACGCTGGCCGCGGATATCCGGGAGGCAGAGGCAGGCGTTGTCCGTATCGGCGTATTCTCCAGTGTGGCGGTGCAGTGGCTTCCCGGTATGCTGGAGAGTTTTCAAACCACGCACCCAAAGGCAGAAGTGCAGATCCTTTCCGGCGACTATGACGATCTGGACCGCTGGCTGCAAAGCGGCGACGTGGATCTGAGCTTTGTCACGCTTCCTGCGCCGGACGGGATGCAGGTGATCCCGCTGCAGGTGGATTCTCTGGTGGTGATCCTGCCCCGGGGACACCAGTTGGCGAAATACGAGGCCGTGCCAATCCCGGAGCTGCGCAGCGAGCCCTTCATCAGTCTCCGGCAGAGCTCCAATCATGATATCCACCGTGCCCTGGACAAAGCCGGTGTACAGCCGCATATCCGCTATTCCACCCGGGACGATTATGCCCTGATCGCCATGGTGCAGCAGGGGCTTGGCGTATCCATCGTGCCGGAGCTTTTAATCGGCAGCCGCCGGGAGGGCATCGAGGTACGTCCCCTCTCCCCCGCCGCCACCCGAACCATCGCCCTGGCCATCCCCTCCCCCGACCCGCTCCCCGTCGTATCCGCTTTCGCGGAGACCGCCGTTGAGTGGCTGAAGAAAAATGCATAATGGAAGAAACGAACCCCAATCGAACGGAATGAGGAGATTTCTATGGAGCTCATGGAGAAAACAATGCCCTATACCCCGGATGGGATTCTGTCCGCCGGGCAGCAGGTGACGATCTTTGACGCGAACCGACCGCCCTTTACCCTGTCGCTGGGCGATTTCCTCTCGGATGAAATCACCTTCGGGCGCGGCCCGGAGAACGATATTGTGCTCACCTCCCGTCTGGTCACCTACGATCACGGACGCTTCCGGAAGGAAAACGACCAGTGGTACATCGAGGATCGTGCCGTGGTGAACGGCAGCCCCAGCACCAACGGTCTCATCTATCAGAACACCAACATCGTGCAGAAAGCCGTCCGCGACGGCGACTTTATCCGCATTGATGATGGGGTGGAGGCCCTAGCCGGGGGCGTGCTCTTCGTCTTTTCCTCCTCCGAGGCCGAGGATCAGTGGCACTCCATCTCCACCGGCGAACGCCTGACCATCGGCAGAAGTCCCGCGTGCGACATCACGCTCCCGCATATCAGCGTGTCCCAAAACCACGCCGAGATCACGCAGGAGGCAGGACACTTCTATCTCAGCGACTGCGGCAGCACCAACGGCGTGATCTTAAACGGCAGGCCGCTGCGGGAAAAGACGCCGCTCCATGAAAAAGACGTGATCGTCATCACCAATTCCCGCCTGATCTTCACCAGTGACGCGGTCTATTACTGCTGTTATCAGGGCGGCATCTCCGTGGATGCCTCCGACGTGGTGATCGTCCGACAGCAGCGCAAGCATCGTTTCATCACCTGCAACCATGTGGATCTGGAGATCCGTCCCCGGGAGCTGGTGTCCATCATCGGCGGCTCCGGCACCGGAAAATCCACCATCTTAAACGCCATGTGCGGCTATCTGAAGCCCGCCTCCGGCTCCGTGTACTTAAACGGCGTGGATTTATACGAGAACTTTGATTCCCTGAAAAAACTGGTGGGCTATGTGCCCCAGTCGGATATCGTCTATGACAATCTGACGCTTTATGACATGCTGTCCTACACCGCGCGGCTGCGTCTGCCCGCGGACACCACGGAGGAGGAACGGGAACAGGCCATCTCCCGCGCCATAGCCACGGTGGAACTGACGGAAAAGCGGGGCAGCCTCATCAAAAATTTAAGCGGCGGCCAGCGCAAGCGTGCCAGCATCGCCGTAGAGCTCCTCTCCGACCCGAATCTTCTCTATCTGGACGAGCCCGCCTCCGGTCTGGATCCGGGTACAGAGCGCAATCTGATGCTGTCCCTGCGGGCCATGGCCGACAGCGGCAAGACCGTGATCCTGGTCACCCACAGCACGCTGCAGCTGAAGCTGTGCGATAAGATCGTCTTTATGGGCAGAGGCGGCCGCCTGTGCTTCTGCGGTTCTTATGATGCGGCGCTTGATTTCTTTGGCGTGTCCGATATCGTGGATATTTACCAGTTGATCACAGATCATGCCGAGGAATGGGAGGAAAAATTCCGGTCGCAGAACCATCCCGCCGCACACCAGTCCGCATCCGCCGCAAAATCGGGCCCCGCCAAAAAGGAAAATCTGTTCCGGCAGTTGGGCGTGCTGTCCCGGCGCTATTTCAAACTCATCGTCAATGACAGACAGCGCTTGATCCTGCTGCTGGCACAGGCGCCGCTTCTGGCGCTTCTGATCTCCTTTGTGGCCAGCGGCGAACAGTTCACCCAATACGAAATGACCAAGAGCCTGCTCTTTGCCCTGTCCTGCTCTGCGTTCTGGATCGGTATGCTCAACGCCATCCAGGAGATCTGTAAGGAGCGCACGATCCTGCGCCGGGAATACATGACGGGTCTGCGTCTGGATTCCTATATCCTGTCGAAGATCGCGGTCATCGGCTGTCTGAGCGCCATCCAGTCCTTCCTGGTCACCGGCGTGTTTGCCCTCTTCGTGGGCCTGCCGGATACCCAGGTGGTACTGCCTGCGTTTTTGGAGCTTTTCATCACCACCTTCCTCACGGCGCTGGCCTCCACCGCCATGGGACTGCTGGTATCCTGCCTCTTTACGAATCCAGACCGGGCCATGACCGTGGCGCCGCTGCTATTGATGCCGCAGATCCTCTTCTCCGGTCTCATCTTCAAACTGGACGGGGCCACGGAGATTCTCTCCTGGTTTGCCGTCTGCCGGTGGAGCATGGAGGGCTATGGCACCACCGCCGATTTGAACAGTCTGGAGCTTCGTCTCCAGCAGGAGGGCATCCCCATCCTCCACGAGGCAGAGGACTTCTTCACCTTCTCCTCCGCGCATCTTCTGACCACCTGGGGGATCCTGGTGCTGTATCTCGTTGCGTTCCTGATCCTGGCACGAATCGCCCTGCACTCCATTAAAAAGAGCGGGAATGACTGAGTTCCCGCCCACGATATCTCCCAACAGGAGGTGTATTCTCTATGAAAAAAGCCCTGATGATTCTCCTGGTCATCCTGCTGGCCGCCGCGATTCTCGCGGCCGCGGCCTATTTATACCTGCTCCATTCGCCGGAATACGCCCTGAAATGTACCATCGATGATGTCCGGACAGCAGGAATGGAGGGCCTGCGGCCCCATCTCACCGAGGAACTGGCGGATAAAATGGAGCGCGTGTCCGCCATCGGTGAGAACAAACTGATCGGCGGGATCCTCTCCGCCCTGACGGATTCCGACCTGGCGAAGCGTCTCCTGTCCGAGCTTCAGCAGGTGGAATGGTCGCTGGGCGATGTGCTGAAAAATCCCCGCCGCGCCCGGGCCACCATCTGCTTCTCCCATGCGCCGCACTTCTCTGGCTCCTTTGATCTTCTGATGCAGCGCATAGACGGCGTCTGGAAAATCAGCGGCATTGATGATCTGCAGTTTGATTCCTGAGTTTCCAAAACCCGCCCTGTCCGATGATCGCACCGGACAGGGCGGGTTTTTTCGACAAAGCACTTGCTTTTTCATGGTTTTGCTTCTAAAATAAAACCAAACAGAAAAAACCGGGAGGGCGAAGCCATGATCGAGCTTACGCAGATGTCGGTAGACGAATATAACCGGATCCGGGACGGGAACATGACGCCGTCCATGGCGGCGGAGTATCTGAAGGTGGGACGCATCGCCCTGCGCAGCTTCCGGGACGTCCTGTTGAGCCTTTATCCGGAGGCAGATTTACAGCAGAAGCTGACGGATGCATTTTTAGCGGCATCTCCGGACAGTGCGCCGGCCTCCGTGGCCAGAAAGGTACGCAACTGGCTGAAAGGACAGAACAAGCCCACCAGCCGAGAGGACGTGTTTCTCATTGCCTTTGCCCTGGGCATGACCGAGGGACAGGCAGGAGCCATGCTCTGCTACTGCACGGAATACGGCATCCACTACAGAGAGGGCCGGGATCTGGTGTATGCCTGGTTTTTACGCATGGGCCGCAGCTATCAGGAGGCGAAGGCCTTTTATGAAAGCATGCCCGCCCATCCCCCGGTGCAGGAAGCGCCCCAGGCAGGACAGGAGCTGACCCATCAGATCCAGCAGAAGCATCTCTTCCTGCAAACGGAAGAGGAACTGCGGGCTTTTTATCTGGAACAGCTGCCCCTCATGGGCGAAAACCACACCCGGGCCTATCATTACTTCCAGCGGTATCTTAATAAGCTGATCCACCCGGATCCCGCCTGGGACGAGGATGACGAGCGCGTCTATTCTCTGGACGCGGTGATGGAGGAATATCTCTCCATGCAGATGCCCTCCGGCAAGGATCGCAGCGGCTATTCCGTCTGTCAGAAGCTCATCAAGCGCAACTGGCCCAACACTACGGCGCTGAAAAACATCCGCGCCGGGCGGGAGGATGTGTCGCGAAAGCTCCTGCTGCTCTTATATGTCATCACGGAGAACGTGGTGGACGAGGAGTATTCCGAGTTTGACGAGGATTATTTCGATCTGGCCGACCGACTGGAGGATCACTGGTGGGTCATAAACGCCATCCTGAACGACTGCGGCATGGCGACCCTTGATCCCCGCAACGCCACCGACTGGCTGGTGCTCTATGCCCTGACGGCCACGGACGAGGCCATGAGCGAACGCATGGAACAGGTCATCGAAGCTATGTTTGAAGAATAAGATCACCTATCAAAACACCCGCGAGGCCGGAGCTTCGCGGGTGTTTTTTTATCAGTAGTTCAGAGGACGCGGATCACCCTGTCCCACAACGGGGTCGTTGCCCAGGAATTCCCGTTCCGTGGTGATGTTGCCGTGGGAGATGCCATAAAGCCGCACTTCGCCCAGATTGTGGAATGCGCCCACCGTCATAGGAACGGCAGTATCCCAGCGGCCAAAGTTTTTCACAAGACCGTGGAGCATGAGGTTATACCAGTTAAAGCCAAAGTTCATGACCGCACCGTGGTTTTCCATGGAAGCGGCCTCGTCCATTTCGATATCGCCCTCCAGAATATCCATGGTTGCGCCCTCGCCCAGATGGAGCGTGCTTTCCTCATAGAGCGCCAGATATCCATAAAGACGGAATATGCCGCTTTCGATGGTGATCGCAGCGTTCCGGACGCCCATGGCGCCATTGAGCAGAAGCGCGCCGCCATGAACCGTGAGGGGCTGCGTCAGATCGTCCATCCAACCGTTCTGATTGAACATTGCGTTATGATGGAGCTGAATCTCACCGGGGTGGCTGAGCCCGCCCCTGTTAATGAGGGCGCTCTCGCCGCAGAGCGTAATGGCGAGCGTATCCTCCGCCATATCGCGGGACTCCAACTGGCCGTAATTCAGAAGATACGCGCGGTCATCCTCCCGCCCGTCATTGCCCAGGGTCAGGCTGCTGCCGCGAACCAGATTATGATTGATGAGATATCCGCCGTTTTGGAGCAGCAGACGGTCGGCGTGCAGGGTGCCGTGATTCAGCACCGCGCCGTGAATCTCCAGCGTGGTGTCCTGGGCCATCCGGAGGATGTGACCGATAATCAGGTCTTTCTCCACGACGATGCTTTCCTGCAGTTCAATATCGCCGTTTACTTCAATGGTATCCACATTGCGGTCGTCCATAGCCGCCTGGAATTCCTCTGCGGTGTGAACGCTGCGCACTTCGCCGTAATAGAGATTGTCCTCCAAAAGAACAGGGGCACGATCTTCAATATCCAGTACTTCATAGGGATTGTGGGAATAGGCGACGCCGTGGTTTTCAAAATAGGCGTCCGGAGCCTGCTGCAGATCGTGGCCGTAATAGAGGGTGCCCTCGTTCTGAAGATGGCTGCCGTCCTCGAGGATCATGGTGCCGTGATTTTCCATCACAGAGCGGTTATAGAGATGGCCGCCGCCCTGCAGCGTCAGCGTGCCGCAGTTCTCGAGATATCCGTCTCTGGGGATCGTGATCTCTCCGGCGGAGCGCAGCTCCGCATAGTTCCGGAGGTCTGCACCAATGACCAGGAGAGAAGAACCCGCCTGCAGATCCATGGTGCCGTAGTTATAGAACCGGGAACCGTATTTGATATCCACGCCATCCTGTGCGCGGAATTCCCCGTGGTTCACAACGACACTCTGGCTATCCGCCCAGCTCTGCAGAACCAGCTCTCCGTGGTTTTCAAGATACGCACCGTCCACGATTTCCATGCAGGTACGCAGAGAACCATGGTTCGTCAGGGAATGCCGGAGGATCAGGGAAGAATTCAATCCATTATTCAGCGGCGCCCGGACATTAACATCCGTCTCGATCCGTACCGGCACCGTGAGCTCGAAGTGGTCATACTGGGTGAGCTTAATATCCCCGGCAATGATGATCGCACGGGTGTCGGGATTATCCGCCGCTTCGCGGAACTCCGTTGCATTATGTACCGTGGTGGCTTCTTCAAAGGCAGAAAGCTCCAGATTCACGAACCGGGTGCCGTTTTCCTCCTGCACACGGCGGACAGACTCGGACTCGCTCATTCTCAGTGCGGTCTCGCCGTCCTCCATGAGGATGGTGGAATTATGGATCCGGCCGTCCTGGCGGAGATTCAGCTGGGCGCCCTGTTCCAGACGAATGATGTGGCCGCCGTGGATCTGACCGTTTTCAGAAACCTGCAGCGTAACGCCGGGGGCCACAGTCAGAATGCCCTGTAAGTCCAGATTGGCATTTTCGCCCACCAGAAGATTCTGGGTCAGATATACGTCGCCTTCCAGACAGAGGTTCAGATTCTGCAGCGCAACGCTCTCTGCGCCCTGTTCCAGATGCCAGTTCAGGGACTGTTCTTCGTTTTCCACCGCATAGGCATCCCGGAAGAGTGCATCATCCACCGGCTCATCCATGGGATACCCCCGCTCCGTCATGGGAACGAAGTCAAACACATCCTCCGCGGGCTGATCCTCTGCGGAATCCTCCTGAGGATCCTGACCCGGATCGCCCTGCACTTCCTCGTGCTCCGCATCGGCCTCCGAGGGATCCTTTTCCGGCTGCGTCGGGATCAGCACGGCGAGCATACCGACAATCAGAAGGAGTCCCACCGCCATGGCCGCAATGCCGCGCCAGTCCTTCCACCAGGGTTTTTCCTGTGCAGCCGGTGCGGGCTCCGGTTCCGGGAGCGTCTCTGTATGCTGGTCGATACTGATCGTAGGCTCAAACGGAGGCTCCTGCTCCGTATGCCGCTCGATGCTGACCGTGGGTTCCTGTACGGGCATGGGGGCCGGTGCGGGAACGGGCGTAGGGGTCGGCTTCGGCGTGGGTTCCGTCTCAGACTCCGGGGCGCGATAGAGAGCCGCGTAGAACTGCGCCACGGAGGCGAAGCGCTGGCTGCGGCGGATGCCCATGCCGCGCAGGATGGCCTGTTCCTGCGCCTCTGTCAGATCCACACCCAATTTACGGGGCAGGATCAGTTCGTCCTCGCTGGCGCGATCCATGGCCTGGGGCGGACGCTGGCCCACCAGGCAATAGTAAATGGTGGCGCTCAGGGCATACACGTCCGTCCAGGGGCCCTGGCCGCGGTTGGTGTACTGTTCGATGGGGGCATAGCCGTGCTTCAACACGATAGTCATGGTGGCCTCGCCCCGCTCCGGCTGGCGAGCGCAGCCAAAGTCAATGAGGCGCACCCTCCCCCGCTCCAGCATCAGGTTATCCGGACTGATATCCCGGTGGATCAGGCCCAGCTCATGGAGATTGGTCAGCGCGCCGAAGAGCGGCTCGATGAGCGGGAGGAGTTCGTGGGCGGGAATGCCGCCGCCCCGCTGGGTCACCAGTTGTTTGAAGGTGGTGCCCTCCACATACTCCATGACGATATAGGCGGTGTTGTGGCACTCGAAGAAATCGCGGACACTGACAATCTCCGGCTGTTTATCCATCCGCGCCATAATGCGGGCTTCTTCCAGGAACCGGTCTTTTCCGGACAGGAAGCCATGCTCCGCATAGCTGGAGGGAACGGAAAGATCCAACGACACGGAAGAAATCCGCTGCACCTTATCGATGGGGAAATATTCCTTGATGGCCACCTTCAGCTCCAGGCGAAGGTCACAGCCAATATAAGTAATGCCGAATCCGCCTTCGCCCAGCACCCGGCCGATGAGATATCGGCCGTTTAAGACCGTACCCGGGGGCAGGTGGTTTTCATTGGGGGTATAGCTGCCGGCAGTGAGTCCGCAGCTTTTACAGGATTCTCCGTCGCTGACCGGATTCATGCAATAGGGGCAGTATTGTCTGTTCAAAGGAGACACCTCCACGCGCCGTATCGGCGCCGTGATGAATCAGAATAAAAAGGGATCAATAAACCAGGAACCATGCCGTGTACCAGATATCGTCCTTTTGGGCACAGCCGCAGCAGATGCGTTCAAAGGGAACCCCTTCGTCGTCAAATGCGGCCTCCGGGAGATAGTCCAGATCTCCATCCAGGCGGGTCATCAGCTGATCCGACACATCGCTTCGACTGATGATGCCGTTTACCATATACCAAGAGTATCCGTACTCATCGAGGATCGAATACCATTCGCTGCCGTCGGGGCGTTCCCAATCATAAAGCTCTGTCAGTTCCGCCGCCCTGGCCGCGGTCAATTCCAGCATCTCCACATCCGGCCGGATCAGCGTTTCCCCGTGAACCTCCTGATTGATGCGGTCGGCGCCCTGGCACGCGGTGAGCCACATATGTCCCGGACTGCCGGGCGTGTAGGTCAGCGCATAATTTGCCTCGAGTGCCGCGCGGTTCTCATAGGAGAAGAAGATCTGATCGATGTCGATGATCAAAAGATCCTCCGCATACGCCAGCGCATCGTCCATGAGATAGAGAAGCTCGTCCTCTTCCGAGAAATCCAGCGATTCCACGCCGGACTGTACCTTCATAATCAAAAGGCGATCCTCTGTCTCACCGACGAAGATACCGTCGGCAAACTCCACATCCAGAAGCGGGCCGTAGGGCGTGTCCATATTTTCAATGGCGAGGAATGCCTGATCCGGCACCGGGCCATCCCAGGTGCAGCCTTCCAGCAGTGCGATGTAGAGCATCCGGTCACAACCGGCAAAGGTGGCCTTTGAATGAACGGTATGGTCATAGGCCGCCACAAACAGATTTTCAAAAGCAGTGCAGTCCCGGAACGCATCTTCCTCGATATCGGTCAGGGATTCGGGCAGATACAGGGTATTCAGCACGGCGCAGCCGTGGAAGGCGCCGTTTGCAATGGTGGTGACGGGCAGGCCGCCGACCGTTTCGGGAATCGACACTTCCTCGCCGTCATCCGCAAAGCCGATCACCACCGCGTGATCTTCTTCCAGGCGGAAGGTGAATCCCTCCTGCTCCACGATGGTTTCCTGGGGTTCCGGTTCAGGTTCAGGTTCCGGTTCGGGTTCAGGCTCGGGCTCCGGTTCGGGTTCAGGTTCCGGATCGGGCTCGGGCTCTGTGGTCTCTTCCGGGAGTTCGGGTTCGTCCGATTCCGGCTTTACCGGGGCAACGGGATTCAGCGGCAGGTCGGAGACCGGCGGCTGTGACGATCCGGCAGAATCCTTTGGGTCATCCTCCCCGCCCCCTGCCAGAACCGCCACCAAAACGATCACTGCCACGAGCAGCAGGGCGGCGGCACCGGCCAGAAGCTTTGTGAGGCCGGGGATCGCCCGCCATTTTTCCATTAATGACGAAGTCTTGACCGAAGTTCCGCCATGACCAGTGTCCAGTTTTCCCGGATTGTCTGCAAGAGGCCGGGTCGGGACGGTGGGAGACGGCGGCGTGATCCTGACGGTGCCGGGATGGGGTTCGGGCTCTTCCTCCACGCGAAACTGTTCCGGGGGCGCGGGATACGGGAGGACGCCGGGAAACCCATCGGAAAACATCCGGCGCATCAGTGCGCCGATCTCCTGGGGCCGGGACTTGGGCTGGACCGCAAGGCCCCAGAGCAGGGCCTCCTCCCAATGGGGGTTCATGGCGATCCCCAACCCGGCAGGAGACTGCAGCCGGTCTTCCTCCAGACGCTCCACCGCGTGGGGCGGCATCCGGCCGGTGATGCAGTAATAGACGGTGGCGCAGAGGGCGTAGATATCGGTGAAATAGCCCTGGCCGCGGGTGCGGTACTGTTCCACGGGCGCAAAGCCGTGCTTTAAGAGAATGCTGACGGATTTGCCGTCCTCCATATGACGGGCGCTGCCGAAATCCAGAAGCTTTAAGGTACCGTCCGGCATCCAGAGGATGTTGTCGGGACTGATGTCCCGGTGGAGGATATTGGCGGAATGGAGGGTGGCGAGATCCTGCATCAGTGCAGGAAGCCGGGAGAAGAGATGCTCCGGCGGGAAGGGACCGTGCTGCTGCATCATCTGATGCAGCGGCGTGCCGTCCAGGTATTCCATGACGATGTAGGCGCTGCCGTTTGCCTCAAAGTAATCGAGGATCTGCACCACACAGTTCATGGGCGGCAGTCCAGCCAGCATCTTGGCCTCGTGAAGGAAGCTCACCTGGCCGCCCAGGAATACCTGATCCATGCCGGTTTTCGGCTGCACCTCCATGCCTGCGCGCTGGGCGCACTGCATGGGGTAATATTCCTTGATGGCCACTTTCTGGCGGCGGCGGAGATCAAACGCGGCATAGGTGATGCCGAATCCGCCCTGGCCCTTCACCGCGCCGATCTCATAGGAGCGGAAGGCGCCGTCTGTCAATACTGCGCCGGCAGGCAGCTGGTGTGCAGCTGCCTGATAGGAGAGGGATTTTCCGCAGATATCACAAGTGCTTAGGTTTTGCGAAGTGCTCATACAGTGGGGACAGCGAGCCATGGCTTAGATGCCTCCTTTGCCGGTGATGACGAAGGTTTCGTTGGTGGAGCCCAGGTAGAAGCGGTCGCCGATCTTGAGTTCCACGGCCTGGCCTGCGGCCAGACGCTGGCCGTCGCCCAGGAAGGTGCCGTAAGTAGAGCCGACGTCCTTCAGATAAAGCTTACCGTCGGTATAGAGCAGGACACAGTGCTGAGAGCTGATGCCCTTGGTGTTTGCGGGGAAGGAGAAGTCGTTTGCCTTGCTGTCGCGGCCCATGCGGATCTGGCCGCTGATGGAGAAGCGCTTGCCGGCGAAGACACCGGACACGCCCTGGAAGCGGAGACCGGAATCGGCGGAGGCCGGTGCGGCGGGCTTTGCGGGAGCGGCGGGGGCTGCGGCATAGGTGGGGGCGGCGCTTACTGCGGCTGCGGCAGGAACTGCAGCGGGGGCAGCGGCGGTCTTGGTCTGTGCCTTTTTGCGGAGGATCAGGGAGACTGCGGCGGCGATCACCACAACCAGAGCGGTGAGACCCAGTGCCAGCCAGGAGAACTTGGCGCGGGGAGCCTGCCAGTCAATGCCTTCGTTATCCAGAATGTCGATGACTTCGCTGATATTGATGGAGTAGGAATGAAGGGTTTCGCCGTCCTGGCCGATTTCCCAGGTGTTGACGCCGATGACATAACCGTTTTCATCCACCAGGGGGCCGCCGGAGTTGCCGCCGTTGATGGGGGCGGAGTGCTGGATGCACTCGACGCCGTTGCCGATGACGTTGTTTCTCATAAAGCCGGAGAGGATGCCGTCGGTGAAGGTGACGCGTTCGGGAGAGGCAACGACCTCAAAGTACTCGACGCCGCTGACGGCATCTTCATGGTCGGTAACGTAGTCGGCGCTGCGGGGATAACCCACGGCAACGACCTTATCGTTGGAGTCCATGCGGTCGGTGGGATCGGAGAGGGTCAGGGGCTCGCGGCCTTCCAGGGTGGTTTCAATCTTCAGGATGGCGATATCGAATGCGGGGTCTACGTAGTAGAGCTCACAGGGGACTGCGTGGCTGGAATCAAAGCCCATGTGGGTCATGGCGTAGTCGTCCAGGAGGATGTAGGCCTGGTTGCAGAGGATGCCTTCCTCGCTGATCACGTGGCGGTTGGTGACGAGGTAGGTGTCGCCGTCGTCCTCGCTGACGATGAAGGCGGTGCCGAGGCCGGAGCCCTCGAAGTAGTCGTTATCGAAGAAGGACATGACGCGGACGGTGCCGTTTCTGGTTTCGGAGACGGGATTGGATGCGGCAAAGGTCTGGGCGGTGCAGAGGATCAGGGCAAGGAGCAGAGTCACAATTCGAAGCAGAGCAGTCTTTTTCATAGTAGGAGTTCCTTTCTTTTTTCGTTTTCCTTTGATGGTTTCATCTTACCACAAGCGGTTTCTTCTTCGTCGAAGTGATTTCCGCCGGGGTTTTCTCTTGATGAGAACCGGGGCTTTCTCTTTTCTGATCACATCTTACCACAGACAGTTCCTGCGGCGTCCAAGTGATTTCCCGAAAAGAAACGCCAATAGGGCGAGCCGGTTTTTGCGGCTTCGCCCTTTTTAGAAAGGATCAGGTGATGGCAAACCACACGGCGGCTGCGGTGTGGTTATCGTGTACGGCGGGGACGCGGGCATCGTGACGGGCACGCATACGCTGCAGCCAGTCCGCGGGACTCGCCGCATCGCGGAGGTCTTCCTCCATCTCGGGCTCCAGCACATATTCCCAGAAGCCGTCGGAGCAGAGCAGGAAGGCATGATTGCCCGGCTCCAAGGGATAATCCCGGGCGGTGGGATTCAGGCTGTCGTCCTGTCCCAGACAGCGCAGCACCCGGTTGCGGTCCTCATGGAAGCGGATCTGATCCGGAGTGATTTCCTCCATGAGCACGGCGATCTGAGAGGCGCTGTGATCGAGGGTCTGGAACGCGAGTTTTCCGTTATGGAAATGATAGATCCGGCTGTCGCCCGCATGGGCCAGAGCGGCAAATTTGCCGTCCGTGGCCAGGACGGCCACGGTGGTGCGCATGGAGAACTGGCCGGTCTGCATGGCCCGGATCTGGCGGTGCGCCAACTGAATGGGCGCGATAAGACTGGGCGGTGTGGTGCCGCCGTCCCATTCCCGGCAGATCACCTCCACTGCGGTGCGGGAGGCGATGTCGCCGCCCCCATGCCCGCCCAGGCCATCCGCCACCACAAGGCAGAGACTGCCTCTGGCATGGGTCTCGACGCCCACCGAATCCTCGTTACAGGCCCGGCCGCCGATATGGGTATAGCTTGCGGTATTCCACTGCATAAATGCTTCCTCTTTTTTAGCTGATGGTGAGTACCACAGCGGTGTAGTTGTCCTGCTGGGCGTAGTGCTTTTCGGCGATCATGGCGCCCAGTGCGGCGGTATCCTCGCCGGTGGGCAGCAGCAGGGCATCCTTCAGTTCTTCTTCCGTCAGAGCGTTATAGACGCCGTCGGTCATGAGAACCAGTTTGTCTCCCCGGCGCACCGAAAGGGCGCGGGGCGGCACGTCGATATACTTCAGCTCGCCCATGCCGATAAAGCTGGTCAGTGCGCCGCGGCGAGAGTCATCCCAGACTTCCCGGAAGGAGCGCTGGTCATTGATGGCGTCAATGGCAAGCTCGTGATAGAAAATATGCTCGCGGTTCAACTGGGTCAGTTCGCCGTCCCGCAGGAGGGAAATGCGGCTGTCGCCCACAGAGAGATAGGAGAAGAGATCGTCTTTTAAGATACCGGCCACCATGGTGGTGCCGCTGCTGCGCCGGCCGGTGGGGCCCAGGAGATGGTTAACGGCGCGGTTAGCCCGGGCCAGAAGGCCCAGCAGAATCCGATCCGGCACACCGTCCAGCTCTAAAAATCCGTTCAGCACGGCAGATACGGCGGTCTGGCTGACCTTATCGCCGTCCTTCAGGCCGCCCATGCCGTCACAGACCACGGCAAGCGTGCCCTTGGAGGCAGTCTGATCCACGGAGACCGCAAAGCTGTCCTGCTGACTGGAGCGTGCGCCCTGCTCGTGGAGCTTGCTGACCTGTACGGTCAGCGGAGCCGTCTGGCTCAGCACGGGATCCTCGGTGGAGGAATAGGCCGCGGGAGCGGACACAGGCTCTGCCTTGGCGCTCTTTTTCCGCCGGAACAGCATCCGGGTCAGCACCATGGCGGCCGCGCCCAGGAGAATCCCCAAAAGGACGCCCAGTCCGATCCAGAGCGGAAAGAGATCGATGCGAAGGTCCGGGAGTGCCTCCCGGAGTTCCGCAAGCGTCTCCTCAGAGAGCTCGGAGAGATCCAGTTTTCCTTCCTCGTCATAGAGGATCAGAAGCCCTTCTGCGTCGGCATCTGCGGCAGAGAGGGGATCCTCTGCCGCCGGAAGTTCCCCGTCGGTTTCGGGGAGTGCATCCTCCGGCATGGGGGACTCTTCTTCCGGCAGATCGGGCGTATTCTCCTCCGTGGGCTCGGTAGCTTCCGGAGGGGTATAGGTGGATTTCAGTTCATTCGTTTCCATGGCTTACACATTCTCCCAGGAGAACTGTTCCCCGCACAGGCCCATGAAGAGCAGCTTGCTCTGGCCGATGGTGAGAACGTCGTAGTTATGGAGTTCCACGGGGTTCATGATGGTCTTGCCGTTGACCCGCAGGAGATTGCGGCCCTCGTCCGGGCCGAAGAAGTACTGATGGCTCTCGGAGTCATAGGCGATGCGGGCATGGCGCTGGCGGGAGATGGTCTGGTCGCCGCGGATGTGGATATCGCCCACCTCACGGCCGATGTAGTTATAGCCCTCGCGGATGCGGTAATCATTGCCGCGCATGGGGCCCTCGATGCACACCAGCCAGCCGACGACCGGCTCCACATGGTTCTCCGTCTCGTGATTGATGGAAACCGTGGGAGAGAACATGCCGGAAGCGGCGGCGGAGTCATTCTGATTAGGCAGAACCGGCTCGGTGCGTCCGAAATTGCCGGCGTCTGCGGAGACGGGGCGGGCCGGCTCGGTACGGCCGAAGCTGTCGTAATCATTGGCGGCTGCCTGTGCAGCGCCGGGAGCAACGGTAGCGCCGAAGTTGCCGACGCTATCAGGGGAAGTGGTGGCGCCGAAATTGCTTTCTGCCTGGGCGGGTGCGCCGCACTCGGGACAAACTTTATGAATTGCTGCATTAAACCAGTGGCCATTGACACAGGGAGTCAGATTGGTATAGATTTCCATAAGAGTACCTCCATGATACATAATTCGTAAGTTTGAATGAAAATGTAAGCTTTTCTTTTAGCTTGATTATATCATACCAGATGAAAAATGGAATAGGTCCAAGTGATTTCCGCGTAAGAAATTCTGCGGTTCCTGCCCCTGATTCAGATCGTAAGCTGGAACTGGTTCTGGGTGCTGCCCAGATAGAAACGGCTGCCGTTTGTCAGCTCCACGGGCTGGTTGGGCACCAGACGCTGGCCGGAGGAGAGATAGGTGCCATAGGTGGACTGGAGATCTTCGAGATAGGCTCTTCCGCCCTGGAGGCGGATGTGGCAGTGGCGGCGGCTGACGGCGCTGACATCGCCGGGGAGCCGCAGGCTGCAGGTGGGGTCGCGGCCAATGAGCAGGCCGTCCGCGGTGAGGGTGTAGACCTGACCGTGCAGGGGGCCGGTCATGCACATGATCTGTGCGGTGTGATTGCCGCCGCCGAGTCTGCCGGCGGACACATCGTGACGGGCGGCCAGGATCACAATGGAAAAGACCACGGCAACGAGAATGGCCACCACTGCACCCAGCAGCGCACCGCCAAAGGCACTGCAGAGAAGGCCCAGGATGCCCAGGGTCTTACGCCCTAAAAACCGTCCCAGAATGAGCGGGGCAACACCCATCAGTGCGCCAACCAGTAAACCTGCGAGAAAACTTACCATAATGACATCCATAATCTTTGTTTCCTTTCTGTCCTTGACTTTGTGTCTACATCATAACACGGGCTTTTCGTCCCGCGTCCAAGTGATTTCCGCGGGACGGACGGCGGCGAGACCCATAGAAAAAACACAGCACCATGCAGGCAAATGCCTGTACGGTTCTGTGTTTCATCAAGTGAGTGTTTCAATTTACAGATCGCCTTTCAGACGAAGTGTGGATCGTTCCCGGGAAAATCCCTCCGAATAGCGACGCCGCAGCTTTTCAATATTTGCCTGCAGAATCTCCTCCAGCGGGAGATCCAGCGCGGTGGCGGCCTCCGCCAGATACCAGGCGATATCCCCCAGTTCTTTGGCCAGATGCTCCCGATCCAGTTCGTGGCCCTGGGCCATCCATTTCTTGACAATATCAATGGCCTCGCCGGATTCTCCGCACAAGCCCATGACGCTGTTGATGAGAACCTCACGCTTCGTAAGATCGGGATTCAGCGTGGTCATCGCAAGTGTCTGGTATTCGTTGATTGTCATAGAGATGCTCCTTCCGCATTCTGTACCCATGGTAATTCCTTCGCCGGGATCCGCATATAGTTCCCGGCGCCCTCCCCCACCCGCAGATATACCTGGCGGATGCCCGCCTGGATGATCATGCGGGCGCATACGGGACAGGGCTTTGCCGCGTGAATGGAACGATCCCGGGGATTCACGCCAACCAGGTACAGGTCGGCGCCCATGGTCTGATCGCGGGAGCAATTCAGCAAAGCGTTCGCCTCCGCGTGAATCGCCCGGCAGATGCCATAGCCTTCGCCCATATGCAGGTTTCGATCCATCCTGGGACAGACCCCCAGATCGCTGCAGTGCTCCATGCCTCTGGGCGCGCCGTTATAACCCGTGGAGATCACGGCGTCATCCTTCACGATCACCGCGCCGTACCAGCGCTTCAGACAGGTGCTTCGATGGGCAAACACCTCCGCACAGTTCAGATAGGTGTCCACCTTGGAAATCCGCTGGGAAGGAACCGACCGCGCCATGCGGCGTTCCGAAAAGAGATCATCCAGCGATACCCGCAGCTCTTTTGCAAGAAAAAGAAGCTTTTCCGTTTCCGGATATCCCTGACCCGATTCCCATTTGGAAATCGTCTGGCGGGATACGGACAGCATCTCCGCCAGTTGCTCCTGGGTAATATTCCGCCGTGTCCGAATCTCCCTCAGATTTTCCGCAAATCCCATACCGCACCTCTCCCTGCCGCAGCTTTTTCCCTATTATACCGGATTTCATCCGATCATGCCAGCAATTTTCGATGGCATTTTCGCAACGCAGAGTGGCAGGAAAAGGGGACATCGCAAAGCCCGGTTTAGTACCGCCTGTGAAAGCGTTTTTCTCTCAGGCGGTGATCACCACAACGGCTATCGCAAAATAGGAGATCTGAATCGATAACAGAAAGAGATCATACGCGGAAATGCATAAAAGCCGCAGCCATCCCCATTTCTTCACAATCCCATATGTGATCCCCGCAATCAGATTCCCCACATTCCAGAGAATACACCAGAAGAACACAACCGGGATCAAAAGAGGCGGGATCAGCTGTTCCGCCGCAAAGGGAAGCGTCAAAAACGAGAGCAGGATCGGCAGCGTGCTGATGAGCAGATGAAGCACGACGTTTTTATATCGCCCGCGCCTCATTAGAGCAGTCAGATGCTCTTCCGCTTTTTCCTGATAGGCAGACGCGTCCAGGCGGGCTCCCGACAACAACTCATTGATGCTGATTCCCAGGATCTCGCACAGTGCAGGCATCACAGAAATATCCGGCAGTCCCCGGCCCGTTTCCCATTTCGATACCGTTTTATCGCTCACGCCCAGACGCTGGGCCAGTTCCTTTTGTGTCATGGACTGTTCCTTTCGCAGTGCGGCGATCAATTTTCCTGTCTGTTCCGGATTCATGCAAACACCTCCCCGGGCACCATGGTAACAGGAAACGGACGTTCCTGCAATCCGTTCAGGCAAATTCCGCAGGCAAAACGCGCTCTACTCTTCGCATACCCGCCGTTTTCCCGGATTTCATCAGCGTGCCGGACATCGGATACCGCGGGGTTATCGCTGCGGCGCGCTTCTCCCTCTGATTTTACTGACCACAACCGAGAGCGCGATCGTGATGAGCATATCGGGCAGGGTGTTTCCGACCAGGATATCCACCCGCATCAGAAGCCGGTAAACAACAAAGCCTGCAAACCAGATCAACAGATTGCAAAGGTTGAAAGTACGGGTTTCCGTATTCTGCTTCAGAATAAAGAAATCCGCGATCTGAATGGCGATCATCGGTGCGAACACAGATCCGATCAGATACAGGAAATCGGTAATATCGGCAAGGGGCAGGAAAATCGCAGCGGCCGTACCGACGACGGTTACGGCGACGGCGACCCACTTTCCGCTCATCCTGGCGGACAGCGATTCACTGGAAACACCGGCGGAATAGGCGTCCAGGAATGTGGTCGTCACGGTGGAGAACACGATGATCAGAAGTCCCGCAATGCCAAGGCCGGCCTTCACCATGATCTGGGCAATATCGGATTCGCCGGTAAAGATGGCGGCGCCCATGCCGATCACATACATCCAACAACTGACCACACCGTATGTGACGGCGCTGACCGCCGTGGCTTTGACGGGCTTTTTTGCCTCCCGGGTATAGTCGCTGATCAGCGGCAGCCAGGACAGCGGCATGGCCACGGAAAGCTCCACGGCGGCGCCAAAGCTCATGCCCTCGCCGCCGGGATTCCAGGCACTGCCTTTCCCGAAGATCACAAAGCTGAGGAGAATCGTCAGGACAAACAGCGCGCCCATAGCCACGGTGTTTACCTTGCCGAGATTCCGGATGCCGATCAGGATCCAGAGGATAATGAGCGCGCCGATCACCGCACACCAGATCCAGTTTCCAATGGCAAAGATCCCGTTTACCGCCAGGGCACCGTCATAGATCATGATGCCGGTCCAGCCAATCAACTGGATGATATTCAGCAGAGAGAACAGCAGCGCGCCCTTGCTGCCAAAGCTCATCTTGGCGGTTTCCATGGCGCTCTTACGCACCTTGCCGCCGATCAGACCGGCAAGGAAAAGCATAGTACAACCGATGACATGCCCGAGCAGAATAGCAAGCAGGCCTTTTTGGAAGCCCAGCGGGGCAAAATACGTACCGGTCAGAATTTCCGCGATAGAGACCGCGGCTCCGAACCAGATCAACCCATTCTCAAAAAGAGAAGTACGTTTTTCTTCCATTTCACCGCACCTCCTCTGCAAATGCACTCTTCAGGTCAAACGCATGATGCATGGGCCCGGAGCCTTCGCCCAGGTCCAGCATGGCCGCCAACGAGCCGGAAATATAGTCCTTTGCACGCCGCACGGATTCTGAGAGCGAGAAGCCTTTGGCAAGGTTCGCGGCGATGGCGCTTGAGAGCGTACAGCCGGTGCCGTGGGTGTTGGGATTATGGATTCGCTTGCCCTCAAACCAGTGAAGCTCGCCGTTTGCGTAAAGCAGATCGTTTGCATCGCTCACGCTGTGGCCGCCCTTGAGCAGCACGGCGCAGGGATAGCTGTCCCCGATCCGCTTTGCGGCTGTCTCCATATCCGCTTTCGTTTCAATGGTCAGACCGGAGAGCACCTCTGCCTCGGGAATATTCGGCGTCACAAGCGCCGCCATGGGCAGCAGTTCTTCCATCAGGACATGAACCGCATCGTTTTTCATCAGAGCAGAGCCGGAGGTCGCCACCATCACGGGATCCACGACCACATTTTTTGCATCATAGTGCCGCAGACGCTCCGCAATGACGCGGATCAGTCCGCCGGACGCCACCATGCCGATCTTCACGGCATCGGGATAGATATCCTCGAACACCGCATCCAGTTGGTTTTTCAGGAAATCCGGTGTTGATTCCTGAATTGCTCTCACGCCGGTTGTGTTCTGTGCCGTCAGTGCGGTGACCGCACTCATGGCATAAACACCATTCATGGTCATGGTTTTGAGATCTGCCTGAATGCCGGCGCCTCCACTGCAGTCACTTCCTGCAATGGTCAATGCTGTTTTCAGTTTCATTATTTTGACTCCTTTCTTTTTTCAGCATCGTTTTCTATAGCGGCATCGGGTGGTGCCCCCAGGATACCGCTTGATTTTGTCAAATCAAGGCAAGTGCGTGGGCGCTTGCCCGCAGTTCTTCCACCGCGATCTTCGGATCCTCCGCCTTCATAATGGCGGACACCGCGCAGATTCCAGCGATGGGAACCCCGGCGAGAATGCCGAGATTCCCCTTGTTCAGTCCGCCGATGGCATTCACAGGGATTGGCACGGCCTTACAGATCTCCCGCAGGGTCTCGACGGAGGTCAGCACGGTCTTGACCTTCGTGGTGGTGGGATAGATCGCGCCGACGCCCAGATAATCCGCCCCCTGTGCATACACATCCTGCGCCCAGGGTACGGTTTTCGCCGTGGCGCCGATGATCTTGTCCGCGCCCAGGATCTTTCGTGCCTGCGCGATGGTCATATCCTCCGCGCCCAGATGGACGCCTTCGGCGTCCACAGCCATGGCCACATCCACCCGGTCGTCGATGATCAGCGGCACATTATATTGTTTCGTCAGCTCATGCACCCGTTCTGCCAGGGAAATGTATTCTCTGGTGGTTTTCTGTTTCTCCCGAAGCTGGAGAAGGCTCACGCCGCCCAGAAGCGCCCGCTCCACGCGGAAGAGGAACTCCTCCTCTAAAAACCCCGTGCTGTCTGTGATAAAGTAAAGACTCGGATCAAACTGTTTCATACGCCGCCTCACACATACACATAATCATTCAAAACCGGCTGCAGTCCTTCACCGGACATATCCCGGTACATCTTGTCAAAGCTGCGGTCATCGTCGATCTCGAACTGCTCGTCGCCCTTTGCGGTATCGTCTTTCCGGCCGGTATACTTGCTCTCGTGGTCGCCGATGCCGGTGGAAACACCGGCGGAAACCTTCGTTGCGGCAATTTTGACGATCCCGTTGCGGAATGCGGCACTTTCGCGGGAGGATACCGTAATGCCCACGAAAGGCAGGAAGATGCGATAGGCGCAGAGGATCTGGCAAAGCTGCTTTTCACCTACATCCAGCGGATTGATCTGCTCGTTATTGATGATGGGACGCAGTCTCGGGCAGGAGAGAGACATTTCCGCGTGGGGATATTTGCGCTGGAGGTAGTACACATGCAGGGCGCTGGCCAGCGCGTCCTTCCTGAAATCAGACAGACCCAGAAGCGCCGAGAACGCAACGCCGCGCATCCCGCCCCGGAGCGCCCGCTCCTGCGCGTCAAAGCGGTAGGGCCACACGCGCTTATGCCCCAAAAGATGGAGAGTTTCGTATTTCTCCGCATCATAGGTTTCCTGGAACACCGTCACATAGTCCGCGCCGCACTGGTGGAGATAGCGGTATTCCTCAGTGTTCACCGGATAGATCTCAAGACCCACCATGCGGAAATACTTCCGCGCCAGCCGGCAGGCTTCTCCGATATACTGCACGTCGCTGTGTGAACGGCTTTCGCCGGTGAGGATCAGGATTTCCTCCATGCCGGAGTCCGCAATGACCTTCATCTCATGCTCGATCTCTTCCATAGAGAGCTTCATGCGGTTGATGTGGTTATAGCAGTTAAAGCCGCAGTATACGCAGTAGTTCTCACAGAAGTTTGCAATGTACAGAGGGGTGAATAAGTAAACGGTATTGCCGAAATGACGACTGGTCTCCATGCGGGCTTTCTGCGCCATTTCTTCCAGAAAAGGCTCCGCCGCAGGAGACAACAGCGCCTTGAAGTCCTCAATGCTGCAAGTTTCGTGATCGAGAGCCGCCCGCACATCACGGGCGGTATAAATGGAATAATCATAGGCGTTCATCTGGGAGAGTACCTGATGACAGACATCGGATTCGATGATCTCCATGCCCGGCAGATATTCCATGTGGTTTTTACGGCTGGACGGATCGGTTTCCAGTCGGTGTTTTTTTGCGAGCGCCTCTGGCGACAGATGCCCGGAGTCTACAAAAAACTGGTTTTCCATGTGTATCCCCCTCAATCCCGCAGGAAGCCGGTGAGCGGATCGGACGCAGACGCGCCGCGGGTCAGCACGCGGCCAAGACCGGAGAGATAGGCTTTCCGGCCCGCTTCGATGGCCTGACGGAAGGCGGAGGCCATCATGGGCAGATCCCCGGCGGTGGCAAGGGCGGTATTAGCCATAATGGCCGCCGCGCCCATTTCCATGGCCTCGCAGGCCTGAGACGGTCTGCCGATACCGGCATCCACAATGATGGGCAGATCAATCTCGTCAATGAGGATCTGAATGAATTCGCGGGTGGCGAGACCCTTGTTGGAACCAATGGGAGAGGCCAGCGGCATAATGGTGGCGGCGCCGGCATTCACCATATCGCGGGCGGAATTCAGATCGGGATACATATAGGGCATGACCACAAATCCCTCCTTTGCAAGGATTTCCGTGGCACGGATGGTCTCCTGATTATCGGGCAGGAGATACTTGCTGTCCCGCATGATCTCGATTTTGACAAAATTGCCGCAGCCAAGTTCCCGGGCCAGTCGGGCAATGCGGACGGCCTCCTCTGCGTTTCTGGCGCCGGAGGTATTGGGCAGCAGGGTAATGCCCTCGGGGATGTAGTCGAGAATGTTCTCTTGCTCCTTCGTGTTGGCGCGGCGAACCGCCAGCGTAATGATCTCCGCACCGGCGTCCCGGATGGCCGCCTCAATGAGCTTCATGGAATACTTGCCGGAACCCAGAATAAATCGGGAATGAAATTCCTGTCCGCCAATGATGAGTTTATCGTTTTGCATCATAAATCCTTCTTTCTTATACGTCATATTCTCCTGCGAGAAGCCGCAGAACGGTGTGTGCCTGGTGTGCGGCGCAAAGCATCACGCGGGGCGCCACCAGACCCATAGAGTCCGCCACGTCGCTGACCTCATCGCCGCACAGGTAAAATCGATTGGTGATTCTGCGCGTCCGGATGGTGTTGGGCGTGCCCATCCCCGCCATGCCGGAGGCCGCAACCAAATAAGCGTCGGGCAGCCGCTCCAAAACGCCATTCACCAGCATCGCCTTGGCCTCCGCGTCATCGAATGCCTCGCATACAATATCCGCCTCTTGCAGGAGGGCCGCGAAATTCTCCTCTGTAATCCGTCCCGTCACCGCTTTGATTTCCAGATAGGGTGCGATCTCCAGAAGATTGTCCGCAAGCGCCTCCGCCTTATAGCGTCCGATCTGACTGGCCTGATACTGCTGACGATGGAGATTGGTGAGATCCACACGATCAAAATCGATCAGCACCAGTCTGCCGATACCGGCCCTCGCCAGCGCAAACGCGAGATTTGATCCCAGTCCGCCCAGACCGCAAATTGCCACGGTTGCGGCAGAAAAGCGTTCGTGAAGTGCGCGCCCATGACGGGCGATCAGGGCATCCATCCATTCTGTTTTCGTCGGGATCACTCAGCCACCTCCCACGAAACTGACGATCTCCACGCTGTCGCCGTCTTCCAAAACGGTCACGTCATACTGAGACTTCCACACGATGTCGCCGTTTCGTTCCACTGCGATTCGCTTCGGATCATAGTCCGTTGTCGCAAGATACGCCGATACCGTCTTTCCGGCAATATCCAGTTCTTGTCCGTTTACTTTTACCACGTTTCCACCTCCTGACATCAAAAAACGGGAAACCTCCGATTTGGAAGTTTCCCGTCACGCGCTGAAAAAAGTCCCTACGTTGGCATTATCCAAATCAGGTATATGGGTCGAAGGTCGCACCTTCCTCTCAGCCTGTATACAAGCTCCCCGTGTATGAAATTAGAAAACAAAAACAGGAGACACCTTACCCGGATGCCTCCTGTAAAAAATCCCATTGTATGACTTCCTACGGCGGCATTATCCGCATCAGGTAATAGGGTCGAAGTTAGAGCACTTCCTCTCAGCCCGCCAACACAAGCTCCCCTGTATTTATTTCGATTGGTATTATAACGCTGTTTGGAGAAAAAGACAATAGGGATGGTGGGGAAAATTTTTGGTGGAGGGGAAGAGACAGAAAAAAACCCCAGAAACCATTGCGGTTTCTGGGGTTTTGAAGTTCTTGATGAGAGACAGGTTATCTCTTGGAGAACTGGGGAGCACGACGTGCGGCCTTGAGACCGTACTTCTTACGCTCTTTCATTCTCGGGTCACGGGTCAGGAAGCCGGACTTCTTGAGAACTGCCTTATATTCTTCGTTAGCCTTCACGAGAGCGCGGGCGAGGCCATGACGGATGGCGCCGGCCTGGCCGGTGAAGCCGCCGCCCATGACGGTGCACTCGACGTCGAACTTGCCGAGGGTCTCGGTGACGGAGAAGGGCTGACGAACGATGAGCTTCATGGTCTCGAGACCGAAGTACTCTTCGATGTCGCGGCCGTTGATCTTGATCTCACCGGTGCCGTTGGGGTACAGGCGAACGCGGGCGACAGAGGACTTTCTGCGGCCGGTGCCGTAATGATACATTTTCTTGCTCTGATACATGGTTCGTTTCCTCCTTCTTACAGCTTGCCGGTCCACTCTACAGGCTTCTGGGCCTCGTGGATATGGTTTGCGCCAACAAAGAGCTTCAGGCGCTTCAGCTGCTCACGGCCGTTGTGGTTGCGGGGCAGCATGCCGCGGACTGCCAGCTGCATAGCCAGCTCGGGCTTGCTCTGCATCAGGAGGCGGTACTTGGTTTCCTTCAGACCACCCGGATAACCGGAATGGGTGCGATAGAACTTCTGCTCCAGCTTGCGGCCGGTCAGGATAGCCTTCTCGACATTGATCACGATGACATAGTCGCCGCAATCCTGGTTGGGGGTATACTCGGCTTTGTGCTTGCCGCGCAGGAGATGCGCAGCGGCAGCAGCGGTACGGCCAAGGGGCTTGTCAGCCGCATCGAGGATGTACCAGTTGTGCTGCATGGTCTCGGGCTTTGCCATGTAGGTAGACATTTTCTTTCCTCCGCTTATAGTGTATTCAGAAACCAGGGAAGAAAGCCGCCGGACAACGCAAAAGCCAAAGACCCTTTTCTTTGGTTTTTGCGCTGACCGGAACCACCGGATTGCGGCAGGCCGCAAGTGCGGTTATGTTCGGACTTTCCAGCCGTGGTAACGCACGATTTCGGGGCGATTCTCTCGCCGTTTCATCAAAAGAACCGGGCGATAACGACACAGTTATCGTTCGGCCTTGATAGTTATACCACACGCGAAAATAAATGTCAATACCTTTTTTCGAATTTTTTAATTTGTAATTTCGATGCTCTTGTTTTCTCCGTTTTCCTCCTGTTTCCTCTTGTTTTCAAATATCCGACTTTCACTTTTTCTGCGCGTTCCCCTGTCGCGGCCTTCCCTGTTCCGGGAAATTGCGATTTTTCCGGGAAAAGCGCTACCAATCTTTCCCGGGATATGCTATACTGAATATGTATATCCCGGAAAGGAAAAGGAGGACAATGCATGCGGCGGAAAGAAGGATCCTATTTAACGGCGGGAACCATATGGCGCTTTGTGTTTGCCGCGTTTATGCTGACGGTGTTTTTCGTGACCCGTGCGGTCTTTGTGGGGAATCCCCAGTATGCCGATACCTATCAGGACGTGACAAAGGCCATCGCCATGATCCTGTCCGGCGCCCTCTCCTATATTTCCTTTACGGTGGCGGAACTGCTTATTTTCCTGATTCTGACGGTGATCCTCCTGTATCTGGCGATTTCCGTCTATCAGATGTGCGTCACACACGAAGTGCTGCCGCGGCTGTGGCGGATGCTGGGCAATGTTCTGGCCTTTGGCTCTGCGGTGCTGATGCTGTTCTTTGTGATGTTCGGCACCAATTATTACTGTTCCCCGCTCGCCCAGCGGATGGAGCTGCCCTCCACGGAGGAGCTGGGGCAGGAGGAGCTGATCCTGCTCACCACGCATATGCGGGATCAGGCCAACACCTATGCCGACATGGTGCCCCGTGATCTGGAGGGCTATTGTGAATTCGGCGGATTTTCCGCTCTGGCCGGTCTGGTACCCATGGGGTATCAGGTACTTTCCGAAGAATACCGGTTCCTTGACAGCACCTATGCGCCCGTCAAGGGCATCGCCACCGGGCAGGTAGTGGCGTCCTTTGGCATCACCGGCTTTTACTTCCCCTTCACCGGAGAATGTCTCGTAGTGCCGGAGCGCCCGGACCAGTCCATCCTCTTCACCATGGCGCACGAGACGGCGCATCGTCTGGCCATTGCGCCGGAGGACGAGGCGAACTTCGTCGCCTTCCTCTCCTGCCGCGCCAACACAGACCGGCGCGTCACCTATTCCGGCTATTTCATGGCATATATTTATTGTATCAACGCCCTCTATGATGTGAATGCCGATGCGGCACGGGAGATCCAGAGCGGTGTGAACAACAATCTGGCCATCGATATCGCCCAGCACAACGAAGCAGTCCGCGCAAACGACGGCTTCCTGTCTGACGTGGGCAACGCGGTGAATGACACCTACTTAAAGAGCCTGGGGCAGGAGCAGGGCACCGAGAGCTATGACCGGATGGTGACGCTGCTGCTAGCCGAATATAAAGGAGAACTGTACGCATGAGTGAAATCACCTGCCGGCTGATCCGGCACGAGGATTATTCGGAGCTTCACAAAATCCGCATCAAGGTATTTGTGGACGAACAGCATTTTGTGGAAGAGATCGACGATATGGACGACGACTGCTGGCACGCGCTACTGTCGGTGGACGGCGTTCCGGCGGGCACGGCCCGGGCATACTTTATGGAGGACGGCACCTGCAAGATCGGCCGTGTGGCGGTTCTGCCGGAATACCGCGGCCTGCATCTGGGCCAGCAGGTGATGACCTATCTGGAGGGCGAGATGCGGAAGCTGGGTGCAGAACGCTTTTTGGTAGGCGCACAGGTACGCGCCTCCGGCTTTTATGCCAAGCTGGGCTATACCGCCCATGGCGAGGAATACCTGGACGAATACTGCCCTCATATCAATATGTATAAGCCGCCCTTTACCGCATGAGAATCTGTACCTTTGAAGAGGGCTGTCCCAAGTGGCTGGACGAGATCCGGGTGCTGCCGGAGCAGCTCTGGTATGTGGACGGGCTTACCGCCCGGGATGCCAACCGGGAGTATCTCGACGACCGCGGGGCGGGAATGCCCTGCCGGCAATATTTCGTGCTGGAGGACGAGCGGCCCGTGGGAATCTTTACCCTGTCCATAAGACCCCGGAACCGATACGAACCGGGGACGGAGGGCACGGCCTATTATCTGGGACGGCTGATGCTGGATCAGGGGGCGCAGGGACGGGGCCTGGGGCGGCAGATCGCCGCGGCCGCGGCCGCCCTTTGCCGGGAAGGCGTGCTGGGGACTGCCGCCTGGTGCTATCTTTCCTGCAACCGGGAGAACACGCCCGGCATCCGGGCCTATGAGCGCGCCGGATTTCAAAAACTTCCGATCGACTATGATGAATGGGAAGACCTGTATCGCCTGTCGCTGTGACAGGGGGATACAGGTCTTCCTTGCTCTTGCACTTTTCCGGGAATCTGGTATACTGATACCATCAAATCAAAAAGAAGGGAACCTCTATGAGTTTTTCTGCATTTTTAGAGTCCAGACGTGCGGATGCCCGAAAGCTGGTGACGGCGCTTCGGAAGCAGTATGCCTACGTCAGCGTGCTGGGCTCCGACATTCAGGCCAAATCCTTCCGCGCAGACCGCAATTCCTCCGGCATTACGTCCGGCCGTGACACGGAATGCGGCTTTGTGGTGAAGCTTTCAAACGGCGGTGTATTCTTTGAATACTCTCTGGATGATATCACGGGCGATATTCCCGCCCTTGCCGCATCCATTGCAGAGGCATTTGATCTGCAGACGCTGCTTTCCGGGAACACCATCGATCCCGTCACCCTCCCCGATGAGCCGCTTCGCCAGTCCTTTGCCCGGGAGAATGATCTGGCGGCGTATACGAATGACCGTCTGCTTTCCATCTGTAAAGAGCTCAGCGCCGAACTTATCGCAAAGGACGAGCATGTCTTAAACGCCGTTGCCATGATCGGCACCCGGGAAGTGTCCCAGCTGTTCCTCTCGGAGAATCGGGAGCTTGACCAGAACTATACCTGGGTCAATGGCTATCTCGTGGCCATTTACCGGGACAACGACAAGGTCGTGCAGGCCCGGGAGGGCGCAAACGCCCATCTGCTGGGCGACGTGCTGCGGGAGCTGCCGCAGTGCACGGACAAACTGCTTGCAAAAGCACAGAAGCTTACCACCGCAAAGCCCATTGAGCCGGGCGTTTATGACATCATCACCGATCCCTCCATCACCGGCCTCATTGCCCACGAGGCATTTGGTCACGGCGTCGAGATGGATCAGTTCGTGAAGGACCGTGCCCTGGGCAAGGAATACGTGGGCAAGTATGTGGCCTCCCCCATCTGCAATATGCGGGACGGCGCCGCCGCCACGCTCAGCGCCGCATCCTATTTCTTTGATGACGACGGCGTGCTGGCCGGGGATACACAGATCATAAAGGACGGCATTCTGGTAGCGGGAATCTCCGATCTGGCCTCTGCCGCCCAGCTGGGCACCCGGCCCACCGGAAACGGCCGCCGGGAATCCTCCCGCCGCAAGGCCTATTCCCGTATGACCAACACCTTCTTCGAGCCGGGAAAGGACAAACTGGAGGACATGATCGCCTCCATCGACCACGGCTATATGCTCTTTGAGACCAACAACGGCATGGAGGACCCGAAAAACTGGGCCATCCAGTGCGTGGCGGAATACGGCATCGAAATCGTGGACGGCAAGCTCACGGAGAATTACGTCTCTCCGGTGGTGATGAGCGGCTATGTGCCGGATCTTCTGCAGTCCATCACGATGATCTCCGACGACTTCCAGATCGAAGGCGCCGGCAGCTGCGGCAAGGGATACAAAGAATGGGTGCGCGTCAGTGACGGCGGCCCGGCATTGAAAGCAAGGGTGAAACTGGGATGAAACAGATCGTTGAAATGCTCGACCGGGACAGCCGGGTGAGCGATTATAAACTGAATATCACAAGAAAAGAGAGCCTGGAGCTCTTCTATGTCAAAGGCAGGCTGGAGACCGTGCGGCGCACGGACACCACCGACCGGGAAGTGACCGTATATGTGGAGCACGACGGCTTCCTGGGCGACGCGCAGTTCTTCCTCTATGCCGCCACCACGCCGGAAGAAGTGGCCCAGCGCATTGACGAGGCCGTTGAGAAGGCCCTTTTGATCAATAACCAGGCCTATACCCTCCCGGCGGAGGAGCAGGGCAAGTACGAGGTGGAGAGCAACTTCGCAGACTGCGCCATGCCTGAGATGGCGGCGCGGTTGGCCGATGCGGTGTTTGCCGCAAACGTCACGGAGCACACCGCACTGAACGCCGTGGAGATCTTCCTCAATAAATACACCGAAAAGGTGTTCAACAGCCGTAACCTCTGCAAGACCCAGGTGCGCTACAGCGCCATGGTGGAGGCCATCCCCACCTATAACGGGGAGACGCAGAGCGTGGAGCTCTATGAGCAGTATAACATTTCCTCCTTCGATGCCGCTGCCGTCACAGCAGAGATCGCCGAAAAGCTGCAGGAAGTGGCGGCGCGCAATGCCGCGGTGCGGCCGGACGTGATGCCGGAATGCCCGGTGGTCCTCCGCAAGCTGGAGCTTGCCGAGCTGATGGGCGAAATCGCCTATCAGGCCAATTATGCAGGCATCTATGCCCACGCCACCTTATTCGGCAAGGGCGACTGCATCCAGAAGGAACCCCAGGGCGACCGCATCACGCTGCGGATGATGGGCGAACTGGCCGGAAATATCGCCAGCGCCAAGTTCGACAGCGACGGCATGACTCTGCGGGACACCAGCATCGTGGAGGATGGACAGCTTGTGGCCTATTATGGCGCAAACCGCTACGGCCAGTATCTGCAGGAGGAGCCCACCGGCGCCCTGCACTGTATGCAGGTCTCGCCCGGTACGGCGGAGGCCGCCGTCTTTGAGGAGGGAACGGTGTTGGATATTCTCTCCATGTCCGGTCTGCAGGTGGATTTCTACAGCGACTATATCGGCGGCGAGATCCGTCTGGCCTATCTCCGCGAAAACGGCCGGGTCACGCCGGTGACCGGAATCTCCGTCTCCGGCAAGCTCAGCGAGGTGCTGAACTCCGTCCGCTTCTCCAAAGAAATCGACACCCATGACCAGTACACCGGCCCCGCAAAGGCCCTGCTCACCGGCATGAAAATCTTCTAAGAAACCAAACCACCCCTGTGCGATGCACAGGGGTGGTTTTTCTTATTTCAGGATCTCTTCGATTTTCTCAAGTTCTTCGGCGGTGAATGCCGGGCCGTGGATGGCGGCGATGTTCTCGACGATCTGCTCCGGACGGCTGGCGCCGATAAGGGCGGAGGTCGTCACCGGATCCCGCAGCACCCACTGCAGAGCCATCTGCGCCAGGGTCTGGCCGCGCGCGGCAGCCAGCTCGTTCAGGGCACGGATCACCGTGAGGCGTTCCTCCGTGATGGCGGCGGGCGTCAGGAAGCGGGGATCATGGGCCGCGCGGGAATCGGCAGGAATGCCATTTAAGTAGCGGCCGGTGAGGAGGCCGTTCTGGAGCGGTGCAAAGCAGATGCAGCCCACGCCCTCCCGGCGCAGTACCTCCTGCAGACTGCCCACGCCCTCCATGGGCCGCTCCACATGGCGGTTCATCATAGAATAGCTGGGCTGGTGAATCAAAAGATGCGTGCCAAGGCTGCCCAGGGCACGGATCATGGCGTCGGTTTCCTCGGCGTTATAATTGGAGATTCCTACATAGAGCGCCTTGCCGCTGCGCAGGATCTGTTCCAGTGCGCCGGCGGTTTCCTCCACCGGCGTATCGGGATCAGGCCGATGGTGATAGAAAATGTCCACATAGTCGAGATTCATGCGTTTCAGGGACTGGTCCAGACTGGCGATCAGATATTTCCGGCTGCCATGATCGCCATAGGGGCCCGCCCACATATCAAAGCCGGCCTTTGTGGAGATCACCAGTTCATCCCGGTAGGGCAGGAAATCCTGCAGAAGATGCCGGCCGAAGTTCCGCTCCGCCTCGCCATAAGGCGGGCCGTAGTTATTGGCCAGGTCAAAATGGGTAATGCCGTGATCAAAGGCGGTGCGCAGCAGACTCTGCTGGACGCCGAAGGGCGTAATGTCGCCAAAGTTGTGCCAGAGCCCCAGAGAGATCTCCGGCAGCATCAGGCCGCTCTTGCCGCAGCGGCGGTATTTCATCCCCTCATAGCGGGATGCGGCTGCAAGATAATTCATAGACAGTCTCCTCAGATTCGTTCATTCATGGCGTCCACCACCCACTGGATGCGGCGGGGATCGATCCCAGCGGGCAGGGTGCAGTCGGCGCCCAGCATGATGCCGCGGTCGCCGTGCTTTTCGACCAAAGCATGGGCATAGGCCTTGACCTCTTCTTCTGTACCGGTGGCAAGAATGCCGCCGGGGCGATTGTCAAAGCCGCCCAGCACGCACTTGTCATCAAAAAACGCCTTGCCCTTTGTGAGGTCCAGACCCTCCACAGAACAGGCCCAGTTCACCGCCTGGGCAGGATAATCGCGCCAGACCTCCAGATTGTTTGGAACTCCGGCCCAGCCGCAGCAATGGAGGATGTTATAGTCCGAGACCCCGTTGGCCGCCTCCAAAACCGCCAGATCACTGGGGGTGATCAGGTCGCGGTATTCCTCCGCAGTAAAGCGATCCCGCTCGCCGCCCTGGACGCAGTAATAGATACCGTCCACGCCGGCCTCCTTCACCAGAAGCTCGCACAGGAGGGAATTGTCCTGGGCAATCACATCCAGCGCATGAAGCAGGGCATCGGGATTTTCTTTCAAAAAGCGCATGACCACCTCATCCGAAGTGCCGAAACGAAGGGAGGAAAACGGCGCGAATACATGATATAAGACCATACAGTCGCTGGAAAGACCCTCCCGCACAGCCGCGGCACGCGCCACCTGCTCGCGGATGAACGCACTATCGGGGCCCAGCGGCTCCATAAAGAACCAGTCGTCCGCGGTTTTTGCATTCTTTACCACGAGACTCGGATAATCAAAATAGCCATCACACATCAGATTGGCAATATCCGTATCCACCTGATTATAGTAATCAAGATGCGCCTGAATACAAGGCTCACCCAACTGCTTTTCCGTCGGGAAATGGAACCAGAACCCCACAGGCGGCCGATCCACCGGCTGGTTATGCATGGCCGCGATCACGCGCTCCCGTTTCATCATCGTATCATGCCTCCCTTTTTCTTCTTTTTTTCAGTATACCATAGAAATCAGAAAATGCACGAGGATTCTGCGGGAAAACAGAAAAAAGTCAAAAGAACCCCACCACTTGCGTTTTTTATGACCGTGTGTTATAATAATGTGAATTCATATGACATTGGAGCATATATGGAACGACAGAAACGAAAATTCCATAGTATTGAGTTCGACGCCAAGCGGCTGACCCATATCACCTGGATCATCACCGCCTCTATCGTCTGCCTGATGTGCGCCTTTATTTTCACGCACCCCATTCCTGAGGATTCGGCATTGAAGATCACCTCCATTCGCCAGCTTCTGGGCGGCGACGACCGGGATTCCTTCGCGGTCATGGATATGGATGTGTCCGCTACGGAGGTCAAGGTGCACGATAACGGGCAGGTTCACACGATCTATGTCTCCGACGGCACCATCGCAAACGCACTGGAGACCGTGGGCATCACACTGGGCGAGTTTGATGAGCTGAGCGTAGATGACGACACCCAGATCAGCGACGGTATGCACGTCTATATCACCCGCGTCAGCGTGGAAGAAGAGTATACCTATGAGCCCATCCCCTATGAGACCGTTATGCAGGCCAGTCCTTCCCTCTATACCGGCAATGAAGTGGTGGTGCAGGACGGCATCGACGGCGTGCGGCAGTATACTTATGATCTGATCTATAAGGACGGTGTACTGACCGACCGGGTTCTTGCCGGCACCGACGTGTATGTCAAGCCGGTAAACCGGGTGGTGGCCTATGGCACCTCCACCTCGATTCCCCCCACGTCCTCCGTCACGGTTTCCACCACCAGCCAGCTTCTGACCCTGGAGGACGGTACGCAGATCCCCTATAAGAGTTATATCGATGTGGTAGCCACCGCCTATACCACCGAGGGCAAGTCCTTTAAGATCACCAAGTCCGGCGCCACCGCCCAGTACGGCATCATCGCCGTGGATCCCAAGGTGATCCCGCTGGGCACCCGGATGTATATCGTGGTAGAGGACGAAGATGAGGATGGGGACGGCGTACCCGACATCCTGATCTATGGCTATGCCGTGGCAGGAGATACCGGCGGCTATATCAAGGGCAACCGTGTGGATCTCTTCTACGACACCCTGGCAACCTGTATCGACTTTGGCCGCAAGAATGCGCGTGTATATATTTTAGAAGAATGATGGATCTGACTTCTCCGGCTGTGGTGCGGGAACTCATCACGCGCCACGGCTTTTCTTTTACAAAATCCTTAGGACAAAATTTCATCACCTCCCGCAGCGCTCTGGAGCGCATGATCGCGCTCTCCGGGATCGATGACGAGACCGGCGTGCTGGAGATCGGCCCCGGCATCGGCACACTCACGCGGGAGCTGTCCGCTCACGCCGCCGCCGTGGCCGCCGTGGAGATTGACCAGGCGCTGCTGCCGCTCTTAAAGGAGACCCTTTCGGACTGCGGCAATGTTACCGTGTATCATCAGGACGCGCTGAAGCTGGATCTCCCCCGGTTCTGCCGGGAGGCGCTGCCTTATGAAAAACTGGCGGTGTGCGCCAATCTGCCGTATTATATTACGACGCCGTTGGTGACCATACTATTGGAGGCCCGGTGCTTTTCCACGCTCACCTTCCTCTTACAGAAGGAAGCGGTGGATCGGCTGTGTGCCCGCCCGGGCGATGACGGCTACTGCGCGGCATCCGCCGTGGTGCGCTATTACGCCGAGCCGAAGCTGGCCTTCCGGGTAGGGGCGGACTGTTTCATCCCCCGGCCGAAAGTAGGCTCCGCCGTGATGACGCTGCGGCCCGTGGAACGGACGCTCAGCGAAGCGCAGGAAAAACTGGTGCTCCGCATGATCCAGGCGGCCTTTTCCCAGCGCCGCAAGACCCTGACTAATACCTTTTCCTCTGCCGGGCTCTGCACCCGTGAGGAGGCGGCGGCACTGCTTTCCGCCTGCGGCTATCGGGAGGATATCCGCGGCGAAGCCCTTGCCGCAGAGGATTTTATCAAACTGGCCTGCGCCATGCGCGCAGAATAAGGTGATTGTATGGAACGCTTTGTCTGGAAAAATCTCCCCAAAACTTATACGGAAGAGGATATTCTCGCCGCCCTGCACCTGCCGGAGGATCTGGAACCGGAGGATCTCGAGGAAGTGCGGGAGCTGATCCGCGCGGCAGAAGCCGTGGCCGCGCCCAAGGCGGTTTTCTGCCTTGCCGCCGTGGAGGCGCAGGATGACGCAGGCGTCGTGATCGAGGGACAGCGCTTTGACTGTGCCCTGATGGCAAAAAACTTCCGGAGACTTCACCGGGTGTTCCCCTATGTCTGCACCTGCGGCACCGAGGTGGAGCAGTGGTCCCGGAGCCTTTCTGATCCTTTGCAGGAATACTGGGCCGACCGCATCAAGCTTTTCTACATTGGCTGGATCCAGAAGGAATGCTTCCGCCGGATCCGGGAACAGTATCTTCCGGAGGGAAAACTTTCTCACATGAATCCCGGTTCTCTCCCCGCATGGCCCCTTCCCGCACAGGCGGAGCTATTCGCCCTCATCGGCGGTGTGGAGGAATCGGTAGGCGTAACGCTCACCGAGAGCTTCCTGATGGAGCCCTTTAAGTCCACTTCCGGCATTCTGTTTGCAAGTGAGGCGGGGTATGAAAACTGCGCGCTCTGCCCCATGGAGCATTGTCCCGGCAGACGGGCGGCATATCGTCCGTAAGACAGAAGAAACACGGAAAATTCCCTGAAAAAACTTTGCAAAAACCCTTGACACCAGGGAAAGGCCGTGGTATAGTATATTGGACATCAAAGAGGGCGGTTTTCCGTCCCACCCCCAGCACAGCCAAGGGGTTAACATTGTAAGCAAGACTTTCATGACGGGATCGTTATGGGGGTTCTGTTTGAATGGACGGCTGTGAGGCCGTTTATTTTTTTATCGGAGGTGTTTCGGCATCAGTAACGTAAAGCATCAGATCAACGAGGCAATTCGCGACCGTGAGATCCGTCTGATTGATGAGGATGGTTCCCAGCTCGGTATCATGTCCGTCAAAGACGCACAGAAGATCGCCCTGAACAAGGGTCTGGACCTCGTGAAGATCGCACCGCAGGCTACCCCGCCCGTTTGCCGCGTCATGGACTACGGCAAGTATCGATTTGAACAGGCCAAGCGCGAGAAGGAAGCCCGTAAGAATCAGCATACTGTGGAAACAAAAGAATTGCAGCTCAGCGTTGGCATCGGCATCCACGATCTCAACGTCCGCCTCAATCAGGCCAAGAAGTTCTTGCAAAGTGGAGACAAGATCAAGGTTTCCATTCGTTTCAGAGGCAGGGAGATGGCACACACGCAGCTGGGTCAGGAATTGCTCCTGAACTTTGCAGAGCAGTGCAGTGAGCTGGGTACGGTTGAAAAGGCTCCCAAGCTGGAAGGCCGTCACATGCTGATGTTCCTGGCGCCCAAGCCCAACAAATAAGCGTCCCATTACTAAAGAAGGAGATCAATCACTATGCCTAAGATTAAAACCCGCAACGCTGTTGCAAAACGTTTTAAGATCACCAAGAACGGCAAGGTTAAGCACACCCAGGAAGGCCGCCGTCATAAGCTGGTAAAGGCCAACAAGACCACCAAGCGTAAGAGAGCCCTGCGTAAGAGCGCTTACATCGATTCCAGCATGGGCAACAACATCAAGAAAATGATGCCTTACGCATAAGGCTGACGACTAGATTATTGGAGGTACTTTCACATGGCACGTGTTAAGGGCGCGATGATGACGCGCAAGAGAAGAAATAAGATCCTGAAGCTCGCCAAGGGTTATTATGGCAGCAAGTCCAAGCTCTTCAAGACCGCCAATCAGGCTGTCATGAAGTCCCTGAAGTATGCATACGTCTCCCGCAGACTGAAGAAGCGCGACTTCCGTAAGCTGTGGATCACCCGTATCAGCGCTCAGGCAAAGGTCAACGGCATGAACTACTCCCGCTTCATGTATGGCCTCAAGAAGGCTGGCGTTACCATGAACCGCAAGATGCTGGCCGAGCTGGCTGTCTCCGACAAGGCCGCTTTCGCCGCTCTCTGCGATCAGGCAAAGGCTGCCATCGCATAAGTGATATGATAAAGTAAGTGCGTGGATCAAATGATCCACGCACTTTTTGTTTATTCCTCGTCCGGGAAGCGATACTCCATCAAAGTCGTATCCGTCCAGTTTCCAAAACGATCCTTTGCAATGCGTTCCCGATATCCGATTTTGCGGAAGCCGCATTTTTCGTGCAGTCGGATGCTGGGAACATTGGAAGAAAAGATGGAGGAGTATAGACACCATATCCCCTGTTTCTGTGCATCCTCAATGAGTTTACATAGTAATGTGGTGCCGATTCCACTATGACGGTGCTCTTCAGCCACATAAACCATCACTTCCACTACACCGCGATAATGTGGCTTTTGCGAAGTTGGACTGACTGCCACAAATCCAGCCACTTGATCCTCGATACACGCGACATACCGGCAAGACGGATGGTGGCCTGCGTCCCATTCTTCCCAGGTGGGATAGTGGGTGCTAAAGGTTGTGTTCCCGGCATCAATGCTGGCCCGATAGATTTCCCAGACACCAGGCCAATCCTCCGGACACATCGGACATATGTTCATATCGATTCTCCTTCTTAGACAATCCGCCGCAGGGGGCGCACCCCTGCGGCGGAAACTGTTACAGCGTGATCAGGAAAAGCACCCAATCATTCATTTCAAAGCGTTCGCGGATGGTGAAGCCGGCATTTTCCAGCTGCTGCCGGACTTCTTCGGCGCGGGGGCCGATGATGCCGGAGGTCAGAAGCGTGCCGCCGGGCTTCAGGCAGCGACGGAACAGGCCGCGCATGGCGATGATGACGTCCGCCACGATGTTGGCGGCGATCATGTCATACTGTTCCTCGCAGATGGCGTCGGCAAGTGCCGTGTCGGAAATGGCGTTGCCGCAGAAGGCGCGGCAGACGGACTCGTCAAAGCCATTGCGGGCCAGATTCTCCCGGGTGGTGGTGATGCAGTGCTCGTCGATGTCCACACAAGTGACGTGCTCGGCACCCAGCAGCATAGCGGCGGTGGCTAAGATACCGCTGCCGCAGCCCATATCGAGGACACGGTCGCCGGGGTTCACGGTCTTTTCAATCAGGGTCAGACAAAGCTTGGTGGTCTCATGAGAACCGGTACCGAAGGAGGACGACGGATCGATCTCCAGCACCACGCGGTTATCCACATTCTCATACTCCTCCCAGGAGGGCTTGATCACAAGACGCTCGCCCACGGGGAAGGGCTTATAATACTTCTTATAGGCATTGGCCCAATCCTCTTCCCGAACATTGCCGAAGGAGACGGACAGCTCTCCCAGCATGGGGGCCATCTCACATTTTTTCAGTTCCTCGAGCTTCTGAAGCACATCCTGCACCAGCTGATGACCCTGGTCGTTCTCCGGGGGATAGATCTTCACCACAGTGGGCGCATCGGTCATCTTCTGCATGAGGTCTTCGTCCACATAATCCCAGTGGGGCGTGACAGACTCAATAAAGGCATTGAAATCCTGGCTGTCCTCGATGGTAAAGCCGCGGATGCCCATATCCTCAAGTACCGCCACCAGAAGATCCACGCCTTCGCTGGCGGTCTTGATCGACATTTCGATAAAATCCATAAAAGCCTCCCAAAAATGCTTTTCTTCATCATGTTTCTCCTATTATACCATCCCCACCCCCGGAATACAAGCGCAATTCCTGTAAGAAAATGCCGGAACCTACTGGACAAAAAGCGAATCATTTGGTAAGATATGAGGTAGTGTGTGTAATTGCCGCTATGCGGCGAACGGAGTGACTTTATGCCGAAGTTCTTTGTGGATCCTGCCGCTCTGCGGGAGGGAAGCGTTTTGCTGGACGGCGACAACGCCGCACATATTGCCAAAACTCTGCGGATGCGCCCGGGCGAACTGCTCACCGTCTGTGACGGAGAGGCCACCGATTATACCTGCCGCATTCTCTCCTCCTCCCCTTCTCTGGTGGAAGCGGAGATCTTGTCCAGTGAGCGGTGTCCTGCGGAGCCGGAAACGGAAGTGACGCTCTATATGGCCCTTCCCAAGTCCGACAAGCTGGAGCTCGTGGTGCAGAAGGCGGTGGAACTGGGTGCGGCGCGCATCTGTGTCTATCGCAGTTCCCGCTGTATCCCGGATCCGGACACACGGGCATTTGAGAAGCGCCTGCAGCGGCTGCGCCGCATCGCGGCGGAGGCCGCCGGCCAGTCCTATCGGGGACGGATCCCCGAGGTCACGGGCCTTCTCTCCTTCTCTGCCATGCTGAAGGATGCCGCGGCCAGCGATATGCCGCTCTTCTTCTATGAGCACGGCGGTACCTCTCTGAAAACCCTGTTGGGGGAAAAGCCCTTCCGCACGGCGGCGGCCGTGGTGGGCCCCGAGGGCGGGTTTTCCGAGGAAGAGGCCGAAGCGGCAAAGGCCGCCGGACTTTTCACCGCGCATCTGGGTCCCCGGATTCTCCGCTGTGAGACCGCTGCCATCGGCACGGTGACCATGATTTTGTATCATACGGACTCTTATTGAGTCCTTTCCAGAAAAATAGAAAAGGTTGTGTTTCCACTTGGCTAAAAATTCTGAAAATCTCACCAGAACCGATTTTATCACCAATAAGATTATGGTGGTGTTCTCTCTGGCGTTTGCCATGACGTTCCTGCTTTTACTGATTGGCCGCGGACTTGATCACGCGGGCTCCTTCCTGGGCGTCTATTATGCCACGCATGTCCTGGGCATCGCCGCCATCATCGGCGTGATCCTGGGTATCCTGAAAGAAGTTCTGGATCGCAAAAACGGCCGCGACCTGAGCGGCAAAATCGTCACCGGTCACGGCATCGCCGTCTGTTCCGCAGTGGCCGCCGTCTCCTCTTTCCTGATCCTTTACGGCAACTATACAAGCGCCATCCAGTTCCTCTATATTGCCATCCCTGCGCTGGCAGTGCTTTATCTCATTTACATGATCTACCAGCGGGAGTTCTGCCTGCTGGCAACCTATGGCGTTCTGCTGGCACTTTACTTCTGGCGCTTTGGCCAGTTCTATCAGGGTTCTGTGCGCTTTATCCTGGCACAGATCGCCTTCTTTGTGGTGACGGCGCTGTTGGCCGTGCTGTTCTTCCTCTTAAAGAAGCACGACGGCGAACTGAAGATGCGTGGCCGCAAGCTGCGGATTCTGATGCCGGATGCAGAGTATGCCGCGTCTTTCCTGTTCCTGGGCCTTCTGGCGGTTCTGCTGATCGTGGCCTTCCTGATCCCGGGTTCCGGTATGCTGGCGCTTTCTCTGGTGACGCTGGCTGTGGTCTTCCTGATGGCGGTCTATTACGCAGTCCGGATGATGTGATCCGGGCGATCCCTCTCTGCCGCTCCGCCGCGGCAAATGGCTTGAAATCCCTAAAATGGCGGGTCGCATGACCCGTCATTTTTTTGATCAAAGAAAGGAGTTTTCTTTTATGGGAAGAAATGCTCTGGTTGCCCAGTCCGGCGGCCCCTCGCCGGTGATCAACGCCTCTTTACAGGGCGTCATTGATGCCTGCCGCAGCTATCCCGACCGTATTGACCGACTCTACGCCGCCTATCATGGCATCGAGGGCGTGCTCCTGGAGGAGCTCATTGACCTCTATGCACAGGACCAGCGGGAACTCTCTTACCTCAAATATACCCCCTGCTCCGGCTCTATCGGCACCTGCCGCTATAAGCTCAGCGATGCGGGCAGTCCGGACTTTGCCCGGATCATCGAGGTGTTCCGCGCCCATGATATCGGCTATTTCTTCTATATCGGCGGCAATGATTCCATGGATACCGCCAAGAAGGTCAGCGA
>SVLW01000068.1 GCA_015067705.1 Oscillospiraceae bacterium
CGTCAGCGTAAAATCAACGAGAAATCGGGAGAGACAGCAATGATGGAGAAAATTCGCATCAAGGGTGCGAGAGAACATAATCTGAAAAATGTGGATGTGGAGATCCCCCGCGATAAACTGGTGGTGTTCACGGGACTTTCCGGCTCCGGTAAATCCAGTCTGGCCTTTGACACCATCTACGCCGAGGGACAGCGCCGCTATGTGGAGTCCCTTTCCGCCTATGCCCGTCAGTTTTTGGGACTGATGGAAAAGCCGGATGTGGATTATATCGAGGGGCTTTCCCCTGCTATTTCCATTGACCAGAAAACCACGTCCAAAAACCCCCGTTCCACCGTGGGTACGGTGACGGAGATCTATGACTATCTGCGCCTGCTCTGGGCCCGCATCGGCATCCCGCACTGTCCCAAGTGCGGCAAGGAGATCCGCCAGCAGAGCATCGACCAGATCATTGACCAGCTGATGGGTCTGGGTGACGGTACGCGGCTTTCCGTACTGGCTCCCGTGGTACGCGCCAGAAAGGGCGAGCACGCCAAGATCTTTGAGGAAGCCCAGCGCTCGGGCTACGTCCGCGCCCGCGTGGATGGTGAGATCCTGGATCTGGGCGAGGAGATCAAGCTGGATAAAAAGAAGAAGCACTCCATCGAGATCGTGGTGGACCGCATTGTGATTCGTGACGATGCCCGTTCCCGTTTGACCGACTCCATCGAGGCTGCGGCAAAGCTGTCCGGCGGTCTTGTGATGGCGGATATTGTGGGCGGTGAGCTTTTGCTCTTCTCCCAGAATTACGCCTGCCCGGACTGCGGCATTTCGATTGAAGAGCTTTCCCCCCGTGCATTTTCTTTCAACAATCCCTATGGCGCCTGTCCCACCTGTACCGGCCTTGGCATGCAGATGAAGTTTGACCCGGATATCATTATTGCAAAGCCGGAGCTTTCCATCAACGAGGGCGCCATCAAGGCCACGGGATGGAACACCAGCGATCCGGACAGCGTGGCGGGCTGCACCTTCCGGGCACTTGCTGAGCATTACGGATTTTCTCTGGATGTGCCGGTCCGGGATCTGCCGCAGGAGATCGTGCACATGCTCCTTTACGGCAACCATGGCGAGAAACTCGCCATCCAATTCCCTAATCTCAAAAAGCCCATCATGCAGAATTATGAGGGCATCATCCCCAATCTGGAGCGCCGCCATAAATACACCGACAGCGCCTGGATGCGGGCCGAACTGGAAGAATATATGTCCGAGATTCCCTGTCCCGACTGTCACGGCAAGCGCCTGAAAAAAGAAGTGCTGGGCGTGACGGTGGGCGGCATGAATATCTATGAATACTGCTGCCTGTCCATTACGGAAGCCCTGCGCTTTATGAACGAGCTGCAGTTGACCCCCAAGGAAGAAATGATCGCCCACCAGGTTCTGAAGGAAATCAGAGAGCGACTGGGATTTTTGGTCAGCGTGGGTCTTGATTATCTCACGCTTTCCCGTGCCTCCGGTACACTGTCTGGCGGCGAGAGCCAGCGGATCCGCCTGGCCACCCAGATCGGTTCGTCCCTGATGGGTGTGCTCTATATTCTGGACGAGCCCTCCATCGGTCTCCACCAGCGGGATAATCAGAAGTTACTTGCCACCCTGCGCCGTCTGCGGGATCTGGGCAATACCCTGGTGGTGGTGGAACACGATGAGGACACCATGTACGCCGCCGATCATATCATCGATATCGGCCCCGGCGCCGGCGTCCACGGCGGCGAGATCGTCTGCACCGGTACCGTGGAGGAGATCAAGGCCTGTCCCGATTCCCTCACCGGCCAGTATTTAAGCGGCCGCCGCCGCATCGATCTGCCGGAGTGCCGCCGCACCGGCACCGGCAACAGCATCGTGGTCCGCGGCGCCGCGGAGAATAATCTGAAAAACGTGGATGCCGAGATCAAGCTTGGCACCCTGACCTGCATCACCGGCGTGTCCGGCTCCGGCAAATCCTCTCTCATCAACGAGATTCTCTATAAGAGTCTGGCCTATGAGCTGAACGGCGCCCGCCAGCGGCCGGGCAAGCATGACCGCATCGACGGTATCGAGTATCTTGACAAGATCATCAACATCGACCAGTCGCCCATCGGCCGCACGCCGCGCTCCAATCCGGCCACCTATACCGGTGTATTCGGCGATATCCGGGAGCTTTTCGCCCGCACCCAGGACGCCAAGATGCGCGGCTATGGCCCGGGGCGCTTCTCCTTCAATGTCCGCGGCGGCCGCTGTGAATCCTGCTCCGGCGACGGCCTTCTGAAAATTGAGATGCACTTCCTGCCGGATATCTACGTCCCCTGTGACGTGTGCCATGGTCAGCGCTATAACCGCGAAACGCTGGAAGTACGCTATAAGGGCAAGAACATCTATGAAGTGCTGGACATGACCGTGGAGGAGGCCATGAACTTCTTCGAGAATGTGCCGAAGATCCATCGGAAGATCAAGACGCTTCAGGAAGTGGGCCTTGGGTATATCAAGCTGGGCCAGCCCTCCACCACCCTCTCCGGCGGTGAAGCACAGCGCGTGAAGCTGGCGACCGAGCTCTCCCGCCGCGCCACCGGCCGCACCATCTATGTGCTGGACGAGCCTACCACCGGCCTTCATGTGGCGGATGTGCACAAGCTCATCGACGTGCTGCAGGCATTGGTGGATGCGGGAAACACCGTGGTGGTGATCGAGCACAATCTGGAAGTCATCAAGGTGGCGGACCAGCTGATCGATCTGGGTCCCGAGGGCGGCAATCGCGGCGGCACCATTGTGGCCGCCGGCACCCCGGAGGAAGTGGCGGCATGCGAGGCTTCCTACACCGGCCAGTTCTTAAAGCCCCTGTTACAAAAGGAAACGAAATAAAGGAGCGTTTATGAAAAACGAATATCTCGATATGTTTCTGACGTTCGCCCGTATCGGCGGACTGACCTTCGGCGGCGGCTATGCCATGCTGCCGATCCTCCAGCGGGAGGTGGTGGAGAAGCGCGGCTGGACCACGGAGAATGAGCTGTCCGATTATTACGCCATCGGTCAGTGCACCCCCGGCATCATCGCCGTGAACGTGGCCACCTTCATCGGCAATCAGCGCAAGGGCATCCCGGGCGGCATCGTGGCGACCCTGGGCGTGGTTTCTCCCTCCGTGCTGATCATCACGTTGATCGCCGCATTCCTGCAGAACTTCGCGGATATTGCCTGGGTGCAGCATGCTTTCGCCGGTGTGCGTGTGGGTGTGTGCGTGCTGGTGTTCAATGCGGTTTCAAAGCTCTGGAAAAAGGCTGTCATTGATAAGCCTACCATGGTGATTTTCGCCGTGGTGCTGGCGCTGATGGTATTCCTGGACATTTCCCCGGTGCTTCTGGTGCTGGCTGCAGGCGTGGCCGGCGTGCTCGTGCAGACTCTGCGCATGAGAAAGGCGGCGAAGTAAATGATTTATCTTCAGCTTTTCTGGGAATTCTTCAAGACCGGTCTCTTTGCCGTAGGCGGCGGTCTGGCGACTTTGCCGTTCCTTTATAATATGTCCGACAAAACCGGCTGGTTTACTTATGACGAACTTGCCAATATGGTGGCGATTTCTGAGTCCACCCCCGGCCCCATCGGCGTCAATATGGCCACTTACGTTGGTTTCACTTCCGCCGGCCCTCTGGGCTCCGTTGTGGCAACTCTGGGTCTCATTATGCCCGCCATTGTGATCATTATCATCGTGGCCAGTTTCTTAAAGAAATTCAAGGACAACCAGACCGTGAAAAATGTGTTCTACGGTCTCCGTCCGGCGTCTGTGGGCATGATCGGCGCGGCATTTGTGTCCGTGCTCACCATGTCGGTCATTCGCCTGGATCTCTTCCGCGCCTCCGGCAATTGGCTCGATATGTTCAGTCTGAAGGCCATCCTCCTGGCGGCAGCGGTGTACATCGGCACCAAGAAAACCAAATGGCACCCCGCCCTCTTCCTCCTGGGCGCCGCCGTGGTTGGCGTGATATTCAAGTTTTAAGAGGATCACTTTATGAGACTCTGATGATTAAACAGAAAACAGGCACAGCAGAGCGTTCTGCGGTGCCTGTTCCTGCTTATTTGATATTTTCTTAGTAGATGAACGTGAATATGATGGAGCGTAGAAATGATAAACGATAAAGCCTTATTTGAATTTGTTGAGCCGTATTATGCAGACAAAGATATCATGCATAATATGTGGCACATTGAATTGGTCCAAAGAATGGTTAATAGAATACTCTCTCAATGTAGCTACGTCGTTGATGAAGAATGTTTGAAACTGGCAATATATTTTCATGGCTTCATATACAAGGACGAAGCAAAAATAAAACAGTGGATGTTGGAACAGAATTATGATGAAGAGAGAATTTCTAAAACATTGAAAGTGGCATGGGAGTCCCAAAGAAACGAAATACCCGAAACGATTGAAGGAAAGATTTTGCACGATGCTCATGTGTTAGAGGGCGGAAAGACATACTTAATTGTAAAAACTTTGATTACAGGTTCCGTTAGGGGGCAATCTTTGATCGATACCCTGAACTATATGGAAAAGAATGTGCTGAACCAAAACAAATGCTATCTACCCGAAACCATTCCCATGTATGAGGAGATGAACGTCTTTACCAACAGGTTCTTTGCAGAATTAAAAGAAGGGATTCGTTAACTTCCACTTTCCTGAACGAATAAAAGCAAACCACAAAAAATCCGACCTATGATCGTAATCATGGGTCGGATTTGCCGTTTTATGAACCTTTATCTGAGGGGTGGCGTCTTACCGAATCTGCTCCGTAATACCGGAGAGATCATCGAAGATGTAATCCGGCTTCACGTCGGATTTGGCCAGATCCTCCGGCGTGGATTCGCCGGACCACACGAGAATGCTGGTGACGCCGGCATTCACGCCCACGGCGATATCGGTATAGATCCGGTCGCCCACCATGGCGATGTCCTCATGGCGGAGCTTGTATTTTTCGCACAGGGCGTCGATGATGCCGCGGTTGGGCTTGCCCACGATATAGTCCGGTCGTCTGCCGGTGGAGGCCTCCACCAGAGCCAGCATGGAGCCGACATCCGGGATGAATCCGCCGTCCGTGGGGCAGTTGAAGTCCGGATGGGTGGCGATGAAGGGCACGCCCGCCCGCACAAAATCGCAGAGCTTGCAGAGCCGCTCATAGGTCAGGCAGATATCAAAGCCCAGCACCACATAGTCGATGTTTTCCTCGGTCAGGATAAAGCCCGCCTCCCGGAATTCCTCTTCCAAAGAGGGCGTACCCAGGAGGAAGATCCGTGCGCCGGGCTTCTGCCGATTCAGGTAAATCGTGGTGGCCTCGCCCGAGGTGAACACGCCGTCCTCGTCCACCGGGATCCCCATTTTGGTCAGGCGCTCCCGATAGGCATAGCGGTTGCGGGTGGAATTGTTGGTCAGAAACATATAGCGCTTGCCCTGCTCCTTCAAGAGGTTCAAAAAGGGCATGGTGCAGTCAAACACACGGTCACCCAGGTAAATGGTGCCGTCCATATCCAGTAAAAAAAGTGAAATATCGCGCAGATCTTTCATGATGGCCTCCCGTATTTTCGTCTTCCTCATTTTACTGTAAGGGAGGCGGTTCTGTCAAGGCGTGGGAGACCTTTTCCCGGCGGCCTCCATCGCCAGCCGCCAGCAGAGCGCCATGACCGGCACTCCCAGAAAGGCCCCTGCCGCGCCGCAGAGTCTGGCGCCTATGAGTACTGCCGTCACCGACCACACCGCCGGAAGGCCCAGACTGGCCCCGGCGATCCGGGGATAGATCACCGCGTTATCCAATTGCTGCAGCGCCAGAATGAAGAGCACGAACCACAGCGCCTTGACCGGTGCAATGGCCAGGAGCAGGAGTACGCAGAATCCGGTAGCCAGCAGGGAGCCCAGAAAGGGGATCAGATTGCCAATGCTGATGAGCACGGAGAAGAGCAGCGCATAGGGGATCCGGCAACGCAGCAGCCCCGGCAGACAGCAGAGCAGCAGAAATCCGGATTCCAAAATCCGGCTGCGCAGATACGCGGCAAAGATTTCCCGCGCGGCCCCGGTGATCCACGCCGCACCGTTTCGGATTCCTTGGG